>NZ_JBVHLK010000010.1:0-231160 GCF_055559015.1 Streptomyces sp. NPDC024698 | reverse complement strand
GTGCGGTGCAGTCCTAGACAGCTCCACCACATCGGAGGTCTTCGCCATGTTCAAGACCCGCCAGTGTCAACAACGCTCGTGATCAATACACCTAGGCCCACAGCCGAACGCACACGACGGTCGATGGCCTGTGCGAGCGCGCGAGATCCCGCTGCGCGCTGACTTGTCGCCGCGAAGACGGCGAACACCGCCGACACCTGACCTCGGCCCGGCCCGCCACGGGCGTGCCCGGGCGGCACGACGCGGAACACTGGGCGGACCCGGAACCGACCGACACGGCTCGGCGTCATCAGAGCGTCCGAACAGCTGCCCCGCGGAAGGTGACAGGTTTCGTGCAGGCCCTGCGACTGCTGACCATGAACGCTCTCTTCACCGGCGACGTCCCGGCACGGCTGCGTGCCCTCGGCGCGGCGCTCGACCGGTCCGACTACGACATCGTCTGCCTACAGGAGGTCATGTTCCGCCGCCACGCCCGCCTGATCCGTCGTGCCGCCCCCGCGTACCGGTACTGCGCCTGCTCCGGCACGGTCCTGCTCAAGGGCGGCCTGGTGCTGCTGTCCCGGTGGCCGATCAGCCGGTCACGGTTCGTGCCGTACCCGATGACGGGCCCGGTGCGCGGCGAACTCCTCATGCGCAAGGGTGTCCAGGTGGCGTCCGTCGCCACCCCCGACGGTGAACTGGTGCTCCTGAACACCCACTTGTCGGCCAACCGGGACGACGACTGGTCCCCCACGAACCGCTACACGCGCATCGCTCATGCCGAACTGGCCCGGCTCACCGGGCTGATCGCGGCCGTCGACCCGTCCGTGCCCCTCGCCGTGGCCGGTGACCTGAACCTTCCCCGCGACTCGGCGGCACTGTCCGACTTCGTCACCGCGGCGGGGCTGCGCGACCTCCTGGCCGGCGACACCCGCCCGACCTATCGGCCGACACCTCGATGGCCGTCGCCGCCGGCCCTGGACCACGTACTGGTCAGGGCCGCCGCCGGGCAGACACTGACCGGCGACGCCGACCTCGTGTTCCAGGACGAGGTGACCCTGGACGACGGCCGCCAGGCCTATCTGTCCGATCATTACGGTGTGCGGGCGCAGATGATCCGCTCACCGTGACACGAACGCCGGCGCTGGGGGACACGTGGACCTTGTCGAACACGAGCTGATCCGTCCCTGGGAGGGGGTGCTGGTCGCGCCCGCCCGCGGCGGTGACGTCGGCGTCCTGGTGCTGGCCGGTTCCAGCGGACGCGTCGAACGGGAGAGGGCGCGCCTCCTGGCCCGGCAGGGCATGACGGCGCTGTCCATCCGCTGGTTCGGCGGGCCGGGGCAGCCTCCGGGCATCTGCGAGACACCCCTGGAGACCTTCACCGCCGCGGTCGACCTCCTCGTCGCGAACGGGGCCGGGCGCATCGGGATCCTCGGTGCCTCCAAGGGGGCGGAGGCGGCTCTGGTGACCGCTGTCCACGACCCCCGGGTGGACGTCGTCATCGCGGTCTCACCCACCTCGCACGTCTGGTGCAACGTCGGACCGGGCCTCGACGGCAAGGACCGCCCCCACCGCTCCTCGTGGACCTGGAAGGGCCGGCCGCTGCCCTTCGTCCCGGTCGACGACTCCTGGACGCAGGCGGAACCGGAGGGCGACCCGGTCGCCATCCGCGGCTGGTACGAGCTCAGCGAGCGGAGTTTCGCGCCCTTGCTCCCCCTGGCGGAGATCCCGGTCGGCAGGGCCCGCGCCGATCTGGTCCTCGTCGCGGGTGGCGACGACGCCATGTGGCCTTCCCTCCCCTTCGCCGAACGGCTGGCCCGACTCCGGCGCTCGGCCGGGAGCACGGTCGAGCTGGTGGCCCGCCACGACGCCGGCCACCGGCCGCGTCTCCCCGGTGAGAGCCCGGCCCCCGCATCCCCGTACTTCCTGTACGGAGGCACTCCCGCGGCCGACGCGCTCCTGGGAGCGGCCGCCTGGCCGCACATCCTCGACCGGCTCCGGCCGACGTAATCGAGGTGACCTGCGAGGACGGCATTGCTTACCATCGGGCGCCCGCAGTTCATGTCCTCCGCCCCTGATCGGTCGTTTCGTGAAGTCCTTGGTTCCTGGTGTGCTCCGTGACGAGCCCCAGTTCGCCCGTCTGTTCATCGGGCAGTGCCTGTCGGTGCTGGGCGACCGTGTGTCGTTCATCGCCGTGCCCTTCGCCGTGCTCTCCGTGGGCGGATCCGCCTCGGACGTGGGCCTGCTGGCCGCCGCCGCGCTCATCCCCACGTTGCTGTTCGGCCTGGTGGGCGGGGTGTGGGCGGACCGTTTCCAGCGGCACCGCATCATGCTGGCGTCGGACCTGGTGCGGTTCGTGGTGCAGGGGCTCGCCGCGGTCCTGCTGCTGACCGGAGTCGCCGAGGTCGGGCATCTCGTGCTCCTGATGATCGTGTTCGGCACCGCCGACGCGTTCTTCATGCCCGCGGCCACCGGGCTGATGCCGCTGCTCGTCGGGGCCGACCGGCTGCGGGAGGCGAACGCCCTGCGCGGGTTCGTCCAGTCGGCCGGTCTAGTGGTCGGCCCCGCCCTCGCCGGAGGCCTGGTGGCCTTGGCGGGCCCCGGCGGCGCGCTGGCGGTGGACGCGCTGACGTTCGCGGTCAGCGCCGCGTTCCTGGCCCGGCTGACGCCGCGCGCCATGACGCCCGAGGCGTCACCCGCCGCCTCGGGAGGAACGTTTCTCGCGGAGCTGCGCGGGGGTTGGGCACAGGTACGCAGCCGGACGTGGGTGTGGTCCGGTATGGCGGCGATGTCGGTCTACCACATCGTCGTGCTGCCGTCCGTGTTCGTCCTGGGGCCCGTCCTGGCCGAGCGGCAGTGGGGTGGTGCGGCGGGCTGGTCGGTCGTGACCGCGGGCTTCGGCATCGGGTCCATCGTCGGGGACGTCTGTGCCTACCGGCTCAAGGTCGCCCGTCCGATGGCGCTCGCGGCCGCCGCGCTGGCCGTGGGCTCCTGTCAGGCGGTCATCATCGGGTCCGGCGCGACGGTCGCCGTGACAGCCGTCCTCGAAGCGGTCACCGGCGTGGGCGTCTCCCTCTTCTTCGTCACCTGGGAAACCGCGCTCCAGACACACATCCCGGAAGCCGCCCTGTCCCGTGTGAGCTCCTACGATTATCTCCTCTCGGCGGGACTCATGCCGCTGGGCCTCGCGGTCGCCGGCCCGGTGTCCGATTCCCTGGGCCTGCGCCCCACGCTGTACGGGATGACGCTGATCGCGGTCCCCGCCTCGCTGGCGCTCCTGTGTGTCCCCTCGGTGCGTCGCCTTCCGGCACACGCCCCGACCACGAGGAACGACAGCGGCAGCGTCGACGCCGCCCCGGAGGTCAGCGTTCCGTGAAGCGGTGCCGAGGCATGGCCCCGTTCGGGGATGAAGATCGTTAGCCCATCCGCCACCCGGGACGGCACGTTCGCCGCGCCGCATCCGCTTCCACGACCTGCGTAAACGCCGGGCGGGTGAGCGGTGGCTGCGGCTGGCCGGGTGACGCCGGGGTCCTCGTCTCCTGTTGCGGAGCTGACGGAGCGTCGGTTTTCTCGTCGGTGGAGACCACAGGAGCGCCGAGCGGACGGTTCGGCCACTGCCTTGCCGGAGGATTCCCTTGCGAAACACACATGTTGGCCTCGGTGTCGGACTGCTCCTCGGGGTCATGGCGCTCCAGAGCCCGGCCGCCGTGGCAGCCGACGACACGCAGCTCCGCATCAACCCGGGCAGTGCGCTGCCGGGCTCCACGGTCCGGGTCACCACCACGGCCTGCGGCCCCGACGTGACGTACGGCAAGGGCCAGTCGACGGTGGGCGGCCAGTTCAACATGTTCGGCGGCAACCAGAAGGGCGTGCTCGCGGGAGAGTTCCAGATCCCGGCGGAGGGCGCGTCCGGCATCGACACCGTGACCGTGAAGTGCCCGCCGCGGATCAAGCTGACGGATACGTACCAGATCGCCGAACAGCAGCCGAACGGTGCGATCCAGGCCGGCTTCGGTGACGCCACGGACACCAACACCCAGGTCGCCGTGGGCAGTGCGCTGATCGCCGCGGCCGCCGCCGGGGCCCTGTTCAGGATGCGCCGCCGTTCGCACGACGGCGCCCGGTCCTGACCTTCCGCTCCGGTCACCCGGCCACGCGGGGTCCGTCCCCCGGACCGCGGGAGCGGACCCCGTCGGCACCCTCCAGGCAAGAGGCTCGACTGTGAAGGAATCCAGGGACAGGGCCGGTACGACCCCGCGCACGTCCGTCCCCCCGGTCACGTATCTGGTGCTGGCGCTGGTGGCGGGCATCCTGCTGGTGCTCGGCACGATGATCGACCGGCGGCCCCCGCAGCCGTCGGCCGACCAGGCCTTCTCCACACCTTCGGCGGGTCACCCCGGCCCGACGGCACACGCGGACGTGCCGCCGCTGCCCCGCTCCGAGCCCGTCCGGCTTCGTATCCCCGCGATCGGCGTGAACGCGTCCCTCGCGCGGCTGGGCCTCGACAAGGCGGGGGCGTTGCGGCCCCCGCCCGAAGGCGACGCCGGGGTCGCCGGCTGGTACGGCGGCGGCACGACCCCCGGTTCCCGGGGCACGGCCGTGACCACGGGACATGTGGACACGCGCGCCGGAGAGCCCGGAGTCTTCTACCGGCTCGGCGCCGTCACCAAGGGCGCATCCGTCGAGGTCAGCCGGGCGGACGGTCGTACCGCCGTCTTCACGGTCGACGCCGTGGAGGTCTACGACAAGGACAGGTTCCCCGAGAAGAAGGTCTACGGCAGCTCCGGCCGGCCCGAACTCCGCGTCATCACCTGCGGGGGCGAGGCCGGGGACAGCGGATACAGGGGCAACATCGTGGTGTACGCGACCCTCACCGCGGTACACCGGACGGAGCCGGGGTAGCCCGCCCCTTGGCTCGGCCGGTGCCGCGCGGTGCGGCGCACGATGTCAGGTGCCGGGCGTATCCGACGGCGGCGAGCGACACTTCGGGCCATGCCTGCCCCGCTCCTTGCCCTTCCGCCCGCACGGGTCGAAGGTGGAGGAAGGGTCGGACAGCGGCCGACGTTCCGGGAAGGACGGGCCGCATGTCACAGGAACAGGCGGTGGCCTCGCGGTCCGGTCGTCGGGAGCTGAACGCGACGCTCGCCGTACGGCGGGTGACGAACGGCGCGGACGTGCTCTGTCTGTCCGGCGTTCTCGACACCGAGGGTGCCGCCGCACTCGGCCAGGAGCTCACCGCACACCTTCGGACAGTGGGCCCACGCCGGCGTGTGATCCTCGATCTGACGGGACTGCGGCTGGTGAGCGCGGCCGGCATCCATGTGCTGGACACCCACACACGTCCTCGCTCCGACCATCCGGTCCTGGTGGTCGTCTCCACCCCGCATGTGCGAGAGATCTTCACCCTGGCGCCGGCGCCCGGCCTGCGGGTCTGTCCCACGCTCGACGCGGCGCTGGCCGCGCTGCTCGAGGTCGCGCCGCCTCATCGCGTCGAGACGGCGGAGGAGCCGGCGGGCCGGGCGACACACGAGTCGGCGTGCCAGTCGGTGTACGAGTCGGACGACGCCCTCGGCCCGCACGCCAAGGTCCGTGCCGGTGCCGTCATCGGCCTGGCCCAGGGAATCGTGTTCGAGCGCTACACCCTGGACGGCTTCCAGGAGGCCCTCGACCTGCTCCGTGAAGCCTCCCGGCGTCACAACGTGCCGCTGGGCATCCTCGCCTCCACCGTGGTCACCGCCCCACGCCCCGCCGCGCGCTCGTCCGAGTGGTTCCCGGGCCGCCTGCGTACTCCCCCGCCGTCTCCCGAACTGCTGGACGTCCCCGACCAAGTGGCGTACGACCGGCGGCAATTGCTGCGCACGCTCGTGGACGAGGTGGTCACCGTCGCCGACGCGGAGGGCGCGGAGGTGCATCTGGTCGACCCCGCTCTGGACAACTCCCTTGTCCTGGAAGCCCACTTGGGTCTCGCCTCCGCCTATCGGGATCAGATCGCCCAGGTCGGCGACCCGCCGGCCGTGTGCGCGCGGGCTCGTCTGCTCGGACGGCCGGTGTTCGTCGCAGACGTCACGACCGACCCCGACCTCGTGGCGACCGAGGTGGGCCGCACCGCGTCGGCCGCGGGCAGCCGCGCCCTGTACGCGGTGCCCGTCCTCGCCGAGGACGGCGTGTGCTCGGGCGCCATCACCGTCCACCACTCCCGGCCGGGTCCCTGGCTGGCGGACGTACAGTTCACCGGTCTGCGGACGCTGGCCGGCGACCTGGCGCGCTGGAACTCCTGGTACGGGCGAACCGTCGTCCTTGACGCGCTGGAGCACCTCCACGCCCTGGCTGAGGTGCCCAGATCTTCGCCGATCACGCCGTAATCGCGTAGCCCCGCCCTGGCGCCTGCCCTCGCAGTCCCCCAGGGCGTCCGTCCGTTGATTCGCCCGCGTCAGCGGGGGAACCCGACGGGAGTCCTTCGGACAATGCCAGGCCACACGACGGGCACGGCAGGAAGCGAGGAGGGCTCGTGGAGTACGCATTGCGCGCCGAGTACGCGCAGGACGCCCCGCCCGAGTCGGTCGGTGCCCGGGTCGCGCTGTGGCACATGACGGGGGCGGGCGAGACGGTGTCGCTGTGCGGGCGGCGGCTCGACCCGGCCGCCTGGACACAGCCACCGAAGGCATGGGGCACCCCCGAGTCCGATCCCTTCTGCCGCGACTGCGGGGTGAGGTATCTCCGCATGGGCGTGGGCTGACAGGGCCCCGCGTACAGACACCCTCACTCACTGACAGCGGTCCCCGGCGCGCACGGGCCCGACCGGCAGGGACCGTCGGCCGCGCGACCGGCCCGGCCGCGCCACGGTCGCCCGCGGCGTTCGGCCACAGGTCTCACCGATCCAGCCCGGACAGCCCGTCTCCCAGGACGCCGGCGCCCAGGAGCAGCAGCACGATCACCGTGATCACGGTGCTGTTGGTGACCATGAACTCCCTGACGGTGTCCAGGAACGACGCGGCGCGCCGTCCGCCGGCGAGGTGCAGGCCGACGGAGCCGAGGACCGTGCACGAGGCGATGAGGACGTAGACGGCGACGGCCGTGACGAGGCCGACGTCATGTGCCCCGGCCTCGACGATCGACGTGGTGGCCGACGCGGTCAGGACGAGGTTCTTGGGGTTGGCTCCCGCGAGGAGGGCGCCCAGGAGCAACGCCCGTCCGGCACCGGCGTCGTCGAGGGAGGCCATCCAGCGTGGCTGCCGCTCCCGCTCACCGGCGCGCGGGCGTGTCCACCAGGTGCGAGCTCCGAGGGCGACGAGGGCTCCGCCGGCGAGGATCCGGCCCCAGTCCGCGACCGCCGACGACGTGCTGTCGGGGTCGTCGGCGCCGCCGAGCAGCGACGCGACGAGCGTGGCCGCGATCGTGAGGCCGGTGATCCACCCGGCCGCGAACAGCAGGCCGTTGCGGCGTCCGTGCGCGCCGGACAGGATCAGGATGATCCCGATCAGAGGGAAGGGACTGAGCGCGACCGCCAACGCGGCCGGCAGCATCGCCCCCATCGCCTGGCCGAGCACCGGCTCCCCCTTCCACCTCGTACGAACGTGACGGCACCTTTGGCTGAAGTCATCCGGATGCTGCCCCGGCGACGGCCGTCATGCCTTCCGAACCCGCCGACGTCACCCGTCTGATCCCGCACCCGTCGGCTCGCGGGCGTCAGGCTCCGGCGGCCCTCGGACTTCGCCGGTCTTCAGACTTCGCCGGTCTTCAGAAGGAGTACGGCGATGTCGTCGGTCGGAAGGCCGTGCGGCCAGGAGTGGTGGATGAGCTCGTCGACGAGCTTCGCCGGCCGTGACCGGCCCGCGAGGAGCTGCGCGAGACCGCTCGTCATCCGGTCGAGGTCGGTGCCGGGCACCTCGACCAGGCCGTCGGTGTACAGGGCGAGGGTCGTCCCCGGGGGCATCGGGACCGTGGTGATCGGGTACGCGAGGTCGACACCGATGCCGAGCAACGGACCCGGATCGATCTCCAGCACACCGGGACGTTCCCCGGGCCGGTGCAACAGGGGCGGCACGTGGCCCGCGCTGGCGACGCCCATCCGACCGCGAGCCAGGTCGATGTGCGCGTACAGACAGGAGACGAGGAGGTCGGGTTCGAGGTCGGCCAGGACGCGGTTGGTGCGGGCGAGCACTTCGTCCGGGCTCGCTCCCGCCGTGGCGTGGACGGCCGTACGGACCTGTCCCATGAGGGCGGCGGCCGCCATGTTGTGGCCCTGGACGTCGCCGATGACAGCCGCCGCGGTCGAGTGGTCGAGTCGGATGAGGTCGTAGAAGTCTCCGCCCACGTCCATGCCGTGACCGGCGGGGAGGTAGCGCGCCGCCACCTCAAGGCCGCTGACGGTGGGCAGGCTGCGCGGGAGCAGTGCCTGCTGAAGCGTGTGGGCCAGGTCGTGCTTGGCGTCGTAGAGGCGGGCCCGGTCGAGTGCCTGGGCGACGAGTCCGCCCAGCGACGTGAGGATGGCCCGGTCGTCGGCCGTGAAGGTGTGCGGGCGGGCGTAGGTGAGGATGCAGCACCCGACGGGGCGGGCGTCGCTGATGAGCGGGAGGAAGGCCCAGGCCTGCTTTCCGCTGATCCGTGGTGCGGCGGGATAGTCGCGGGCGAGTTCGTCGGGATCGGTGAAGAACAGGGGAACCCCTCTGAGCAGCGCCTCGCCCGCGGGCGTGAGGCCCGTGTCCACCGGAAGGCCGTCGAGGCTTTCGATGGTCTCCGGGCCGTAGCCGTGGTGGCCCATGATCCTGAGGCGTCCGGCGTCGGCTGCGGACAGGACCATGCCGTCGGCCCCGAAGGCGGGCAGGATCTGCACGGCGATCAGGTCGACCACGTCCTGCACACCGACCACGTCCGTCAGGGCCGCCGCCAGATGCACGAGCTGGTACAGACGGCCGACGGACGCCCCGCTCGCCGCCGGAGAGGCTGCCCCGGGCGGGTCGTCCGGCGCCGAGCCGCGGGCCTTGACCCGGACGCTGATGCCGCTGGAATCGGGGTGGAGATCGATGTCTAGCCAGGTGTCGGGCGGCCGCAGCACGGTGAAGGCGACGGACTCGCGGCTGATGACCGCGGTGCGGTAGTGGTCCTCGACGAGGACCTGGTCCATCCAGGGCAGGGACTGCCAGGGCCTGGTTCCCAGGAGCCGGCCGGCGTGGCGGCCGAGGAGGGTCGCGGCCCGGCTGGTGAGAAAGGTGATCCTGCCCTCGAGGTCGAGGGCGACGAAGCCTTCCGGCAGCCGTTCCAGCAGATCGGCGGGGGCGTGGGCGGACAGGGCGTAGCTCTCGGAGACGTCGTCCACGGGGATCATGTGCGGCTCGTCCGGCGGGACGAACGCCCTGCCTGCCTGCTCGATCACCCGGGCGACGCGTCGGCCGAGGGCGGCGAAGTTTCCTCTTTCCCTGGGCGAGGCGCGCCCGGAGTGGCCGGCCGGCCAGATCAGGAACAGGACGCCCCAGCAGCGGCTGCGGCCGGACAGCGGTGCCGAGGCGAGCGCGTACTGGTAAGGAAAGGCCGCCGCGGTCTGGGGATAGGAGAGGGCCATCTCCTCCTGCGAGCCCACCCACACGACGCGGTCTTCACGGAACGCGTCGCCGACCGGGACGGACGCGGTCACGGGCACCTGCCACCAGGCCGCGGCGGCATCACTCGGCAGCCCGCACCCCACCGTGAGTGCCAGAAGCTGCCTGGTGTCGTCCACGAGGTAGATGCCGCCGCCCGACGCCCCGGCGCGACGGACGGCCAGCGCCAGCGACTCCGCCAGCGGCTCGACCCCGCTCGGCTTCCGGGCGCGGATCGACGGCGTTCCCAGGACCGGCTTCTCGGCGCGGCCCGGTCTCACCCTTCTCGGGTCGGTCGACACAGCGGCGAGCCTCCTCCGCAACCACACTCGACAGTCCTGTTCGCGGGCCCCGGCACGCGCGGGGGGCGGCGCCGGCCTCCTGCCGGACCACCCGTCCGGCCATCAGGCTCGCGCGATGTCCTTCCTCCTTGCCTCCCAAGTTCCGCGATTTACGAGATTTAGGCATTTTTGACCGGATTGAACAGGCAGGGGTCCGGTCTCCACGCGGCTCCCGTCCCCCTCGACACGGCACGGTCGTTACGTCTGCGGCTCAGGGGTACTCGTGTGGCGCCACCGGCTCCCGACCGGTGCGTCCGCCACCTCGATCACGTTCGGAGCGGAACCGTGAAGGCGTACCTCGTCCACCGCACCTGCGAGCCGGCCCCCGCCTCCCCGTCCCGCTGCTGGATCCCGCCGGGGGTCTACCGCCCCCAGACCGACACCGGACTGCTCAGAGGGGCGCTGCGCCGGGAGCGGATCACCGGCCGCACCGAGGTCCTCGACCTCGGCACGGGCAGTGGCGCGCTCGCGGTGGAGGCGGCCCGGCTGGGTGCCCGGGTGACGGCGGTGGACATCTCCTGGCGGGCCGTGGCCGCCGCGTGGTGCAACGGACTGCTCAACGGGCACATGGTGAGAGTGCGCCACGGGGATCTGGCGGCCGCCGTACCGGGCCGCCGGTTCGACCTGGTGGTCACCAACCCGCCGTACGTGCCCGCCCCGGGCGATGCGCGGCCCCGGGGCAGCGCCCGCGCGTGGGACGCGGGAACGGACGGGCGCCTGCTGATCGACCGCATCTGCGCGTCGGCCCCGGCGGTCCTGCGCCCTGCCGGACGGCTGCTGATCGTGCAGTCGCACCTCAGCGGTGTCGAGGAGACACTGGCCCGGCTGCGGGCGGGCGGGCTGCGAGCGGAGGTCGTCGAGCGCATCCGGCTGCCCTTCGGACCCGTACTGCGCTCACGGCTCGGCTGGCTGCGCGAGCGCGGGCTGGTGACCGGCCGTACGACAGAGGAACTGGTGGTCATCCGTGCCGAACACGCCTGAACGCCCCCGCCGCATCCGGGTCCAGCGCGAGGGGCCGCTCCTGGTGGAGGGCCCCGTCGAGATCGTGGGCGAGGACGGGAAGTCGACCGTGTCACATCGCTTCGTGGTGGCGGTCTGCACCTGCCGTCGCACACGGACCCCGCCGTGGTGCGACACCAGCCACCGCCGTCGTACGAAACCGGACGAGACGTCATGACGGCCGTGCGCCTGCCCGAACCACGCGGCCCGGTCTCGGCCAGGCTCCTCGGCGCGCTGCGCGGATCGAACGCCGTCGTCCCCCTGCGTCCCGCGGAGGCGGACGCGTACGGCGGCGATCTCCACCTCGCCCTGTACGTCCTCTACGAACTTCACTACCGCGGCTTCGACGGCGTACCGGACGACCGTGAATGGGATCCTCAACTCCTCACCCTGCGAGCCGCTTTGGAGGATCGATTTCTCCACGCGGTGCGGGCGGACGCGCAAGTCGATCCGCCCGGGACCGCGGAGCACGCACTCGACGAGCTCCAACGCGAACCCGTCCGCGAGGACCACGGCAGCGTCTCGCACTTCCTCCGCGACCACGGCACCCTGCAACAGATGCGGGAATACGCGGCGTTGCGCTCCCTCTACCACCTCAAGGAGGCCGATCCGCACTCCTGGGTGCTCCCCCGGCTGCGGGGCCGGGCCAAGGCGGGCATGGTCGCGGTGGAGTTCGACGAGTTCGGCGCGGGCCGCGCCGACGAGATCCACGCCCGGCTGTTCTCCGACCTGATGGCCGACCTGGGCCTGGACACCTCCTACGGCCACTATCTGGACGCCGCCCCGGCCGCGGCACTGGCCACCGTCAACCTGATGTCCCTCTTCGGCCTGCACCGTGCCCTGCGCGGAGCGCTCGTCGGCCATTTCGCGGCCGTGGAGGTGACCTCCTCCCCCGCCTCCCGGCGCCTGGCCCAGGCCCTGAGCCGCCTGGACGCAGGTCCGGCGGCCGTCCGGTTCTACACCGAGCACGTCGAGGCGGACGCGGTCCACGAACAGGTCGTACGCCACGAAGTGGTCGCCGGACTGCTGGAGGACGAACCGCAGTTGGAGGCCGACGTGGTGTTCGGGATCCGTGCCACCGGCCATCTGGAGGACCGACTGGCCGCCCGCCTGCTGCCGGCCTGGCGCGACGGCCGGTCGGCACTGCGCACGAACCGGGCGGCCCGGACGTCGCGGACCGGACCGGACCGGGACGGAAAACCGGTGCTCGGCCAACCACGGTGACCCGGCCGCGCTGTGGTCGGTGAACCAGAACCTGCGTTCTGGTTCACCGACCGTCCGACCGCGTCGGCCCGTTGCCGTGCGCCGGTGTCAGCTCTTGGGCATCAGGACGGTGTCGACGATGTACACGTTGGCGTTGGCGGTCTTCACGTTGCCGCAGACGACCTTGGCCGAGTCGTTGACCGTGTAGGACTCGCCCGAGCCGGAGGTCATGAGCTTCGACTTCTCCAGGGTGGTGAAGGAGCCGTTCTCCAGGTCCTTCGGGGTCAGCTTCTGGCCCACGACGTGGTAGGTCAGGATCTTCGTCAGCTGGGCCTTGTCGTTCAGGACCTTGTCGAGGGTGGCCTTCGGGATCTTGGCGAAGGCGTCGTTGGTCGGCGCGAACACGGTGATGTTCTGGGCGTTGTTGAGGGTGTCGACCAGACCCGCCTTCTTCACCGCCGTCACGAGGGTGGAGAGCGCCGGGTTGTTGGAGGCCGCGGTGGCGACCGGGTCCTTGGACATGCCGTCGAAGGAACCGGCACCGTTCTTCGGAACGGAGGAACAGGCAGGGCCGAAGGGCTGGTCCATGCTGCTCGCGCCGGCGCTCGAACCACCCATGTCGTCAGCGCTCTTGGTCGCCGAACCCGCCGTCGTCGAGGCGGAGTCGGACTTGCCCGAGTCACTGCTGCCACTGGAGCAGGCGGTCATGACCAGGGGCAGCACGGCGGCGGCGGCGAGAAGGCCGGTGGTACGACGGATACGCGTGTTCATCATGTTCTCCTGTTGAAAGGCGCAGCACGAGGCGGCTGCGCTCGGGGGTGTCGCAGGGAAGTGGTCTTTGAGGGCACGTGGCCCTTGTCAGGGGGCGGGAGCGGTCACTCGACGCTCACGACGACGGAGTGCCGGCCGCTGGCGCCGTCGGGGATGGTGCGCGTGCGCCGCTCGGTCTGTACGGTGCCCGCGCGGTCGGTCGCACGGACGGTGAGGGTGTGGGCGCCTTTGGTCGCCTGCCAGGGAAAGGACCACTGGCGCCAGGTGTCGCGGGTGTCCTCGGCGGCCAAGTGGGCCGTCTGCCAAGGGGCGTCGTCGATGCGGACCTCGACCTTGTCGATGCCCCGGTGCTGGGCCCAGGCGACCCCGGCGATCATCACGGTGCCGGCTCGGGGCCGGGCGAACGGCTTGGGTGTGTCGATGCGCGACTCGGTCTTGATCGGCGCCCTGCGGGCCCAGCCGCGCTTGACCCAGTACGGGTCGTAGGAGTCGAAGGTGGTGAGCTCGATGTCCTCGATCCACTTGCAGGCCGACACGAACCCGTACAGCCCCGGGACCACCATCCGCACCGGGAAACCGTGCTCGAAGGGCAGCGGTTCGCCGTTCATGCCGAGGGCGAGCATCGCGTCGCGGCCGTCCATGAGGTCCTCGACCGGACTGCCGATCGTCATGCCGTCCACCGAACGCGCGATCAGCTGATCCGCGGGACCGCCGCGGGACGGAGGTCTCACCCCGCACTCGGCCAGCAGATCGGCCAGTCGTACGCCGGTCCAGCGGGCGTTGCCCACGTAGGGGCCGCCGACCTCGTTGGACACGCAGGTCAGCGTGATGTCCCGCTCGATCAGTTCCCTGCGGAGCAGGTCGTCGAAGGAGTAGGTACCCGGACGGCGTACGCCCTTGCCGTGGATCCGCAGACGCCAGCTGGTGGCGTCCACCTTGGGCACCACCAGCGCGGTGTCCACCCGGTAGAAGTCGCCGGTCGGAGTGAGGAAGGGACTGATCCCGGGAACGCGGAGTCCAGCACCTCTGGGCACCGCTCGTGCCGGTGACCGGGGACTGGGGAGCACGACGGTACGGCGTGAGGCGACCGCGTCCTGTCCGCGCGAGGCGTTCAGTGACCGGCCGACCGCTCCGACCACGGCGGAGGCCGCCGCGGCGGAGGCGGCCACCAGCACGAATCCCCGCCGGTCCCAGCCCTCGGAGGCGGGCAGAGCACGTTCCGCTTCCTCCGTCACCTCCTCCGTCACCGACGCGGACGCCGGCCTCGGTGACCGCCTCACCGCGGTCAGGCGGCTCACCAGCGCATACAGAAGCAGTGCCCCCGCGAGCGCCCCCACGATCGAGGGCAGCGCGTCGGTGAAGCCGGTCGAGTCGGGCCTGCTGACGGCGGCCGCCGCCCCCACGACCCCGAAGAGAAGGACCCCGGCGGCTCCGACCCGCCGGAACCGCACCGCCAGCACACCCAGCGTCAGAGCCAGCACGCCGAGCACGGCGAGAATGCCGAGCTGGAGCACGAGCTTGTCGTTGGTACCGAAGTGCCGGATCGCCCAGTCCTTGACCGGGGCGGGCGTCGCGTCGATGGACGCGCCACCCACCGCGATGACCGGACTGGCCTGCGGACGTACCGCTGCCGCGACCAGTTCGGCCACCGCCAGCGCGGCGAACCCGGCCAGCGCTCCGCTCAGCGCACCCAGCGCCAGACGCGTCACACCGAGCCGTGCTCTCCGGTCCTTCTCTTCATCCCTCACACGGGGAATCCGGTTCTGCGCGCCGGACGGATTGGCCTCCCCACCTGATCGGGTGAAATCAGATCTTCCACCCATCCAACCCGCGTTCCGCTACGGATCAAGTCCCGCGGTCCGCGCCGCGTCGCCCTGAATCCGGTTCCGCGTTCAACGCCTCCGGCCCGCGCCGAGGCCGGTGTCGCCGCCTTGGACGACGGAGAAGATCTGGTCGAGTCCGGCGATCCGCAGGAGGCGCAGGGTGTTGGAGGGTACGGCCGCCAGCACCGTGTCCGCGTGTGCGGTGAGGGCGTGGTGGTGGGCCGCGATCAGGGCGCTGAGTCCGCTGGAGTCGCAGAATTCCACGCCGCCCAGGTCCAACGTCAGGCGCTGGCCCGGCCGGAGGGTGACGGTGGGGATCAACTCCCTGAGTTCGGGGGCGGTGTCGTAGTCGAGTTCCCCGGAAATCTCCAGAACGGGACCGGTGGCGGCATCTCGGGTGGTGATCTTCAGTGGGCTCATCGGGTGCTTTTCGTCAGGGAGTCGGGGGCCGGGACGCCGAGGGCGAGCAGGGCGGTGTCGTCGTCGAGCCCGTCTCCGAAGCTGTGCAGCAGACCGGTGAGTGCCTGGACGACGGCGGAAGTGGGTCTGCCCGCGAGGTCGGCGGCGAAGGCGAGAAGAGCCTCGTCGCCGAACAGGCTGGTCCGGTCGTCGCTCGTACGGGCCTCGGTGATGCCGTCGGTGTAGAGCAGGAGTGTGTCACCGGGGGCGAGGACGGTCCCGGCCGCGGTGAAGGGGGCGGAGGGCAGGATGCCGACGAGGAGTCCGCCGGGAGTCGGCAGGAACGCGGCGGTGCCGTCGGCGCGCAGCACGATGGCCGGCGGATGGCCGCCCGAGGCCAGGTGGACGGCGATGTGCCCGGTGTCGGGGTCGGGTTCGAGGGTGCCGAAGACCGCGGTGCAGTAGCGCGGGTCGCCGCTGCCGCCCGCGTACCGCTCGTAGAGGACGGTATTGAGGGTCCTCAGGGCGGAGAGCGGGTCGGGGTCGTGCAGGGCGGCGGCGCGCAGGGTGTAGCGGGTCAGTGAGGTGACCGCGGCGGCCTGGGGCCCTTTGCCGCACACGTCGCCGAGGAAGAATCCGAAGCGCTTGCCGTCGATCGGGAAGACATCGTAGAAGTCGCCGCCGAGCCGGTCGGGATGGGCTGTGTGGTAGTGGGCGGCCGTGTCCACCCCGGGGATCGGCGGCAGGATGTCGGGCAGCAGCGACTGCTGGAGGACGGCGAGGGCGTCCTCCAGCCGGGCCCGGTCCGCTTCCGCCCGCTTGCGCGCCGCCTCGGCCGCCTTGCGCTCGCGCAGGAGTTCCTCCTCGTAGGCGCGGCGGTCGCGGGCGTCGAAGAGGGTGGTGCGGATCAGCAGGGGCTCGCCCGTACCGCCGTACTTGACCGCGGAGGAGACCAGCACCGGCATCCGGCCGCCGGGCTGCTTGATCTCCAGGGCGATGCCGTTGATCTCGCCCCTCATCCGCAGCAGCGGCGCGAAGTGCGTCTCGTGGTACAGCTTGCCGCCCACGGTCAGCAGGTCGGTGAACCGCATCCGGCCCACCACCGCGTCGCGCTCCAGGCCGAGCCAGGTCAGCAGGGTGGTGTTGATCTTCGCGACGGTGCCGTCCATCAGCGTGGACAGATAGCCGCACGGCGCGCTCTCGTAGAGCTCCTCGGCGCTGTCCTCCAGCAGTGAGGCGAACGCGACGCCGGAGACCTTCTCGTCGTCGGCCTCGTACGGATCGGGGTGCTGACCGGCGCGGCACATCACCGCAGGCTCTCCAGGAACGTACGGACGGCGTCGTTGGTGGCTTCGGGCGCGGACAGGTGCGGGCAGTGGCCGTACGCGTCCAGGGTGACGAGCGTCGAACCGGGGATCGCCCGGTGCACGAAGGCGCCGGCCTCCCGGGGAGCGATCACGTCCTGGGTGCACTCCAGCACCAGGGTCGGCACCGTCACCTTCTTCAGGTCGTCCCGCGAGTCCGACAGGAACGTGGTGCGGGCGAAGACGGCCGCCATCTCCGGATCCGTGGCGCAGAAGCTGTTCTTGAGCTCGTCACCGAGGTCCGGCCGGTCCGCGTTGCCCATGATCACCGGTGCCATCGCCGCCGACCAGCCCAGATAGTTCGACTCCAGTGACGCCAGCAGCTCGTCGATGTCGTCGGCGCTGAAGCCGCCGCGATAGCCGTCCTCGTCGATGTACCGCGCGGACGGGGCCACCATGACGAGCGCCCCGATCCGCTCCGGGGCCAGGTCGGCCGCCAGTACGCCGACCATCGCGCTGACGGAATGGCCCACGAACACCGCGTCGGACAGATCGAGCGCCTCGCACACCTCCACCACGTCCTGGGCGTAGCCGCTCAGCGAGGCATAGCGATCGGCCGAGAACGCGGCCGCGTCCGAGCGGCCGGCACCCACGTAGTCGAACAGCACCACCCGGTAGTCCTCGGCCAGGGCCGGCACCTTCAGCCGCCACATGTTCTGATCGCATCCGAACCCATGGGCCAGCACCACCGTGCGCCCCCGAGGGTTGCCGGTGACGGTGACATTGTTCCTGCGAGCGACATCCATGCCCGGCAGTCTCTCAGCACCTGTCCAGTGCCCCATCGCGACCATCCACCTCGTGTATCCCTCCCGCCCCCGCGTAAACCGGATCTACGGGGGGAAAGGGCCCGGCTGCCGGAAGCAGACCCGTTCCGGCGCGGGCCGAGCACCGCCGGAGGATCCGGAGTCTGGGCTTCAGGAGCGTGGGTACCCGGCCGCCATGAACCACGCATACTGGAGCATCGCGCTGTCGAACGCCGCGATCGGCACGCTGGGCGCCCTGCTGGGCGGCCTCGTCATCGTGGGAGCCCTTGTGTGGGCGGTGGGCCTTGGCATCCGGGCACGCCGTCGCGAGCCGGGCCCGCCCCAGACGCATGAGCAGCCCAGGCTTCCGCGATCGGGGCCCGCGCACGAGACCTCGGAGATCAGGGAACCGAACGAGGTGCCCCGCGCCGCGAACGAGAGCGAACGCCTCACCCCGCATCAGCTCGGCGGCTCCGGCAGCAAGCGCAGCGACCGACAGGAGCGGCCGCGCTGGGAGTAGGGGGCGAGCCGAGCGGGCCCGGCCCTTCGGCGGCGGAGGTTCCGCCCGATGCCGAACCTTCCTGGCCTCCCGACCTCTCCCGATCTCCCCGACAGCGAGGTGATGAAAGTGACATCGACTCCACGCCGGTCGGAACTGGCCGGCCTCTCCGCACTGGTCACGGGCGGGTCCAGGGGCCTCGGGCTGCTGCTGTCCGCACGCCTGGCCCAGCGCGGCTGCCTGGTCACGATGGCGGCCCGCGACGGGGACGAACTGCGCCGCGGAGCCGCATGGGCGGAGGAAAGGACCGGCAAGAAGTTCTCCACCGCCGTGTGCGACGTCCGTGACCGGCAGGCCGTGGAGTCGGTGGTCCGGCAGACGGACGCCCGGCACGGCGGGCTGGACGTCGTCGTCGCCAATGCCGGTGTCATCCAGGTGGCCCCGGTGGCGTCGCTCGGCAGCGGTGCCTTCGAGGACGCCATGGACACCATCTTCGGCGGCGCCGTGAACACGGCCATGGCGGCACTCCCGCCGCTGCGCGCGAGCGAGGCCGGGGGCCGGCTGTGTCTCATCGGCTCGGTCGGCGGGCTGCTCGCCGTACCCCATCTGCTGCCGTACTCGTGCGCCAAGGCCGCCGTCGCGACGCTGGGCGAGGGCCTGCGGGCCGAGACGGCCGGAGGAAGCCTCAGCGTCACGACCGTCCACCCCGGGCTGATGCGCACCGGCTCACATCTTCAGGCCGAGTTCGGCGGACACTCCTCCCGGGAGTTCGCCTGGTTCTCCGCGCTCTCGGGGGCACCCGTCGTCTCGATGGACGCCGATCGTGCGGCGGAGCGCATCGTGCGGGCGCTGGAGAGGCGCAGGACCCGTCTGGTGCTCACTCCCGCCGCGCGTGCCGCTTCCGTGGCGCACGGGGTTGCACCGACAACGGTCACCCGGCTCAGCGGGATCGCCGCCCGGCTCCTGCCCGCTTCCCCGGCGGCCCACGGCAACGCCGGCCCGGACGGGCCCGGGATCGAGCAGGGCCACGGCATCGATCGGTCCGCCTCCACCTGGACGGAGAAGGTCCGCAGGCTGGGCAGCGGACTCAACGACCGGGCCGCACGCCGGTACAACCAGCAGATCCCGGGCCCGCCGACGAGCGCCTGACCCGACGGGGCCGCACCCCGCGACAGAAGGAGCACTCATGCGCGCACTGACCTGGCACGGCAAGAGGGACGTCCGGGTGGAGACCGTGCCCGACCCGCGGATCGAGAAGCCCGACGACGTGATCGTACGGATCACGTCGAGCGGCATCTGCGGATCCGACCTCCATCTCTACGAGTTGTTCGGTCCCTATCTGGACCCCGGCGACATCCTGGGACACGAACCCATGGGCGTGGTCGAGTATGTCGGACCCGAGGTCCACGCCCTCAAGCCGGGCGACCGCGTCGTGATCCCCTTCAACGTGTCGTGCCGCGACTGCTACATGTGCGACCGCGGGCTGCATTCGCAATGCGAGACCACACAGGTCCGCGAACGCGGCACCGGCGCGTCACTCTTCGGGTACACCAAGCTCTACGGCCAGGTCCCGGGCGGCCAGGCGGAACTGCTGCGGGTCCCCTTCGGCAACAAGCTGCCCATCAAGGTCCCGGACGGACCGCCGGACGACCGCTTCGTCTATCTGTCGGACGTCCTGCCGACGGCCTGGCAGGCGGTCGAGTACGCCGACATCCCCGAAGGCGGCACGGTGGCCGTCCTCGGGCTCGGCCCGATCGGTGACATGGCGGCCCGGATCGCACAGCACCGCGGGGCCGGCCGGGTCATCGGGATCGACCCGGTCGCCGACCGGCTCACCCGCGCCTCCGCACACGGTGTCACCTGCTTCGACGCCCGACGCGAGGGTGCCGAACTGAAGGAGACCGTACGGGAGTTGACCGAGGGGCGGGGACCGGACGCGGTCATCGACGCCGTCGGGATGGAGGCTCACGGAGCGCACTTCGCCAAGGCCGCCCAGTGGGTCACCACCCTGCTTCCGGACAGCGTCGCCCAGCCGCTCATGGAGCGAGCGGGGGTGGACCGGCTGACCGCCCTGCACACGGCCATCGAGCTCGTACGGCGCGGGGGCACGGTCTCGGTCTCCGGCGTGTACGGCGGGGCGGCCAGCCCCATGCCGCTGCTGACCATGTTCGACAAACAGATCCAGCTGCGGATGGGCCAGGCGAACGTGTGGCGCTGGGTCGAGGACATCCTGCCGCTGCTGACCGACGCCGATCCGCTCGGCGTGGACACCTTCAAGACCCACGACATGCCGCTGGAGGACGCCCCCAAGGCATACGCGATGTTCCAGGCCAAGGAGGACGCCATGGTCAAGACGCTGCTTCACCCCTGACCCCGGAACCCGGGGCCCGGGGCCCGACCCGAATTCCCCCTGTTCCCACATGGACAACCGCATGGATCAACCGGGAGTCGAGTGACGACGGTACGACAGAAGTCGGCCGTGTCGCCATGGCCGCCGGGGCCGCGAATTCCCGGTCCCGGCGGCGGAGTTGTCACCGGCCGACGTGTGCGGCTCGACGACACAGGCATCCGGCAAGGAGGCCGGCCCCAGTCGAGCGGATCAGCGGCTGGCGCGGCGGGTGGTTACTCCACCTGCTTCGAAGTCGTAGATGGTGCGGTTCAGCCGCAGCCCGTCGACGGCGCCGGACCACAAATAGTCGCGACCCTTGCTGACGCCGACGGTGTCGACGGTGGGCTTGTCGCCGCCGTCATTGAGGGCGGCCTTCAGCTGCGCGAACGTGCACTCCGTGGTCTGGTTGCAGCCGGTGATGTCGCCCGTGTCGCCGGTGATGCGCCACGTGCCGGTGGTGGTGGCGTCCAGGTAGGGGCTCCAGCGGTTGGGTACGACGCCGTCCGGGCTCCACACCACCGTGGCGAAGGTGTCGGTCGGGTGCCCGGTGAGGTGCGGGTTGATCTCGATGGAGATGTTCGGCAGGTTCCGCACGCCGCCGTTCTCCACGTTGAACGCGGTCTGGAAGACGTGGAAGCCGATCTGGTCCACGTCGAGGAAGTTCTGGCCGACGAAGTCGACCTCGTCGCCGAAGAACGCCTTCTCGCTCCCCGGGCTGAGACTCGTGGCGGCGTCCGCCACCTGGATGCCGAGACTTCCGTCGCCGTACGGCGGCTTCGAGATCGTGTTGTCGAGGCCGACCGTGGCGAACGGTCCGCGCCGCAGCGCGACCTCGGGGGAGCCGATCTCGTTGCGGGAGACCACGCCCCAGTAGTCATGACCGGCCCGGGCCGCGTCAGGGGCCACGGAGGCCACCGCCGGCAGGGCCGAGGCCGCGATCGCGATGAGCGCGGTGACGCCGAGAGCCGTCTTCCGCTTCATGCCGAAGCGAGCGTTCACGCCCACTCCTTTCAAGTCGATGCAGGTTCGGGACGCAAGATCACGCCCTGCCCACATGCCTGTCACGTTGCGCAGTGGCATATGCGTGGCAGGTCACCCCGCACCCGTGTGGCCAGCGACTCAACACCCCTGGCCGAGTGCGCCACGACCACGGGCACGGCCGTGCTCCGTCACAGCCTCACTCCGTGGCTTTCGGCTTCCGCCGACGCTCCGCTCGCGGCCAGCGCGGTTCGGGCCAGCCCGCGCAGCCAGGCATGGGCGTGGTCGGTGTCGTAGCGCTGATGCCACGACAGGTATATCGATGCCGGTGGCAGTTCGAGCGGGAGGGGGAGGACGACCAGGCCGAGGTCGGCGACCGCTGACCGCGTGGTGGCTTCGGGAACGCTGATCAGGAGATCCGAGCCGCGCGCGAATTCCAGCGCGGCCGCCTCCGTGGGCGCGGTGGCCACGACGCGGCGGGTGAGGCCGAGCCGTGCTAGCGCGTCGTCCAGGGAACCGCTGAGGTTTCCGCGTCGCGAGATGGTGACGTGCTCGGCGGCGGCGTACCGCTTCGCGGTGACGGTCCCGGCGCGGGTGAGGGGGTGCCCCTGTCTCACGACGATGACCAGGCGGGTCTCGCCCACGTTCTCGACCCGGATGTCCGGTTCGCTCGGGCGGTTGGCGTTCGCCTCCAGGTCGACCTCGCCGCGCCGCAACTCGGGTGTGTCGACGCTGGATTCCGCGAGGAAGCGCAAGCGCACACCGGGCGCCTGGGCGCGGACGGCCGCGAGGAGTGCGGGGCCGCTCAAGGCGACCAAGGAGTCGTGCCAGCGGAGCGTGAACGTGCGTTCCAGCGTGGCCAGATCGAGTTCGCGGCTCGGTGCGAGCACACCGTGGACCTGGTGCAGCAGTTCGTGCACCTCTTCCCGGACGGCGATCGCGTACGGGGTCGGGGTCATCGTGCGGCCGGTGCGCACCAGGATCTGGTCCCCGGTCGTGCGCCGGATGCGGCCCAGGCTCCGGCTCATCGCGGGGGCGGTGACGTGCAGGCGGGCGGCCGCCCCGGCCACGCTCCCCTCCTCCAGGAGCGCGTCCAGCGCGGTGAGCAGGTTCAGATCCAGTTGCATGCGAGTAATCCTATCCGTGCTTGACATGCATTTGAAGTTAACGATGAGCCTCTATACCTTCGAGATCAGAGCGCGGGACGGGAACACACCGCCTCGCCCGACCGGCCCAATCGCCCCTCTTCACACGGGAGTTCCGCCATGTCCGCAACGCCTCGGACCACTGACGTCACCACCTCGGACGCCGACCTGCTCGACCGGACCGCGATCGCGGTGCGCGCGGCCGGCTCGGCACTACGAGAGCGCTTCGGCGAGGTGGTCCACCACGCGACCCGTGACGAACTGATGCGAGCGCTCGCCGCCAACGACGACACGGCCCTCGCCATCCTGCGCCCCCGGCTCACCGACCTGCGTCCGGACGCCGGCTGGGTGGAGGACGAACTGGACGGCGGAGAGCTGCCGCCCGGCGAATGGTGGGTCGTGGATCCGGCCGAGGGCAACGTCAACCACCTGCACGCCCTGCCGGAGTGGGCGGTGACCGCCACCCTCGTGCGTGACAACGCTCCGGTGCTCACCGTGGTCCACCTGCCGATGACCGGCGAGACCTACACCGCGCTGACCGGCGCGGGCGCCCACCTCGACGGCCGGCCGCTGCACGTCTCCCCGACCGCGGACCTCGGCCTGAGCATCGTGGCCACCAGCCAGGCCCGGCCGGACGAGGACGAGTCGGTGGTGCGCCGCGTCGGGTCCTCGATCACCGCGATGCTCTTCGACGCGCTCGTCGTCCGCACCGCCGTGCCCGCGACCCTGCACCTGCTGAACGTGGCCGCGGGCCGGATCGACGCCTTCTGGCAGTTCGCCGGCGCCCGCGCGGACCTGCTGCCCGGGGCGCTGCTCGTCACCGAGGCCGGCGGCCGGATCTCCGACGCCGAGGGCCGTCCCTGGACTCCGCTGAGCGAGGGCTTCCTCGCCGCCACGCCCGGCGTCCACGCGCAGGCCGTCGCCACGCTCTCCCGCTGACCGCACATCACGACCCCGTACACGGAAGGACCAGATCATCATGACCACGATCGCAGTTCTCGGAAACGGCCGTGTCGGCGGCAACCTGGCCGCGGCGCTCACCCGGGCAGGACATGAGGTGACCGTGGCGGACCGCGCTCCGGGCGCCGCGGCCGCCGCCGCCCGGACGGCCCGGATCGTCATCAACGCCACTCCGGGTGCCGGTTCGCTGGAGCGGCTCGTCGCCCTGCGCGAGGAGCTGCGCGGCACGATCCTCGTCGACGTGTCCAACGCCACCGTCGACGGACCGGACGGGCTCCCCGCCGACCTGATCTACCCCGGCTCCAGCCTCGCCGAACACCTCCAGGTCGCGCTCCCCGAGACGCACGTCGTCAAGACGCTCAACACCATGCTCTTCCCGGTGATGACCGAGCCGGCCCTGCTCACCCAGGCTCCCGACGCCTTCCTCTCCGGCGAGGACCCGGAGGCGAAGCAGACCGTCCGCGACCTGCTCGTCGACCTCGGCTGGCACAAGGAGTGGATCACCGACCTCGGCGGGATACGGACCGCCCGCGCCACGGAGGCCGCGATCCTGTTCGTACCGCACGTGATCCGTTCCAGCGGATTCGCACCCTTCGCGATCTCGATCGCCCGCTGATCCGCAGGCGGTTCACCGCCCTGGCGGTCCGGATCGGCCGGGTGGAATCGAATTCCTGACTGGCCTCCCCCTTTTCCTTACCCCGTGTCTCCCCCTTTTCCCTTTTCAAACCGGGCGATACAGAAAAGCCTTTGGGCACTCATGGATCTCCGGCTGAAAAGCACGGCCCGCCGTCACATGTTTCCGGCCGTAGACGGATTTCCACGTGAGCAGAATGTGTGAGGCCTCAAGGCCTGGGAACCAGGCTTATCGAAGAAACGCCATCGCATTCGATGACGCCTCAACAGCAGCCGCGGTCGGACCGCGGGCTGCGACGCATTTCGATGAAGGAGTCTTTTATGAGTGACGGCATCTGGGGCTACCAGCCGACCACCGGCTACATCGCGGGCACCGACCTGATCGGATTCAAGGTCGAGGCCACCGACGGTGGTATCGGAAAGGTCGACAAGCACTCGGACGAGGTCGACTCCTCCTATCTCGTCGTCGACACCGGCGTATGGATCTTCGGCAAGCATGTCCTGCTTCCCGCCGGCACCGTGCAGTCGGTCGACCAGGACGAGCGGAAGGTCTACGTCGCGCTCACCAAGGACCAGATCAAGAACTCCCCCGAGTTCGTCCAGGACAAGGACCTCGGCGACGCCGACTATCACGAGCGGCTCGGCGGCTACTACACCGGTCTGCGCACGATCTGAGCTCACGGCACAGCACGAGGGCGGGCGGCGAACAGAGGAGAAATCTGTTCGCCGCCCGCCCTCGTGCTGTCCGCGGACGACCGGTCTGCCGACCGGGCATCGGGTGGTCAGTCGGGTCCGGACTCCGGTGGCCGGGGCGGATGGAGGCGGGCGGCGAAGACGATGATGTCGTCGTCGGGGTCCTCTCCGAAGGCCTCCACCAGGTGAGCGCACAGGGCCTCCGGTTCCCCGGGCCCTTCGGCCACGACGGCGCTCAGAGTGTCGAGGCGCTCGTTGAGTTCGGTGTCGCGGGTCTCGATGAGCCCGTCGGTGATCATGACGAGCCGGCTGCCCGGTTCGACGCGATGGCTGACGGCCATGGGCTGCGGCAGGCCCAGCCCCAGGAGCGGGCCGTGTTCCCTCAGATACCGGGGCACCCCGTCGGGCCCCAGGAGCAGCGGTGGCAGGTGGCCGGCGTTGGCGACGTGCAGGCGCGCGTGGTCGGCGTCGACCAGGACGATGCACACGGTGGCCGTCCACCCCGGCTGGTGCAGCCCGAGGAGGTGGTCCAGGTGCTGGAGCAGGATGTGCGGGGCAAGGTTCTGCGCCGCGTAGGCCCGCAGGGCGTGGCGGAGTTCGCCCATGACCATGGCGGCCTGGAGGGAGTGGCCCACGACGTCCCCGACGGCAAGGAGCAGCCCCTGCGGGGTGGTGACGGCTTCGTAGAAGTCACCACCGATCTCGGCCGCGGTGGCGGCGGGGAGGTAGCGCACCGCGAGTTCCGCGCCGGGGCTCTGGGGCAGGTGAGCGGGCAGGAACGTCCGTTGGAGGGCCAGGGCGAGTTCGTGCTCCTCACCGAAGCGTTCCACGACGTCCTTGTGCTCGACGGTCAGTTCCGCGTAGAGGGCCATCACCCCGGCGTTGGTATCGGTCAGTTCCTCGTTGAGGCGTTCCAGTTCGTCGCGTTGGGCGTGGGCTTCCTGGAGTGCGTTGATCAGGTCGCGGGACTGTGCCTGAAGGTCGTCGATGGCGCTGGCGGGACCGTCCGACTCCAGGAGGGCGAGGACGTGTTCCACCGTCAGGTCCCGGGCGGCGAGCTCGGGGATGGGGCAGACGATCTCTATCCGGCCACCGTCCGAGAGGGCCTGGTGGTCGAGGGCCGGCTCGTAGCGGGTCTGCGGAAGCAGCCGGGTGACGGCGGTCAGCGACTCGCTGCCCGGGACGCGGTCGTCGCGCCATTGCAGATGAGTGCGGAGCGTGGCCGGCTCGCGCTGGAGACTGAACACGGCCGTCATCGCGGAAGGGCGCAGCAGGTCGCGTCCCAGCTCACTCAGCGCGGTGGCCAGGCGTACCTGATCACGGTCGTCCAGGCCGACGGCCGAAGCGATGGTCTTGGCGTGGCGGCGCAGGGTGAAGATGTCGTGTTCGGTGCTGAGCGGTGTCACCAGCAGGGCGCTGGCGCCGGCGGTGTACGGATGGGTGCGCGGGGCGGGTATGTTCACCGTGCCGCCTTGGCGATCACCGCGCTGGCGTCGTCCCGGCGGGTTCCCGCCTGGCGCATCAGCGCGGCGGCGATCAGGGCGGGCGGGTGGTGCAGCAGGCCCGCCAGGTCGCTCTGGGCCCAGCGTTCGCTGAGTCCGTCGGAATGCATCACCAGGATCCCGTGTCGGGGCAAGTGGTGCTCGTAGGTGCGCAGTTGGTGTATCTGGTGACCGGCGATGCCCGGATGGGACAGCAACGTGCTGCGGCTGGTGCTGGTGACCAGGGCGGCGGTGATGTTCCCGACGCCGCAGAACAGCAGTCGGCCGTCCGGCTCCAGACGGGCGATGGCCACCGCCGCGCCGCGGGTTCCGCGCAGAGCGCGGTGCACCTGCTCCATGGCCGCTTCCGGAGTGCGGGCGGTTCCCGTCCTGAAGGCGTGCATGGCCGCCTGGGCAGCCACGGCGGCCATGGGTCCATGGCCCAGCCCGTCACAGGACATGATCAGCACGCCGGTGCCCGGTCCGGCGACGGCGGCGCGCACCGCCGTGGGACGACCCGAGCGGCCTGGGCGCGCGAGGGAGCCCCGATCAGAGGGTGCGTGCAGCAGGCGTGAGGACGGGCGGACGCCGGTCAGGGCGGACCAGCCGGCGGGGCCGGACGGATCGGGACGAGCCGCCTTCTCGGTGTGCGAGACGGGTGGCTCCTCGCCGGTGTCCGTGCGGGCGGCCCACGCGTCGCCGCAGACCTGCTCGCCGCCGATCGGCCGGGTGATGCCTCCCACGGCGGGCTCTCCGGCTACCGAGGGGTGTGCGGGACGCGGCCAGAAACGAGCGAGTTGTACGGTTCCCAGGCCGGGCTGGGAGTGGATGTGGAAGGAGTCGGCCAGGCGTCGGACCGCGCCGAGGCCGATGCCGAGGGTGCCGGCGGTCGACATGCCGTCCGCGAGAGCCGCCGGGACGTCGGCGATTCCCGGGCCGCCGTCCACGGCCAGCACTTCCACCCCCGCGGTGGCTTCGTTGCGCACCACGCGCAGGAGCAAAGAGCCGTCGACGGCGTGCTTGGCGATGTTGCCTGCCAGTTCGGCCACTGCCAGCACGAGCTGGGAACTGCGCTGCTCCCCCAGGCCGATACGCCGGCCCAGGGCGGCGGCGACGCCACGGGCGGCTTCCGGCTGATCGCGGAACCAGGCCACGTCCTCGCAGTCCATCAACATCGCCGCGTCCGTGCCCGTCATCGCGACCACTTGGTGACGGTCACCGTGGTCCCCTGTCCGGGGGCGGTCTCCAGGACGAAGTCGTCGACCAGTCGTTTGGAGCCGGACAGACCGAGGCCCATGCCGGCGCCCGAGGTCCAGCCGTCGGTCAGGGCCAGATCCACGTCAGGGATGCCGGGTCCCCGGTCGCTGAAGACCAGGCGCACGCCGCGCCGGCCGCGTTCCTCCACCAGGCCTCCGGTCATGGTGCCGCCGCCGCCGTGGATGAGGGTGTTGCGGGCCAGCTCACTCGCGGCGGTGATCAGCTTGGTCTGCTCGACCAGGGAGAAGCGGCACTCCTGCGCCAGGGCCCGCACCCGCTGGCGGGCCTGCACCACGCCGGCGTTGGCCGTGATCTCCAGCGTCTCCGAGGCGCTGGAGGCGCCGTTCACAGGCCTGCCGCAACATCCGGCACGGCGCCGTCGGCGCCGTGACCGGCCGCGGAGTCGGGTTCCGCCGTCCCGAGGGACTGGGCGCGGGCCTGTTCCAGCAGCCGCAGTCCCTTGTCCAGGGACAGTGCGGTCCGTACGCCGCCGAGGGACAGCCCGAGCTCGACCAGGGTGATGGCGACGGCGGGACGCATACCCACCACGACGGTCTGCGCGTCCAGGAGACGCGAGATGGACGCGATGGTGGCCAGCATCCGGCCCACGAAGGAGTCGACTATGTCCACCGCGGTGATGTCGATGACCACTCCGTGGGCGCCCGTCTCGACGACCTTGGCCGCCAGGTCGTCCTGAAGGAGCATCACCGACTGGTCGTCCAGGTCCGTCTGGATCGACACCAGCAGCACCTGCCCGATCTGGAGAATGGGAACACGCTCGGTCACCGAGCACCGGCCTGGGGCGCCGTGCGGGAGAACGTGACACCGGAGCGGCGCAGCGCGTGCCGCAGGGCATCGGCCAAGGTGGCCTTGGTGACGATGTCACCGAAGTTGATCCCCAGTGCCACGATCGTCTGCGCGATCTGCGGACGGATTCCGGAGATCGTGCACTCGGCGCCCATCAGCCGGGCCGCCACCACGGTCTTCAGCAGGTGCTGGGCGACCTCGGTGTCCACCGCGGGCACACCGGTGATGTCGATGATGGCCTGCTCGGCCCCCGTGTCGATCAAGGCCTGGAGCATCTTCTCCATCACGACCATCGTGCGCGCCGAGTCCAGGGTTCCGACCAGCGGAACACCGATCACCCCGTCCCACAGCTTCACGACCGGTGTGGACAGCTCCAGCAGCTGCTCGGCCTGCGCCGATATCAGCTCCTCGCGGGTACGGGTGTAGATCTCGATCGTGAACAGGCCCAGGGTGTCCAGCAGTGCGGAGAACTTCAGGTACGCCTGGAGGTCGCCGTCGGCGCCGGACAGGGCCGGCTCCAGGACCTCCTTGAGAGCGAGGACGCTCACCGCGGTCTCGGTGGGAGTGAAGCCCTGGTGGGCGCGGTTGCGCGACAGTTCGGTCAGGAGCGCGCGGACCTCGCCGAACGACTCCCCGCGCCCGTCAAGACTGCCTTCGGTGAGGGCGGCCACCAGCGCCGTGTAGATCTCCTTCAGCTCCCGTTGCACCTCGGCGCGGCTCACCCGCCCGCCCAGGGATCCGGCGACCTTGTCCGACCACTCGACACCGAGGTCTTCCCCTCGGACCGTCAGCAAGTCGACCAGACGATCTGAAACGCTGTCACCAGCCACGGAGCACATCCTTCTCGGCAGGAGGCCAGGCGGCCTGCTCGGAACCCTAGGTCATCCGAGTGATCCGCGGGCCGGGTACCGAAACCGTGACCTCCGACACTTCAGAAGCCCGCGCCGGACACGGCACGGCCTGGCGCACCAGCCACGGCCTGGCGTAGCAGCCGTCGACACAGCCGCACGGCGGCCTACCTGGTGCGTGCCCGTGGGCCCCGGCCGAGGAGCCGGGGCCCACGGGCATCACGCGCCGCGCCGCCGGGAGTACCGGTGGATCAGCTCGGCAGCTTCCAGTTCTGGGCCGCCGAGCCGTTGCAGGTGTAGATCTGGAGTTGGGTGCCGGTCGTCGTCGTGGAGTTGGGGTCGTCGAGGCACAGTTTCGACTGAGGGTTGACCAGCGATCCGTTGGCGCCCGTGGTCCATTGCTGGGCGCCGGTGCCGTTGCACGTCCACAGCTGGACGAGCGTGCCGTTGGTGGTCCCGCTGTGGTCCACGTCCAGGCACTTGCCGAGGCTGCGGACGGTCCCGTCACCGGCGACGGTCCAGTCCTGGGCGTACGTGCTGTTGCAGGTCCAGAGCTGGACGTGGGTGCCGTCGGTGGTGGAGGAACTCGCCACGTCGGCGCACAGGTTGGCCGCCACCGCGGAGGTGACGGGACCTGTACGGGCCAGGGCGGGGGCCGTCGTGTCACCGGCGTAGGAGGGCGGGGCCGAGGACGCGGCCGTGGCCCAGGACGTGTTGGCGCCGGTGCCGAGCGTGTAGTTGAGGGTGCCGCCCGAGGTGATGGCCGAGGCGGGGGCGTAGGCGTTGTTCCAGGAGCTGCCGTTCCAGGTCGCGGACTGGACGTAGGGGGCGTTGTCGGCGGCGCCGGCGCCGTTGATCGTCAGGGTGGCGCCCGACGGGAGCGTGACCACGGCCTGGGTGAACAGGGGTGAGCCCAGGGCCAGGTCGGAGGTGCCCGGGGTCTCGGGGAACATGCCGAGTGCCGACCACACGTACCACGCGCTCATCGCGCCGAGGTCGTCGTTGCCGTCGGCCAGCCCACCGGGCGTGTTCGACCAGATCTGGTCCTGGATCGCCCGCACGGTCCCCTGCGTCTTGTAGGGCTGCCCGATGTAGTCGTACTCCCAGGGCAGTTCGATGCTGGGTTCGTTGCCGACCCACGCATAGCCCTTGTCCCCCGTGTAGCTGCGCAGCACGGTGTCCAGGTAGTGGCTCATCGCCGTGTTGCCGCCCTTGGCGCGCGTCAGGCCGCCGAGGTTGAACGGAACCATCCCGGTGTAGATCCAGGAGTCGGCCTCGACCATGTCGGTGCCGCTGGTGGGATCGAAGCCGCCGGTCCAGGAGCCGCCGGCGTTGCGGGGCTCGACGAAGCCGGAGGCCGGGTTGAGAACGTTGCGCCAGCCCTGGGCGCGGTTGGCGTACGTCTTCTGGTCGGCGGAGTCGCCGAGTGACCCGGCCAGGGCGGAGAGCGCGAAGTCGGCGGTGTTGTACTCCAGCGTCGTGGCCACGGGGCCGTAGAAGTTGCAGCAGCCGTAACTGCCGTCGTGCGGCATGTAGCCGGGAGAGTTGAGGTAGTTGAGGCCCGGCCGGTCGTTGTTGGCGGTGCTCGCCTGTTTGATCATGTCGGCGAGTGCGGTCGCCGTGTCGAAGTTCCTGGCGCCGAAGGCGTAGTAGTCGGCGAGGATGGCGTCCGCCGGGTCGCCCACCATGACGTAGGACTCACCGTTGTTCTCCGACCACTTGGGGAAGATCCCGGTCTGCGCGTAGTCGTCGACCATCGACTGCGCGGTGTCCGAGGCGACCTGGGGAGCGACCAGGGCTTCGAGCTGGGCCTGCGAACGGTAGATGTCCCACCCGGAGTAGTTGGCGTACACCGCCTGATGCCCTGAGTCCACGGTGTGGGTCTTGCCGTCGAAGCCGTAGTACTGGCCGTTGGTGTCGCTGATCACGTTCGGGTGCAGCAGTGAGTGGTAGAGCGCGGTGTAGAAGATCTGCTGCTGCGCGGTCGTCCCGCCGGCGATCTGGATCTTGCCGAGCGTGCTGTTCCAGGCGTTCTGCGCGGCGCTGCGGGTCGCGTTGAAGTCCCACCCGGTGTTCTCCGCGGCCCGGTTGGCCGTCGCGTTCGCCACCGAGACGTAGGAGATGCCGACCTTGGCCTGCACCACCGGGTTGCCGGTGGTGTTGAAGGTGACGTAGCCGTTCGAGGCGGCGGCGTTCGGCGAGGCGCTGTCCTTGGCGGCCTTCGGTGTCGCGGCGGCGGGCATCTTGCCGTGCAGTACCGGCTTGTTGGGCTTCTCGGCCGCGTTCTTGGACGCCGTGCCGGGCCGTGCGGGCTTGGCGGCCGGCGTCTTGGCGATCGAGGTGCCCTGGGAGGCGAACGGCTGGTCGAAGACCATGTCGAAGTACACCGTGTACGTGTTCCCCGCGCCGCAGAAGTGCCCGCTGGTGACCTGGCCGCTCACCTCGGTGCTCGACACCTTGGTGAACTGCGTCGAGGAGGCGCTGTTCTGACTGTCCGTCAATTTGAAGATCAGGTTGGACTGGGTACTGGACGGGAAGGTGAAGCGCGCCATCCCGCTGCGTGTCGTCGTGGTCAGTTCGGTGGTCACCTGGTTGTTGAGGGCGACCTTGTACGACCCCGCCGTGGCCGACTCGTTGGCGTGCGAGAACGCGTCCGTCGCGCCGGTGTTCACGGCGCCGACCGTGGGCAGCACCGGTACGTCGCCGGCCGCGCCGCAGCCGGGCCCGGCGATGTGAGTGAGGCTGAAGCCGGTGATGGACGAGTCGTTGTACTCGTAACCGCCGCCGTCGGGGCGCGAGGGGGTGTCCGGGCTCCACTGCACCATGCCGAACGGCACGTCGGCGCCGGGGAAGTCGTCGGCCTGGTTCGAGGTGCCGATGAAGGGGTTGACCACGGTGGCGGGCGACGCGACGAGCGCCGCCTTTCCGGCAGCCCACGCGGGTGCGCACAGCCCGGCGGCAGCCAGTGCCGCAGCCGCGAGCAAGCCGATCGCGGCCCTTCCCGGTGGTCTCGACAGTCGTGTCATCACGGGGGGTTTCTCCTCTACTCGGGAGCGGGAGTCGAAGCTGACTGACAACGTTGTCTTCCTGGTGGAACACGGCACTTGATCAGTCGGTCGGGGATCGACAACGTTGTCGCGTCGTCGAGACAGGGCGCCCGGCGATACGTACGCGAGGGCGGGACCCCTGGGCCGCGAGCACCTGGGGGCACGGACGAGAACTGCCCGTGAAGCTAGCCACAAGGCAGGGTCATGTCAACGATTCACGCAAAGGGCCGGTCTCCGGTTCGCGCCTCATCCGCCGAGGGCCCTGCGCCGTGGATTCGGTGCCGCACGACGTCGGGTGGCGTCGTCCCCGTCCGCGAGCGAGCGGCGCGGGCTCGTGCGAAGATGCGCCGCCCGCCGTTCGGACGGACCGTTGAGACATGACACATCCACTCGTACCCCCCGGTGAGACGCCGCCCGTCGAGGGCTCCATCGCGGAAGCGCATCAGGAGCGGCCCGACGGCGGCATCTGGGAACACCCCTATCTGTGGCTCACGTTCATCGTCGTGGGCTCGGTGATCGTCGCCGGCTACTTCGTGGCCAGGATCAGCGGATTCTGAACCCGCCGACCCGCTCCGCGCCCTCCAACGGGCCTTCATCGGAGCCCTGTTGGTCGCCTGCTCCCCCATTGCCCGCCGCGCCACCGGGTGCGGCGAGCGCGGATCGACATCCCGGGGTCTTGGATCGCCTGGCGCTCGGAGACCGCGACCGCCCGGCGCCGGAACGAGTCGCCCCCTCCGACGAAGCCGTCGGTACTCCTACGGATTCCGATCCGCCGCACGGACCGGCCGACGCGACCTCGTACACCGCGTGACCGCTGTCCGCCCGCATGCGCCGATCCCGCCCCGTCCCTAGGCTGGAACGCGCCGGGCCGGATACGCATGCCCCGAGCGCCGCGAACGCCACCGCGACGAACCGACCGGGGCCAAGGAGGCGAAAAGCAATGGCGAAAGTGCTCTTCATCATGACGGGTGCGACGTACTGGGTGCTCAAGGACGGCACCCGGTACCCGACCGGCTACTGGGCCGAGGAATTCGCCATGCCATTCAAGTCCATCACGGAGTCCGGGCACGAGGTCGTGGTCGCGACTCCGGGCGGCGTGACGCCGACCGTCGACATGATGAGCCTGCGCGCCTCCATGGTCGGCGGCGAGGAGACGGCGCTGGAGCTGGAGGAGATCATCCGTTCCGCGGAAGCGCTGCGCCGGCCGCTGAAGCTGTCGGACGTCCGCCTGGAGGACTACGACGCCGTCTACCTCCCCGGCGGTCACGGCCCGATGTCGGACCTGGCGTACGACGCCGACGCCGGCCGGCTGCTGACGGCCCAGCTCGCCTCGGGCAGGCCACTGGCCATCGTGTGTCACGCCCCCGCAGCCCTGCTGTCCACCCGGATCCAGGGCAGGTCCCCGTTCGCGGGCTATCGCGCCACGGGCTTCACCAACGACGAGGAGACGGCCGTCGGTCTGGCCCCCAAGGCCCCGTGGCTGCTGGAGGACGAGCTGAAGGAGCAGGTCGGCGTCGACTTCAGCCGCGGCCCCGTGTGGGAGCCGTACATGGTCGAGGACCGCAACCTCGTGACCGGGCAGAACCCCCACTCCGCGGCGATCGTCGCGGATCGCCTGCTGGAACTCCTCAAGTAGCGGCCCGAGGCCGTCGCCGCGGGCGTGAACGACGACCGGGCATCCCGGCAGACACCGGAAGCGCTCCCGGCCGCGCGGTGGCGACGCAGGGGTAGCCGGTGGCGTGGGGGCGGGGTGCTGCCGTAACCTCTCAGACGGAACCAGTTCCGTTTACGGCCATGTCCAGGAGGTCCGGTTGACCGGCGACGAGGGCGGCGCGACGCGATCCCGCAGACCCTTGCGGGCCGACGCGCGGCGCAACGAGGACCGACTCCTGGAGGCGGCGGCGGCCGCGTTCGAACGCGACGGCGCGGGGGCCTCGGTCAAGGACATCGCCCGATCCGCCGGTGTGGGCGTCGGCACGCTCTACCGGCGGTTCCCCTCCAAGGAACTGCTGGTCGCGGCGATCTACCGACATGAGGTGCAACGGCTGTGCGAGGCGGCACCGCGTCTCGCGGCGACGCGGCCTCCCCTGGACGCGCTGCGGGCGTGGATGGAGCGATTCATCGACTTCATGGCCGCCAAGGAGGGCATGGCCGACGCGCTGCGCGCGGTGCTGGCCGAGGACGGCGAGAGGCTGGAGACGCGGGCGATGCTCGCCGACGCGATCGCGCGCCTGCTCACGCCGGTCGTGGGCCCGTCGGTGGCCCGCCCGGGGATCGAGGCGCAGGACGTACTCATGGCTCTCGGCGGGATCAGCCTGATGGCGGGCGCCGAGGGACAGCGCGAGTTGGCGACGCGCCTCATCGACCTACTCCTGCACGGCATCGTGAAGGACTGACCCGGTCCGGTTCGCTCCAGTTCGGTCCGGTCCAGTTCGGTCCGGTTCTGTCCGGTCGGCGGAGGCACGAGCGGAATCGCGGGCGACCACCCTCGGCCCCTCACCCAACCACCCTCGGCCTTTCACCCGACCTGATCCCCGGCACCCCCGCACCGCCTCCGCCAGGCCTCCCGCTCCCGAAGGGCCCGCCGGGCGGAGACTCTCGAAGACCGTCACCAGGTCTGGTCGGCGGCGCGTACGAGGATCTCGTTGACGGCGACCCGGCGGTCACGCGTGACGATGTACGAGACGGCGTCGGCGATGTCCTGAGGGCGCAGCAACTCCAGCCCCTCCACCTGCCGCTCGACGGCTTCACGGGCACCGTCGCGAAGGTGCGAACTCAGTTCGGTGTCCACCGTGCCCGGCTCCACCACGCTCACCCGCACCCGTTCCCGCATGAGCTCCTGCCGCAGCGCCTCGGTGAAGCCGATGACGCCGAACTTGGTGAGGTTGTAGACGGCCGTGCCCGGCCGTGCCACCCGGCCCGCCGTGGAACTGATGTTGACCAGGTCCGCCACCCCGCGGGGCGAGGTCTCCGCGGCCCGCAGCAGATGCGGCACCGCCGCGTGGGTCACGTACAGCAGACCCCGTACGTTGATCTCGATCATCCGTTCCCACTCGTCGAGCGGGGAGTCCGCCACCGGGCCGACCCCCATCGTCCCGGCGTTGTTGACCACGGTGTCCAGGCGGCCCAGCTCGGAGACGACGTCCTCGACGGCGCCGGCCGCCTGTCCCTGGTCGGTGATGTCGGCCGCCACCACGCACGCGGTCCCGGCCTTCGCCCGCAGCTCGCCCGCGAGTTGCTCCAGACGCTCGCGCCGTCGCCCGAGAAGGGCCACGGCCGCTCCCTCCGCGGCGAGGGCTCGCGCCGTCGCGGCGCCGATGCCGCTGCTCGCGCCGGTGACGAGGGCCACCGCGCCCTGGAGCGGTCCTGCCGTTCGCGTCATCTCTCTCGCCCTCCGTGCCGTTCCGCCTGTCCGGCCCGCGGCGCAGCGCAGCGCCGACCACATATCCGGAACTGGTTCCGCTTGACACGGTAAGCAGAACTGGTTCCACTTGCAAGCGGGCGTGCTGCGCCCCGCAAGGAGGCCCTGCGTCAACTGGGGCCGGTTGAAAGGCGGTTGCCTCTGCGGGGTGGGGACTCAGACCGTCCGGCCCGGATCGTTGGGGTGCGACTCCAGCGGGGTGATCACCGCCGTCATCCACGGCCACAGAGGCAGGCTCCCGAGAACCTTCTCGCGCAGCTCCGGCTCGTCCTCGGCACGCCACACCCCGATGCTGCGAAGCTCGCCCGCCGGGCGCCACAACCGGAACAACCGCCCCTGCGCGGCCAGTTCCCCGGCCCGTACGGCTTCGGCGGCGCGACGTCGCTCGACCTCCGCCGGATCGGTGCCGTCGGGCACCGCGGTGGTCAGCTCGACCAGGTATTCCTTCATGGCCCACTCCTCCACGGGAACGATCCGACGGGCCCAGGGGGACCGAACGCACCGGGTCCGTGCGGTCACCGCATCCCTCGCGACCCCGGTCCCAGTCTCCACGCCGGCCCCCTCTCCGTCGCGGCGAACCGGGCCGCGGGAAGGCCGGGGGACAGCACCCCGTCCCCGCGGCCGAGGACTGCTCCGAGTGGAGGTCACGAGTGGTGGACCTCCGTCCGCGCGCCCAGGCTGGCCCACGTGGCGCCCGCCCGCAGCACGGCGGTGCCGGGGATGCCGGAGAGACGGGATCGCATGAGGGAACACGGCATCAGAAGGAGCTGTCCGCCGTCCGTTCACGGGGACGACGACAGCAGGACCAGCAGGAGCGCGGGCCGTCATGGATCCGCCCCGGAGCGGACTCCGTACCGCTCCCCATCGCGGCTCGCCCGCACCGCACGCACCCGGGCGGCCGTCGTCGCGGCGGGTGTGGCCTTCCTCGGAGCCCTGGCCCCGGCACCGGGCCACGCCGCGACGACCCCGGGCGGCGGGCCCCGTCCAGGGACACCCGCGCACTTCGTACCGGGTCCCTGCCCGACGACGCCCGAGCCGGTCCCCGGTCGGTGCGGGTTCCTGGAGGTTCCCGAGAACCGCGCCCACCCCGGCGGGCGGACGATCCGGCTGACCGTCGTGATCGTCCCCGCCGTCTCGGCGAAGCCCGCCAAGGACCCCGTGGTGTTCATGACCGGCGGTCCCGGCGGCGACGCCATCGACGACATGCCGTTCCTGATCGGCGCCGGGGTGAACAAGGACCGCGATCTGATCGTCATGGCCCAGCGCGGAACGCTCCACGCCCGGCCGAACCTCGCCTGCCCGGAGATCGACCGCTTCTACGCGGAGGCCGTCGGCCTGCGCTACGACGCGCCGTCGACCGGACGCCGCCTGGTGCGCGCCGCCGACCAGTGCCGGAACCGCCTCACGGCCGCCGGCGTCGACCTGAGCGCCTACAACACCACCGAGAACGCGGCGGACTTCGCCGATCTGCGCGGCGCGCTGGGCATCCGCCGGTGGAACGTCTACGGGTACTCGTACGGCACCGACCTGGCCCTCACCTATCTGCGCCGGCACCCGCAGGGCGTTCGCTCGGTCGCCATCGACTCCGTCGTACCTCCCCAGATCGTCAGCCTGCCGTGGACCTGGGACAGCGCGCAGGAGGGGATCAACACCATTTTCGCGGCCTGCGCGGCCCAACCGCGGTGCAAGAACCGCTATCCCGACCTGTCGCGCACCCTGACCCGGCAAGTGCGGCGGCTGGAGGCGCGTCCCCTGACGGTGATGGCGCAGCCGCCGTCCGGAGGAGCGCCGGTCAAGGTCGTCCTGGACGGAGGCGCGCTCGTCAATCTGCTCGTCGCCAACGCCGTCCCGGCCGTCGATGTCCCCGCCGCGCTCGACGAACTCGCCCACGGCGATCCGGAGCGCTTCGCGCGCGCCCGCGCCGCCGGGGCCACGCCCGTCGTCGGCGAGTTCGCCCACGGTCTCACCCAGTCGGTGGCCTGCGCCGAATGGGTCCCGGGCTACTCGCGCTCCGACCTTCTGACGGCCGGACGGCGCGCCTTCCCCGGCTGGCCGGACTCCGTCCTGGCCCAGGCACCGCAGCTTCCCTTCGAACACGACGTCTGCCGTGTCTGGAACGTCCCGGACCGTACCCCGGTCCAGCGCGTGACGACCGTCAGCAACGTGCCGGCGCTCGTGGTCTCGGGGACCTTCGACGCCAAGACAGGGGCGCGCTGGGGCGCGTACGCGGCACGCACGCTGTTCCGCTCGACCACCGTGCTGATCCCCGGGATCGGTCACTGGGTGGTGCCCCAGTCCCCCTGTGCCCAGGACGTCCTGGCCTCCTTCCTCGCCCGTCCGCACGCGCCCGACACGCGCTGTGTGGCGGGACTGACGCCGAAACCGTTCACGATCACCCCCGTTCTGGAGACCTCATGACGTCCGTCCGCCCACCACGTCCCCGCCGCTCCGTGCGACGGCTGCCCGCCGCCCTGGCCGGAGCCACGGCCGGTCTGCTGTTCGCCGGTCTCACCACGACCCCGGCGGGGGCCGTGCCGGACAGCACCGTGCCACCGGGCACCGCGGCCGGGACAGCCGGTCACTCCCGGTTCGTACCGGGCCCCTGCCCTCGGACCGCCGACCCGGTCCCCGCGCTTGAGGGGGCCCGCTGCGGCTCGCTCACCGTGCCCGAGAACCGCTCCCGGCCCCAAGGGCGAAAGATCACCCTCTCCGTCGCCATCGTGTCCGCCGCCACGCGCGCACACGCGCCCGACCCGATCGTGTGGTTCGCCGGCGGTCCGGGCGACGACGCCGCCTCCGAGGCCCAGCTGGCGATCGACGGCGGTCTGAACCGCGACCGGGACGTCATCTTCATGTCCCAGCGCGGCACCTACTCGGCCGACCCGGTGCTCACCTGCCCGAACATCGACGAGTTCAACGCCCGCGCCCTCGGGCTCGTCTACAACGCGCCCTCCACCGGGCGCCTGCACGTCCGGGCGACCCGGGCCTGCCGCGACAGCCTGACCAGGCGCACCACCGATCTCGCCGCCTACAACAGCATCGAGAGCGCCGCCGACTACGCCGACCTGCGCGTCGCGCTGGGCATCAGGCGGTGGAACGTCTTCGGCATCTCGTACGGCACCGACCTGGCCCTCGCCTACATGCGCACCCACCCGCAGGGGGTCCGGTCCGTGGGCATCGACGGTGTCCTGCCGCCGTCGATCGCCGGAGGCGCCGTGACCTGGAAGGCGGCGCGCGAAGGCTTCGACGGCCTGTTCACGGCGTGCGCCCGGCAGGCCGCCTGCAACCGGCGCTACCCGCACCTGTCGAGGACGTTCGAGGGCCTCGTACGCAAGCTGGAAGCCCACCCGGTCAGCACCATGGTCACCGTTCCCGGTCACACCGGGCCGGTGAAGGTCACGATCGACGGCGGGGTCCTGGTGACCTGGCTGACCTCCGCGACCCACGTGGCGGCGGGAGTGCCCCGGTCCATCGACGAACTGGCCCACGGCAACCCGCAGCGTGTCGCCGAGCAGTGGGCGGGAGGGAAACTGAGCCCGCAGGCCGTCGGGCGGATCGCCCACGGTCTCGCGTTCGGGGTCTTCTGCGGTGAGTGGACACCGTTCGAGAGCGAGGCCGACGTGATCCGGGGAGGCCGCCGCGTGTTCCCCTCGTTCCCCCGCTCGGTTCTGGCCAACGCCCCGCAACTGCCCTTCCTCCACGCCGACTGCCGGGCCTGGGACATCCCCGCCTCGCCGCGCTCGGTACGTGACGTGACGCGCAGCGACATCCCGACGCTCGTCATGTCGGCCGGGTTCGACGCGCAGACGGCGCCGAGCAACGGCCCCTACGCGGCCCGCACCCTGAGCCGCGCCACCACGGTGACCGTCCCGTACGTCGCCCACGTCGCCTTCGCCGAATCACCCTGCGCGCAGTCGATCACGACCTCGTTCTTCGACTCGCCGACGGCACCGGACAAGTCCTGCCTCGCGGGCCTTCAGCCGCCGCGGTTCGAGATCGCGCCCTAAAGGGCTGTCCCGTCATGCCCGGTGGATCAGCGCGCGGCGTCAGATGCGGTGCATCGCAAGGCGGAGGGTCGTCCTCATACCGGGCGTATTCGGGCGATCCGACAACGCGGCTTGGGGGCACCCCCCTGCTCGAAGAGCTTGGGGGAGCCGTAGCTGTCGTCGTGCGCCCGCCGGGGATCACGGGACAGCCCTTAGGGACGGAAACGCGCGTGGCCGAGGCGTCCAGGTGTCCGTGCAGGTCGGTGACGGCCTGTCCGGAGTCGCCGGGCGCCTCGGCCATGTGTGCGCTGCCGTGCTACGGGCGTGGGATCAACCGCACTTGTCGGCGTGGCTGAAGTCCACGACCACGCGCTCGGGGCTGTGCAGCTTGGAGACCTTGTACGTGGGCTTGGTCTGGAAGGCGGTTCCGAAGGAGACGACGCCCTCGAAGTCGCCGGTCAGGGCCAGACCCTTCAGCTTGGTCAGGTTGATCTTCACCAGGCGGGGACCGTGGTAGACCGACTTGCCCGCGCTGTCGTGAGCGACCGCGGGGGACAGCCTGATGGCCAGGAAGTACTTGCCCGCGAGCGGGACCTTCTTCCCGGAGGGGTCGTAGTGAAGGCTGCTGACCCGGGTCACCCCGACGGACGGGGCGCTGCCCTGGACGTCGATGACGAGCCGGTCGTAGGTGCAGTGCCCGCCCCACCGGGCGTTGACGACGCGCGCGGGTGTCGTGGGCGACGCGGTCGCCTTCGACTGGGTGACCGCGGAGGCGGGGATCGTGGCGCCGACGGCGGTGAGAACGACGCCGGCGACTAGGGCTGCGCGGGATGAGTGATGGTGCATGACGCCCCCAGAGGCTCCTGGTGAAGGGGACAGACTATTTCACTGGGGGAGACATGTACGGAGTTCAAATGGTTGCAGTGCCGGAGGCATGTCGTGGCGCGCCGGTTCCGCTCGGCCCCGTCTCCCCCGTGGTCGGCCGGTGCGCCTGGACCGGCACGCGCCGTCCGGCTCGGATGCCCGACCGGCGGTCACACCAGGGCTAGGGTTCATTTCTGTCATTTCGTCACGAAAGGATCTTCCGTGGGCTCTCGTCTCAACCCCTACATCAGCTTCTCCGGTGACGCCAGGCAGGCCTTGACCTTCTATCAGGAGGTCTTCGGCGGTGAACTGGCGATCCACGAGTTCGGCGCCTTCGGTTCCGAGGCACCTCCCGGATTCGCGGACAAGGTCATGCACGGAGCGCTGGAAGCGCCCAACGGCTTCGCCCTCATGGCCGCCGACGTCCCGCCGGGGATGGAACGCCGGCCCGGCAACGACTTCGCGGTGAGCCTGAGCGGCGAGGACGCCGGCGAGCTGAGCGGCTACTGGGCCAAGCTGTCCGCCGGCGGCGAGGTGTCGGTCCCGCTGGAGAAGCAGATGTGGGGCGACACGTTCGGCATGTGCACGGACCGGTTCGGTGTCCAGTGGATGGTCAACATCGCCGGGACGCCTTCGGCCTGACGCCGGCGGCCACGGCCACGGCCACGGCCACGGCCACGGTACGCCGTTCAGGCCGTGGAGCCGGGGCCGGGCGGGATGTGGACGGTCGTGACGAGGCGGCAGGTTCCGGTGCCCGAGCCGCGGTAGGTGTGGGGGCGTCGCCGTCGAACGCGGCAGTCTGCCCGGCTGCCACCGCGTGCTCGGCGCCGTCCACGACGAGCACCATCCGTCCGGCGGTGACGCTGACGGTCTCCACGACACCTGCCTGATGCGGATGACCGGGCTACTCCTCGCCCGGTTCCAGCCTCCGGCGCCAGACCTCGACCGGAGCCGGCCCGGTCGTGGTCAGCGTGAGCCGTGCCTCGCCGCCCTTCTCCCCCGCCCACAAGGGCGTGACGGCAGGGGATGTACGCCGAGCGGATCCACCGCGGGCAGCTGATCGGGCGCCTGGACCGAGTAGGCCCCTGGAACCCCTGACCCGGGCTTTCCCCCGCCTGTCCCCCTGCCCCGCCCGCCCCTCCCCCGGAACGGACCCCGGATGACCACCTTCCGTATCGCCCCGGCCGTCGCCTCGGCGTTCCCCGACGCCCTCATCGCGATCGTCACCGCCACCGGTCTGCGCGGCGCCGAACCCTGGCCGGCCACCTCGGCCGCGCTGGACGACCTGGAACGCCGGCTCGCCGACGCGGCCTGGCGGCCCGCCGACGAGGCCGATCCGCGTATCGAGGCATGGCACACCGCGTACCGCGCCTTCGGCACCAACCCGCGCCGCGTCCGGCCCAGCGTCGACGCCCTGGGCCGTCGGCTCACCAAGAAGGGCGCCCTGCCCCGGATCAACGCGGCCGTGGACTCGTACAACGTGGTCTCGGTCCGCCACGGTCTGCCCGTGGGCGCCTTCGACCTCGACCACGTCACCGGTGATGTCGAGATCCGTCATGCCGACGGACAGGAGACCTTCACCCCGCTCGGGGAGCCCGGCACCGTCGAGAACCCCCGTCCCGGGGAGGTCGTCTACGCGGACACCACGGACGTCCTCACCCGGCACTGGAACCACCGCGACGCCCATCGCACCCGCGTCACCCAGGACTCCACCCGCGTCGCCTTCATCCTGGAAACCGTCCACGCCACCCGTGACGCGCAGCTGCTCCGGACCGCGGCCGGCGAACTGCGGGACCTGCTCGCCCCGCACGCGGAACGGACGACGGTGCACTACCTCGGCTCCGAGGACCGCGCCTAGAACCGATCCGCGCCTCCGTCCGGTCGGCCCACGCCCCCGTGCGCCGGACCCGCGCGGGTCACAGCGCCGGTTCGGGGATCTGTCCGGGCTCGACCACGACGACCTCGACACGGGTGCAGCCGACCGCCTCCAGCGCACGACGGCGCCGCGTGGCGGAACGCTTGTCGTAGCGGCCGGCGGAAGCCTGGGGCGCGCCGTCCGGGTCCGTCCACGTCAGGCTGTAACGGCGTTTCGCGGTCGACATGAAGCCGTCCTCTCTGGCTCCGGCGCGGTGCGACTCCTGCCCCGACCGGTTTCATGGTCCATACGATCCAGCAGCTTCACATGCTCTGGACCGGACCGGAAGCACCAAAAGGTGTGGCGGACGTCATCGACGGAATGAGGGAGCGGGCGCCGGCTTCCGGGCAGAGGGCCGCTCATCGGTCGGCGCCGGCGGTGTTCAGAACGGCGGAGCGTCCTGAGCGCACTTCGTTCCGGGGCGCGGAAGCCTGCCGTCGATGAAGTAGCGGCTCTCGTGCGCGTTGATGCAGCGGCTGGGGTTCAGCAGGGCGGTGTGCCCGTACCCGGTGTTGGTCAGCAGACGCGCGTCGGCCAGTTGCTCGCTCATGGCCCGCGCGTTGGAGTACGGGGTCGAGGGGTCGTACACCGTGCCGACGACCAGGATCGGGGCGGTCGGCTTGTCCCAGGGGCCGACGTAGCGTGTCGCGGCGACGGCCGGCCAGGTGGCGCAGGGTTCGGCGGCCCAGGTCCAGTAGCGTCCCGCGTCACCGGTGCGGGCCGCGCTCGCCTCCTCGTAGCGGTGGTAGAGCCGGGGATCACGCGGATTGGGGCTGTCCCCGCAGAACACGGCGGCCGCCTGCTCCTCGCCGAGGTACGGAACCGGGTACGGTGTCGGCGGGGCCGGCGGCGCGGGGACCGCCGCGGGAACCTGACCGTTCCACAGCTGCTGGAGCCGGGTGGCGAGTGCCCCCCAGCCCGGGTGGACGATGTAGAGCGAGCTGATCGTGTCGGCCACCGTCCTGGCGTACGTCCAGGTGCCCTCCGGGCGCGCCCGGAGCCGGTCCGTCAGCCGGTCGAACTTGTTCCGGGTGGCCGCCGGGGTGCCGGCGGAGAAGGCGCAGCGGGCGGTGGAGGCCGATCCGCACAGCGAGAGGAACCGGTCCAGGGTCGCCGCCGCGCTGCGGTCCGAGCCCATGCGCAGGAAGGTCGGGAGACGGGCGTCGTCGGAGCCGTGGTTCGTCCAGGCGTCGGGTGCGATGTTGCTGTCCAGGGTCATGGCGCGGACCTTGGAGGGGAAGAGGTTGGCGTAGGTGGCGCCGAGGATCGTGCCGTAGGAGATGCCCATGTAGGTGAGCTTGCGGTCGCCGACCGCGCGGCGGAGCTGGTCGAGGTCGCGGGCGGTGTCCACCGTCCCGACATGGCGCAGGAGCTCCGGGTCCCGCCTGTCGCACAGGCGCCCCAGCTCCCGGTAGGAGGCGATCCACTCCCGCCGCTCCGCCCCGCCGACCGGGAAGCCGGCCGGATGGCTCGCGTTCCAGCGCGCCGCCTGCTCCGGGGTCTTGAAGCAGTTCACGGCCGTGCTGTTGCCGATCCCCCGGGGATCCCAGCTGACGATGTCGAACCGCTGCCGCACCTGCTGGGGGAAGAACGCGTAGTTCTGCGGGAACTGGATCGTTCCCGGCCCGCCGGGGCCGCCGGGATTGAAGAACAGCGTGCCAAGACGCCGGCCGGGTCCGGTGGCCTTCCGCTTCACGACCGCCAGCTCGATGGTGCGCCCGCGGGGCTTCGCGTAGTCCAGCGGCACCTTGGCGGTCGCGCAGTCGTAGTCCGGGTTCGGGGCACAGGGCCTCCAGTTCAGCTTCACAGCGGGTGCCGAAGGCGTCGGCGCTCCCTGGGCCACGGCGAGCTGCTGGCCGGCCAATGCCGTCGAGAGGGTCACCAGCGCGGTGACGGCCGCCGCGCCTCTGCGGCGGGTCCTCGTTCCCGATCTGCGCATGCCTGGTCCTTTCGCGGCCGAGCGCCCGGTGCGCTTCCGCGATCACGAGACCAAGGCCCCGCCGGCCGTGCGAGCCGACCGCAGCCGAGTGGCCGAGGCCGACGGCTCGTCAGGGGTGCGGAGGACGTGGACCGTTGTCGGCGGGACGCGCGCCCGGCCGCTGCCCCGCCCCTCTGCCCCGCCGGACGGTCGTCACTGCTCCTCGCGCGCGGCGAGCCGTTCGGCGGCCACGGCCTTGACGGTCTCGCGCAGCTCGTCCGGCGTGAAGCCGAGGGAGCGCAGCACCTGCCCGGCCGTGCTCTCCTCGGCGTGGATGAGGCCCAGCAGCATGTGCTCCGTGCCGACCCGGTCGTGGCCGAGGTCGACCGACGCGTGGCGGGCCTGCTCGATGGCCTCCTTGCTCTCCGGGCGGAAGGCGATGTGGCCCCGCAACGCTTTCGCGCCGGCCGGTGGCATCGCCGCCTCGATCGCCTCCCGGACGCTCCGCTCCGACTCCGCTTTCGCCATCAGCACTCCGTGGGCCTGGCTCCGCGGTTCGCCGAGCAGGCCGAGCAGGAGGTGTCCGGTGCCGATGAAGTCGTGCTTGTGCGTCCGCGCTGCTTCCTGCGCCAGCACGATGCTGTGCCGGTTGAGATGGGTGAAGCGCTCGAACGCGGCGGGCGCGTGGCGCTGTTGGGCCGCCTGCTTGGACACGCCGATGGCGTCGCCGATCTGGGTCCAGGACGCGCCGGTGCGCTTGGCCTTGCTGACGTAGTGGTCGATGAGTTGGTCGCCGAGGTCGGACAGGGTCTGGGCGCGAAGACGCGCCTCGCTGATGCGGGCCAGTTCGTCGGCTTCGGGAAGCTCCTCGTCGAGACGGGCGATCAGGTCGGCAAGGCTGATGTCGAGAGGACTCATGCGTCAATCTTAAGTTGACGATAGGGGATCGTCAACTTGTAATTGACGATCCTCCCGAGTGCGGGAAGGTGGACATGACCCCCAACAGCCCTGAGATCGCCGCCCGGTTCACCCTCAGCCCGCGAGCGGTGCGTGACCGGTGGCGGGTCCGGGTTACCGGGTGGGGAGGGAGCGGGGCAGGCCGAACCAGGGGAGCACGCTGTTGTCGAAGCGGGTCAGCGCGCGGATCCGGTCGCCGGTGAGCGTGAGGACGTAGAGGCCGACGCCGTGGCTGATGCCGTTGGGGCCGTGCAGATAGGCCCCGAAGGCCGGCTGGCCGTTGGCCCGGGACGGGACGAGGTCGAATCTGCGGCCGGCGTCGAACAGACCGGCGCAGAAGCGGGCCACGATGTCCCGGCCCTGGTACTCGAAGGGCATGGGCGGCATCGACATGAAGACGTCGTCGGTCAGGAGCGCCACCAGCGCGTCGACATCGGCGACCTCCCACGCGCGGACGAACCTCCCCACGATCGCGTCCTCGGCTGGTGAGCCGGCCTCGGGGGGCGGCCGGTCGCCGGCGGCCGGTGACCGGCGACGCCGCAGGCTCGCGCGCGCCCGCTTCAGGGCGCTGTCGACCGAGTCGACGGTGGCGTCCAGCATCCCCGCCACCTCACTCGCCCTGAACCCCAGCACGTCACGCAGGACGAGCACGGCGAGCTGGCGCGGCGGCAGGGCCTGGAGTGCGGTCACGAAGGCCAGCGAGACGGCTTCGGTCCGCTCATAGCGGGCCTCCGGGCCGAGCGGAATCCCGGCCGCGTCGTCCAGCAGGTCTCCGGGAAACGGCTGAAGCCACACGATCTCGCCGAGCCTGGTCGGCTCGGGCGGTTCGACCCCTGGCACATCCCACTCCTTGGCCGGGCGCCGGGCGGCCGCGCGGCGCGCGTCGAGACATCGATGGGTGGCGATCCGGTAGAGCCAGGTCCGCAGTGAGGCGCGTCCCTCGAACCCGCCGAGGCTCTGCCAGGCGGCCAGCAGGGTGTTCTGGAGGGCGTCCTCCGCGTCCTCGAAGGATCCGAGCATGCGATAGCAGTGCACCTTCAGCTCCCTGAGATGCGGCTCGGTCAGCTCCCTGAACGCGTCGCCGTCCCCGGCACGCGCTCTGTCGATCAGCTCGGCCGCCTCCATCGTCACCGTCTCCTTCACTCGGGTCTCCGCGCTTCCATCCTGTACAGGCGTCGGCCGGGAGGAGAACCGGGCGGTCGGCGCGCGCCCCATTTCGCGCGGTTCCGGCGCCTGTACCTGTGCGGCCGACGACTAGGTCGGCCCGAGGAGGGATCGGACATGGGAAAGATCGTGATGAGCGGGCCGCAGAACGTGTCGCTCGACGGAGTGGTCCAGGACCCGGACGGCGAGGAGGGCTTCGAGCTGGGCGGCTGGTTCACCCGGTTCGGGGGCGCGGATCTCGCCGAGTGGAGCAGGATCGCACTCGATGAGGCCCTGCGCGCCGAGGCCTGGCTGCTGGGCCGCAAGAGCTACGAGTTCTTCGGGGCGCGGTGGCGGCCGCGCGGGGGGGAGCTCGCGGACCGGTTGAACAGCATGCCCAAGTACGTCGTCTCCTCGTCGCTCGACGAACCCGACTGGGGCAATACGAGGGTCCTGCGGGGCGACGTGGTCACGGAGGTCGCGAAGCTGAAGCGGGAGCTGGACGGAGAGATCGTCATCCCCGCCAGCCACCGGCTCGGTCGCACACTGATCGAGCACCACCTCGTCGACGAGGTGCGGCTGGTCGTCTTCCCCGTCGTGCTCGGGGCCGGCGAACGGTTCTTCGGCGAGACCCGCGGCAGGAAGCCGCTGCGCCTGGTGCAGTCCAGGACCGTCGGCGCGGGCCTGGCCTTCCTCACCTACGCGTTCGTCCAGGAGTAGGAGCACCCGGCGCCCGGACATCGCCCGGCGGTGCTTCGGCGCCGCCGGGCGGTCATTCCGGCGGCGCTTCGGGGATCTGGGTGGGGCCGCGCCGGTCGAGGGCGTCTTCCAGTTCGGCGCGGACGTCCGCGGGGATCTCGCCGTCGCGGCCCCAGAGCAGAATCAGCTCGGCGACGTTGCGGAGCTTGATGTTGGTGTGCTGAGAGATGTCCTTCAGGACGGCCCAGCCCTGGTCCGGCGACACCCGGCCGATCGCGACCATCATCCCGATGGCCTGGTCCACCACGGCATGCGAGGTCACGGCCTCCTTCAGCTGCTGCACTTCCGCCTCGAGCGCGAAGACACGGTCGTTGTCGTCCTGCGATCCGCTGGATCCGGGTGCCATGAGTCCATCCTCCCCCGGCAGCGCGGGTCCTTCTCCACGGGCTCACCCGGACAAGGACATTTCTGCTGAACCGGCCCTTAAAATACCCCCGTTGATCCCTTCACGCCTGCCCGCGTCTCAGCTCCGCATACCGCCATCCGACCGCATGAAGCCGTCCGACCGCACTCTCTACGATCAAGGAGCACTGGATGCAGGATCGGCCCGACGACGTCCCGGCGCAGCCCGGGGCACCGACGTCACCTCCAGCCGACACCACCGTTCCCCCGACGCCGGCGCCCGCGTCGGCGCACTCGTCACAGGCACAGACCCAGGCACAGACGCAGGCGGATCCGTTACCCGCACCGAGAGCCGAAACCGTACCCGCCCCGCTCCCGGCCCCGCCCGCGACCACGACTCCGGCCTCAGCCCCGTCCCCTCTGCCGCACCCGGCTCCGGCCCCGGCCCCGGCTCCCGCTCCGGCTCCCGCTCCGGCTCCCGCTCCGGCTCCGGCTCCGGCTCCGGCTCCGGCGGGCGGCTACGGTCCGCCGCCCGGTCGTCTTCCGGCCCAGCCGTACCCGTACGGACAGCCGCCCGGATTCCCCCAGCCGTCCGCCGGCAAGGGCGGCGCGGGGCGCGCGGTGCTGTGGGCGACGGTCGGTGCCGTGGCCGCCTCCGCGCTGTGGGCCGCGGGAGTCTTCGTCCTCGGCCCGTCGGGCGGCAAACCGGATCTCGCGGGATACCGGGCCAAGGCCAATCTCTGCTCCGCGGTCGACTACACCGCCCTGAGGACCGAGTACACCGAGGAGGACACCGCGCCCACGCACAACTCGCTGAAGCACGAGGCGATCGACCAGAGCTATTGCAGCATCTCCCTGAAGACCGCCTCCACTTCCTCCTACGCCGACGCGTATCTCTCGGTGGAGATGGATCTGCACAAGAAGACCGACCCGTCCCCCGAGTTCACGGCCGTGTGGTCCGCGTACGACCAGCGCTACCCGGGCTACGACGTGCAGAAGGTGTCAGGATTCGGCGACGAGGCCTACCTCGTCACCGAGGACACCACGTCCGGTACGGGGACCAGCGGCAGCCGGGCCGTGACCCTCGCGGTGCGCGACGGCTGGATGACGTACCAGATGAGCTGGAGCGTGTACTCGTCCTCCTATGCGACGACCACCCCGCCCGAGATCACCGACGTTTCCCGGTGGGTGAAGACCGACACCCGCTCGACCTTGGAGAACCTCCGGTCCGACTGACCGGACGACGGCTCGCTGCCGCTGTGTCCGCACATCTCTTCCGGCACCGCACAACCGTTTCGAGGTGTCGTGGGTCACACCAAGCAGGAGCAAACATCTCCAAGGATCACAAGGGGGAAATATGCGCTTGAATCGCTCTGCCATGCTGGCCGGCGCTCTCGCCGGCGTGGCGCTGGGGGCCACCACCGCCCTGGCGGCGCCGGCCTCGGCCGCGCCGAACACCACCCCGCAGAAGGTCTGCGGCAGCGCCTACAAGACAGTGAACTCGGCACCGGTCGGTTCCCTGGGCACGATCTACCTGACGTACAACGCCTCGAACGGCAAGAACTGCGTCACGACCATCCGCAAGAACCCGGGCACCGCCGTGGACATGGCCGCGTGGATCTACGTTCCCGACACCGGCCTGGGTGACGACGACTACGGGCCGTACACCTCGTACGCGGGACCGACGTACGTGTACGGCAAGGGTCACTGCGTCGACTGGGGCGGTCAGATCGCCAACGTGTACACCCAGGTGTCCGGATCCAACTGCGCCGCCTTCAAGGAGCAGCGAGTGACCTTCACCCGCTGACTCTTCGCTCCGACCGGCCGCCCTCTCCCCGTGACCGACAGGGGGGAGGGCGGTCTGCCCGCGGGCCGCCCAAGAGCACGCGAGGCCAAGGGTTCAGAGGCTCTGCCAGTCCCGTGCCGCTCGGGCCAGGTGGTCCCATACGGCCGCGAGCGCCGAGCTCGACGGCGTGTCACGGCGGGACGCCAGATACAGGGTGTTCAGCGGCTCCACGACCGGCCGGTGCATCCGGACCACGTCACCCGCGGCCAGTGCCGGAGCGGCGAGATAGCGGGGCAGCACGGAGATGCCCATCCCGGCCACCACCGCGGCCAGTACGGCGCGCAGGTCCGGGACGACGACCGCGACCTGGTTCGGTGGGCGGCGCCCGAACTCGCTGCGCCAGTAACGCCTGATGATCGGAAGGTCGGCCGCGTAGGCCACCAGCGGCATGTGGGACAGCGCGGCGACCGGGTCGGCGGCCAGCCGCTCCTGGTCCACGGCGTGCGCCAGCGCGGGCGGCCCCACCAGCAGGAACTCCTCGTCCACCAGAGGGGTCACCGACAGTTCGTCCTGGTGGGGGCGGACCGCGGAGACCACCAGGTCGAGCCGGGCCGCCGTCAGCGCCGCGAGCAGTTCCTCGGCGAGGCCCAGCGTCACCCGGATCCGCAGCCCCCGGGCCGAGAGCGGTGCGAGGGCGGGGAGCACCTGGAGGGACATCAGCTCGGCCGGTCCCCCGATGTGAACCGTGCCCTGGAGCGTGGGTTCCTCGTCCGAGGGAGCCAGGGCGGTACGCAACCCGTCGACATGCAGGCCGACACGGGCGGCCAGCGCCGCCGCCCGTGGTGTCGGCCGGGCCCCTCTGCTCGACCGGACGAACAGCGGCTCGCCCAGCTGTTCCTCCAGCCGGGCCAGCTGCCCGGTGACCGCCGGCTGGCTCACCCCCAGCCGGGCGGCCGCCGCCGACAGCGACCCGGTGCGGTAGATCTCCAGGAAGGTCGCCAGCAGGTCGAGACCGGGCAAGAGGAGATCCCTCCGTTCATCACAGATCTTATGAAGAATGATGTCAGCTCTCATTCTAGTGATGGGCCGACGGGTGCGAGCACGGCTGTCGGACCTACCGCGCCGGGTGCACATCCACGAGGGACGGGCCACCCTCTCTCCATAACTCTTCTTATGGCGCGGCGAGGGTGACAGGGCATTTCCGTGATGAATCCTGGGGTTGTCCCGAGCACCGCGGTACTGCGGCCCACGGGCCTGGAGCACCGCTTTCCAGAGTCGTCCCACAGATGAGAGCAGGCATTCCGATGTCGAAGATCCTGATGATCGTCTCCGCCGCCGACCACTTGGTCCTGGCCGACGGATCCAGCCACCCGACCGGCTTCTGGGCGGAGGAGGTCGCCGCCTCCCACAAGGTGCTGCGCGCCGCGGAAGCGCAGGTGGACATCGCCACCCCCGGCGCCGTCCGACCGACGGTCGACGCGCTCAGCCTCGATGCCCGCGGCGGTGTCTCCGAGTCCGACGCCGAGGAGTTCCGCACCTACCTGGACGGCATCGCGGACCAGCTCTCCGCCCCGCTGCCGCTGGCGGACGTACGGCTGAGCGACTACGACGCCCTCTACCTTCCCGGCGGTCACGCGCCGATGGCCGACCTCGCGCACGACGCGGATCTCGGCCGGCTCCTGAACGAGGCCGACGCCGAGGGCACGGTCGTCGCCGCGCTGTGCCACGGCGTCGCCGCCCTGCTCAGCGCCACGACCGCGGACGGCGCCTTCACCTTCGCGGACCGCGCCCTCACCTCCTTCGCCGACGAGGAGGAGCGCCAGGGAGGTCTGGGTGACAACACCCCGTTCTTCCTGGAGAGCGTGCTGCGTGAGCGCGGTGCCCTGGTCGAGACGGGTGCGCCGTGGAGCAGCACGGTCGTCGTGGACGGCACTCTGATCACCGGTCAGAACCCCCAGTCCAGCACCGCCACGGCCGAGGCGACCCTGAAGGCCCTGGCCGGCCACTGAGCCGTACGGGGACTCCGGGACGCCGGAGCCCGCAGCCAGACCGACGCGGAGGCCCACCGCCTCCGCGTCGGCTCTTCGCGTGTGGCGGGCCTACCCGGCGGCGCCGGACGGTCGTCCTGGAAGCGCCGGTTCGAGGCCGCGGGCCAGCAACCGAGTCAGCACGGGCAGGGCGCGCTCCGCGTCGGGGGCCTGGGCCAGGGGCAAGTCGGCGATGTCCGCGGGGAGTTCCATGCGGTCGCGGGGAATGGCGAGGACGGGCATGCCGGCGGCGGCCGCGGAGCGGATGCCGTTCGGGGAGTCCTCGACGGCCAGGCAGCACGACGGCGGGAGGCCGATCGCCTCGGCCGCACGCAGATAGGGATCGGGGGCGGGTTTGGCCCGGATGACGTCCTCGCCGCACACCAGGGCGGTCACGTCGTCGGCCAGGCCGAGGTGGCCGAGCGCGGCCAGCACGAAGCGGCGCGGACTGGCCGTGGCCACCCCGACGGGTCCGTGCCGGCCCGCTTCGCGGAACAGTGCGACGGCGCCGGGAAGGGCCCGGATCCGGCCGGCCGTGCAGGCCTCGGCCATCACGTCGGTGCAGGCCTCGACGACGTCGGCGGCCTCCACCGGGCCGGCGCACAGTCCGGCGACGTAGGAGGCCCAGTGACCGTTGCCGTGCAGGGCGATGCCGTCCTCGGGCCGCCAGCGGTGACCGTGGCGGGCGGTGAAGTCGGCGCAGACGCGTTCCCAGGCGTCGCCGGTGTCGATCAGGGTGTCGTCGAGATCGAAGACCGTAGCGCGCGGCACGCCGCTCACACCGCGGCCGGGGCGGAGCCCGCGTCCCGCAGATGCCGGGACAACTGCTCGATGGAGACCAGTGAGAGCCCGTGTTCGTCGGCGAAGGCGCGCAGTCGCTCGAAGCGGGCGAGGGAGCCGTCGTCCTCGCAGACCTCGCTGATCACACCGACCGGGGCGAGTCCCGCCAGGCGCAGCAGATCGACGGTGGCCTCGGTGTGCCCACGCCGTTCGGCGACGCCGCCGGGGCGGGCCCGGAGCGGGAACATGTGCCCTGGCCGGACCAGTTGTCCGGGCCGGGTCGAGGCGTCGGCCAACGTGCGCGCCGTCGCCGCCCGGTCCGCGGCCGAGATGCCCGACCCGGTTCCGGCCGCGTCCACGGAGACGGTGTAGGCGGTCGTGCCGACCGGGTCCGTGTCCGCGCCGGGCTCCACCATGAGCGGCAGGTGGAGCCGGTCGGCGATCTCGCCGGTCATCGGCACGCAGATCAGTCCGCTGGTGAAGCGGACGAAGAAGCCCATGGTCCGGGCGGTGGCGAACTGGGCCGCCATGACGAGGTCGCCCTCGTTCTCCCGGTCCTCGTCGTCGACCACGATGACCGGCCGCCCGGCCCGCAGTTGGTCCACGGCATCCGTCAGCGGATCCAGCGTCCGTCGCGTTCCGGCTGATGCCACGCTGTCCAACCCTTCTCGATCTTGCTCTTCCGGCGTTGGCATCGGCGGCCCGACGGTCCGGCTTGAGACGCGGCACTCGAACAGGCGAGTCGGCGGATGAACGCCGGGTTCCCGAAGAGGTCCGACCGCCATCCGCTACGCTGCGGGCCGTCGATCATGAAGGAAGACATGTTCAAGCGAGTTGCGACGGCCGCGGTCACCGTGGTTCTGATAGCCGGGCTCGGCGCGTGCGGCAGCGGGGCCGACGAGCGGGACAACGGGCCGGTCCACGCGGCCGGCACCGGCCGGGGCAGCGGGAGCGCGGCCGGGCAGTCCCGGCCGGACGCGTCCGCCACGGCCGACGCGAGCGTCTTCGGCCTGCGGGACGACCTCCGTCACCGCGCCGCCAGGACCACCCGGGCCACACGGCCGCGCACGACGAAGAAGTGCACCACGGTCACGCACCGGGTCAGACACACGACCAGCAGCGGCTCGGGCAAGAAGCGGCGTACCCGCACCTGGTATTCCACCGAGCACTCCAAGACCTGCAAGCGGGTCCGCAGCGGCACCGAGACCTACACACGCGTCCTCCGGGCGGAGGAGTGGTGCGTCAGTCTGGACGACGTCGGCGGCAACGCGAAACGGGACGACGTCTGGTACCAGGTCAGCCGAACGACCTACGAGGCGGCCGTCGGCACGGACCGGCACGCACGCCTGCACTTCACCCCCACGCACAACGGCTGCTGACCCGAGCGGCAGCGCCGGCACACGGGCGACCCGGATCCGCCCACGCGGACCCGGGTCGCCCCGAGGGAGTGCTCGGCCGCTCCTACCGGTAGGTGACGGTGATCGGCGTTCGTACGCTGTGGCGCGGGAGCGTGATGGTCAGCACCTTGGAGGCTTCGTCCCAGTGGGAGGCCCGCGGGGACAGTCGGACACCGGTCGCCGAGATCCCGGTGGGTGCGTGAGCCGCCATGAGGGCGATCGTCCACTGCCGGGTCCGCACCTGACCGGCGTAGGAACCCCGCGCCGCACCGATCGACACCGTGTGCCGCCGCCCCTTCTGCCGGTACCGGATCGTCGTCGTGACGCTCCGGTTCGCGGCCAGGGTGGTTCCGTCGTCCTCGTAGAGGCTGAACGACCCCGAACGGCCGGCGGCGATGGTGAGCGTGACGGCGGTCAGCGGGTTGCCGTCGTTGCCCGTCACATCGTGGGTACGGGTGGGCAGGATGCCGCCCGCCCTGATGAACACCGGCATCGCGTCCAGGCCGGTGGTGACCTGGCGGGTGCTCCCTCCGGTGTAGGTCTCGCCGGTGAAGTAGTCGGTCCACTGGCCGGGCGGGAGCCATACGGAAGTGGTGGCGGAGGCGCCCGGTTCGGTGACCGGGGCGACGAGGATGTCGGAGCCGTAGAAGTACTCGCGGTCCGCGGCGGCGTACGCCTCGGGGTCGTCGGGGTACTCCAGATAGGTGGGGCGGACGATCGGCACGCCGGTGCGGTTCGCCTCCTCGGCGAGCGTGTAGGTGTAAGGCACCAGGTTCTCGCGGAGGTTGAGGAACTTGTCGGCCGACTGCCGTGCCGCGGAACCGTATTGCCAGGGCAGCCGGTCGCTGTGGTTGCTGTGCAGCCGGTCGACGGGCTGGAACGTACCGAACTGGACCCAGCGGGCGTACAGGTCGTCGGGCAGCTTGTGTGTGGTGCGGCTCTGCCCGCCGTCGGTGTACCGCTCCGAACCGGTCAGTCCTGTCGTGTCGTTGTGTCCGCCGATGTCATGGGTGATGGCCGCCATCCCGGTCGCGGCGGACTCTCCCGGGGTGTAGCCGACCTCCAGCTTCAGCGCGCCCCAGGTCGAGGAGGTGTCGCCGGTGAAGTGGACGGTGCTGCGCTTGTCGGCCCACGGCCCGGTGGGCAGTGCCTGCTGGCCGCTGTACCCGGCCGCCTGCAACGAGCCGTACGCGCGGGAGAGGACGAATCCCCGGCCGATGGCGGCCGAACTGGCGGTGGCGTACTGCTGGTTGATCCAGGCGTCCGGTGTCACGCCCTGGAGCGAGGACTGCGACGCGTCGCAGCACCAGTCGAGCCACCAGAAGTCGTTGCCCTGCCGGTCCATGGTCCGGTGCAGGTCCATGTACGCCTTGAGCTGGTCCGGGTCGCCGAAATCGAAGGTGTAGCAGTTGTTCTCGATCGCGGCGGCCGAGGCGCAACCGCCCTTGGCCAGCTTACCGTTGGCGGTGGCCTGCGCCTGGGCGAACTGGGGGTCGGACGCGAGGATGCTCGGGTGCACATTGAGCGTGTTGTGCAGCCCCTGCGCCGCCGACCAGTCGAAGAAGCCCTGGGGATCGGGGAACTTCGCGGGATCCATCTCCCAGCCGCTCCAGGTGTTCACGGCCTTGAAGTCGGTGTCGGTCACCAGGACGTCCAGCGGGGTCCCTTCGGCGCGGAAGGCCGGGAGGATGGAGTTCTGGTAGTCCGCCGCGGTCCGGTCGATGTATTCCGAGTACCAGACTCCGTAGGCCCATTGGGGCAGCAGTGCGGGCGGTCCTGTCAGGGTGGCCAGGTCGGTGAGTCCCCGCTTGTAGTCGCGTCCGTAGCCGAAGACGTAGCCGTCCTGGTAGGGCGCGCCGCCGTGGCCGGGGCGGGGGGCAGTCTTCCGGGAGGTGGCGTCGTACACCGCGGACGACGTGTCGTCGAGGAGGTACCAGCCGTCCCGGTTGAGCAGGCCGGGCGTGGTCGGGACCGACGTCTCGTTGCCGCTCACGCCGTCGAGGCCCCGGCGATAGCCGCCGAGCGCGAGGTGCGGCACCGGTGCGGGCGCGTCGGGGGCGGCCACCGAGACGGTGTCGGCGTTGACGTGGCAGCTCGCCGCGTCGGGGCAGCCGAGGGTGATGTCGTTCGTGCCCGCGTTCAGGGTCACGGGCACCGTGGCCGTCCGCCAGTCGTCCCAGTCGTCGGTCACGGGGAACGACAGGGTGCCGGTGGCGCCGGCCGTCGACACGGTGGCGGTGCGCTGCTGGTGGAGGCCGTCGCCGCCGACGCCGTCGGCGTACCTGACCCGGAGCGTGTAGACACCGTCGGCGGGCACGCCGACCACACGGGTCGTCAGGCTCGCCCCCTGGTGGAGGTCACCGACGAAGCCGGTGCCCGCGTAGCCCTTGTGGTCGGTGGCGGCGACCGCCGTACCGCCGATGCGTCCGGCTTCCGCCTCACAACTCGCCCCGTACGCGCAGTCCGTGATCGCGGTGGTGGACACGGCCGGATAGGCGTCGCCGGGCCGGACGAGCGCGACGCTGTCGACATTGACATCGCCCGAGTCCGAGGCGGTCCGCGTCAGGGCGAGCGTGTGACGCCCGGCGCCGAGCCGGACACTCGCCGAAGTGACGCTCCAGGTGTCCCAGTTCGCTGTCACCGGCAGGTTCACGGTCTGCTGCGCGCCGCCGTCCACGCCGAGCGTCAGCGTGCGGGTACGGGTCTGGCCGTCGCCGCCACGGGAGTTGGCGTACCGCAGGTCGAACTGGTAGGTCCCCGCCTCGTTGACATCGATGTCGGCGGCTGCCGAACTGCCGGTTCCCTCGAATCCGGCGGCGAATCCGCTCCCGGTGTGGCCGACGTGGTCCGCGGCGACGGACAGCCCGTCAAGGCGCAGACTCTCGGCCTCGCAGAGTGCGCCGAGCCCGCAGGTCAGACGCTGCCAGGGAGCGGCGGTCACGGGAGTGCCGCCCGCCGTCGACCGCGTCGAGAAGTTCTGGGCGCTGAAAGGTCCTGAGCCGACCTTGTAGCGCAGACTCATCGCGCTCGTCGTGATGGTGAGCCAGCCGTCGGAGGTCGTGGCGCTGTACGCGGCGGGCTCGAATCCATCGCGGCCGATGGCGTTGAACGTCGGGTCGTCGGTGAACTTCTGGTCGCCCGCGTATTCCGTACGGATCAGCGTGGGCGAGAGGATCTCGAAGCGGGCGTTCCCCGAGGAGACGGTCGGGATGGGCCGTTTGTGGGCACCGACGGCCGACGGTGAGCCGGCGCCTGTCAGGGTCAGGGCGGCGGACACGGCCAGGACCACTGCGACGCTCGCCCGCCGCCGTAAGGATCTCAGCCGTCGCCTCTTCGACGCCGTGGATGTCTTCGCCACCGTGGACGTCTTTGACGCGGTCGTCATACGCAACATCCGTTCTGCTCTCAGCAGGGAGACGCGCCCCCTGTGCCGGTCGAGATCCGGAGTCGCCCTGCCGCTCGCGGGCAGTGTTCGGGCTGCGGCATCCTCCGGCGGTGCGGCGGTGCGGCGGTGCGGCGGTGCTGGATGCAACGGGGTCTCGGCCCGCGGCCGAGGGGATCAGCCCCGGGCATCAGAGCATGACGACTCTCGCGGTGTCCATATGGCCGACCTCGGCGTTCCGGGCGACCGCGAAGCGGGCCCAGGGCGTTGGCATAAGCCCTCGCGTCAGGGCTTCCGCGTGTCCGGGGCGTCGGGAACGCGCCGTGCGCGCGCCCAGACGAGCTGCTCCGCCGCGCTGTTCAACAGCGTGTCGAGGACGACGGGGTAGGCGCTGTGGGTCATCCGTCCGGCCAGGAGCCGAGCGGTGGCCGCGATGTGCGGGTGGGTGTCGGCGGGCAGTTCGGCGTACGTGGACCGCCACATCTCCTCGTCCGCCGCCCGGGCCTCGTCCGTCAGCGCCAGCGATCCGGCGTCCAGCGCGGCGAAGGCCAGGGTCAGGTCGATGAACGCGTGGTAGACGACGACCGCGTCCGCGTCCGGGAAGCCCGCGCCGCGCAGGATGCCCAGGATCGTCTCGTCCACCGCGATCTCCCGCGGGCGGCCGGTGACCCGGCTCGCGGTGAGCACGGCGGCCTGGGGATGGGCGAGATAGGAGGCGTGGATCGCCTGGCCGAGCGTCCGCAGGTCCGAGCGCCACTCCCCGCCGGGGGTCCAGGTGTCCAGCGCCCGCCCCATCAGCTCCTCACCGATGGCCCTGGTCAGATCGTCCAGACCGGCGAAGTAGCGGTAGAGGGTGCTGGGATCGGCGCCGAGGGCGATGCCGAGTCTGCGGGCGGTGAGGCCACTGCTGCCGTGCTCGCGCAGCATCCGCAACGCCGTCCGCACGATCAGCTTCTCGGACAGCACCGTGCCCTGCCGGGTCGGCCGGCGCCTGCGCCGTTCCGTCTCCGGCACCACCTGTTTCGCCATGCCGACCCTTCCCGCTCACCGCGCGCCGCCACTCCTTATGCCAACATGATTGACCTTAACCGAGAACATCCCGTTGCATCTGTCCAGCCCGGAGACGCCGTCTCCGGCGACGAAAGGTGGAGGACATGCGAGTACTTCTCGTGGGCGCGGGCGGCGTGGGCACCGCCGTCACCCGGATCGCGGCCCGCCGCGATTTCCTGACCCACATGGTCGTCGCGGACTACGACCTCGCCCGCGCCGAGGCGGCCGTGGCGGCCCTCAAGGAGCACGGGGACCGGTTCAGCGCGATGCGACTGGACGCCACCGACGAGGACGCGGTAGGCCGGGCGCTCACCGAGGAGAGGTGCGACGCGCTCCTCAACGCGACCGATCCCCGGTTCGTGATGCCCCTGTTCAACGCGGCCCGCGCGGCGGGCACGCACTATCTCGACATGGCGATGTCCCTGTCCGCGCCGCATGCCACCCACCCCCACGAGCAGTGCGGCGTCAAGCTCGGCGACGCCCAGTTCGAACAGGTCGGCGCGTGGGAGGACTCGGGCCGGCTGGCGCTGGTCGGCATGGGCGTGGAGCCCGGTCTGTCGGACGTCTTCGCCCGGTACGCGGCCGACGAACTCTTCGACGAGATCGAGGAGATCGGTGTCCGCGACGGCGCCGATCTGACGGTCGAGGGCTACGACTTCGCCCCGTCCTTCAGCATCTGGACGACCATCGAGGAATGCCTCAACCCCCCGGTGATCTACGAGAAGGACCGTGGCTGGTTCACGACCGCCCCCTTCAGCGAGCCGGAGGTCTTCGACTTCCCGGAGGGCATCGGCCCGGTCGAGTGCGTCAACGTCGAGCACGAGGAGGTCCTGCTCATCCCCCGCTGGGTGGACGCCCGCCGGGTGACGTTCAAGTACGGCCTCGGCGACGACTTCATCGCCAAGCTCAAGACGCTCCACGAGCTGGGCCTCGACTCCACCGAGAAGGTCACCGTCCCCTCGGCGAACGGGCCGGTGGAGGTCTCCCCGCGCGATGTGGTCGCCGCCTGTCTGCCCGACCCGGCGACGCTGGGCGACCGCATGACCGGAAAGACCTGTGCGGGCACCTGGGTCAAGGGGACGAAGGACGGCTCGCCGCGCGAGGTGTACCTCTACCACGTCGTCGACAACCAGTGGTCGATGCGCGAGTACGGGTCCCAGGCGGTGGTGTGGCAGACCGCGATCAATCCGGTCATCGCCCTCGAACTCATCGCGGGCGGAGTCTGGTCGGGCACCGGTGTGCTCGGCCCTGAGGCCCTGCCGCCCCGCCCCTTCCTCGACCTGCTCAACGAGTACGGCTCCCCGTGGGGCCTGCGCGAGGAGGGCTGACGCCCCGGGCGTGGCCCACGGCACACGGCGAGGGCGCGGGCACCGGCGAAAGGTGCGGTATGAAGTCTGTTGTGCATGATCAGACGCAACCCGCGACCGTACGCGTGTTCATCGCCCTCGCCCCGCCCGACCACGCGAAGGAAGAACTGGACCGGGAACTGCGCACCGCCTACGGCACGCACCCTCATATGCGGTGGAACCGGATCGAGGACTGGCACATCACCCTGGCGTTCCTCGGGGAGCTGCCGGTCGGGACGGTACCGCTGCTGCGTCCGCCCCTCGCCGGGCTCGCAGCGGCCCGCCGGCCGCCGTCACTGGCGCTGCGGGGCAGCGGCGCCTTCGACGACCGGGTGCTGTGGAGCGGGATCGGCGGAGACCTGGACGCGTTGCACGCGCTCGCCGCGGATGTGCGTACCGCTGTCAAGGACTGTGGGGTCGTCTTCGAGGAACGGCCCTTCCGCCCCCATCTGACGCTGGCCCGCGCCCGCAGGGGAGATCATTCCTCGACCGGTGAAATCGCCCAAGGGCTCGCCGAGTTCACCGGCCGCCGGTGGGCCGCCGAACGTCTGCACCTGGTCGGCAGCAACTTCGGTCGCAGCAGCGGACCGATCCACTACCGCGACATCGCGTCGTGGCCCCTGGGCGACGGGAATCCGGCCGGATCCTGATGCGCCGGCCGGGCCGCCCCTGGCATCCAGGCGCGGCCCCGGTCGTCCGGGTGCCGGCTACGCGGCCGCGTCCCGCACCGTCGTGTCGGACGACTGCGGGCCGTCGTCCTCCTTCATGGCCTTGGCCTCGCTCTTGAGGATGCGCATCGACTTGCCCAGGCCGCGGGCGGCTTCGGGCAGCTTCTTCGACCCGAACATCAGGATGATGACGATCGCCACGATCAGCAGGTGCCAGGGTTCCAGTCCGTTGCGGAGCATCTCGCCCGCCCCTCCTCTTCACGGGACAGCGGCACGGACCGGGAGCGGTGCGCCATCTGCCTTCATTGCCATCTTGCGCAACTGTACAACCATGATTCACGGGCGGGGCGGCCCCCCTGCCCTCGGACCGGGCGCAGAACATCCACCGGGCCGAGGGCGCCGGTGGCCCCGTCCCGCCGCCGTGTCCGACTGGCAGGCTTGCGCCCATGACCACGCCCCCGAACCCCAGGCGACGACTCGCCACGCTCACCTATTTCACCGCCCTGAGCGGGGAGGACTTCGCCGGCGCGGACCTGGTCTCCACCAGGACCTCCCAGTTGCGGTTCACCCGCTGCACGTTCGAGGGAGCCGACCTGCGTCACGCCGACCTCGACGGCTGCTCGTTCGTGTTCTGCGATCTGAGCCGCGCGGATCTGCGCGGAGCCTCCCTGCGCGGAGCGCACCTGTCCGGTTGCGATCTCCGCGAAGCCGATCTGCGGGACGCCGATCTCACCGGCGCCACGTTCGGCCGAGTGAACACCGGCCGGCCACCGCACGGCCTCACCGACGTGACCGGCGCCCGTCTCGACGGCTCGATCCTGCGCGACGTCCGCCTTGACGACGTCATCGGCTGGCCGTCCGCGGCGCACGGCATCGCCTGAGGCCGAGCGGGTGCCGCGTGGTCAGATCGCCAGACGGCGGATCGCGACGACGGCCGCGTCGTCGCCGAGGTGCCCGTCGACGTGGAGGAGCAGGTCTGCCTGGAGACGGCGCAGGACCTCGTCGGGTTCGTCCTTCGTCCACCGGTGCGCCCGCTCGGTGAAGGGGTAGAAGGTGCCGTCGGCGTCGCGGGCCTCGATGACGCCGTCCGTGTAGAGCAGCAGGAGGTCGCCGACCTCGAACGGGAAGGTCTGGACGTCGTAGGCGGCGACGCCGAAGGCCCCACCGAATCCGATCGGGAGGTGGCTCGCCTCGGCCGTGAGGGGGGTGAGGTGAGGTCCGCGCAGGAGGAGCGGCGGCGGGTGGCCGCAGCTGATGAGGTGGACGACCGGTTCGTGGTCGGGGATGTCGAGAAGGATGGCGGTGGCGAAGTCCTCGTTGATGTCCTGTTCCGCCGGCGATCGCCACTGGCTGGTGTCCCAGCGGAACGCGGCGTCGAGGTGGACGGCGAGGCGAGGGAGGGTGGCCTGCCGATGGGCGGCCGCCCGGAAGGCGCCGAGGAGCAGGGCGGAGTTGTTGATCGCGGCCAGGCCGTTGCCGCGCACGTCACCGATGAGGAGCCGGGTGCTGTGGTGGACGGTCCGCGCGGCCGCGTACAGGTCTCCGCCCAGGTCCGCCTCCTCCTCGGCGGGGAGGTACAGGCCGGCGATCCGCAGCGGGCCCGACCGCGCGGGCAAGGGCTGCAACAGCACGCTCTGCGCCGCCTCGGCCACCGACCGCACCCGGAGCAACTGCCGCTCGCTGCGGTCCCGTACCACGCAGACGGTGACGCAGACGACGGAGACGATGATCAAGGCGGCGATCTGGGCCTGGACGTTGGCGGTGGCCAGGACCCCTCGGAGCGCGCCGATCAGCACCTGGGCCGCCACCGCGAGAGCTCCCATCAGCGCCGTGACACGGGCACCGGCGAACGCCACCGTGAGCGCGGGCGCCGCCACCAGGAGCGGACCGAGGTGGATGTGCGGCGGGGCCAGCACATCCACGACACAGACCGTGACGATCAGCCCCAGGGGGATCAGGACCAGTGCGGGCGCGTGACCGGGCCGCCAGGAACGCCGCACGTCCAGCCGTCCTCGCAGGACCATGTCCCGAGCCCTCCGCTCAGTTCCGCACGCGGGGACGCGCGCCGCTCCGAGGGCCGAAGAGAGCGACCCGGCACTCCGGGAGACCCCGGCCGCCCGGACTCACCCGGGCGGCGTGGCTGCGGTGAAGGACAGGCATCTCCGACCTCCCGCGCGACAATTCCGGCATTCAGGAACTTTACTCGACCCCGGCGCAGGTGACGGTGCGGACCGGGAGGCCGAGGAGACCGCGGGATCGCAGCGAGGGCCTCCACCGCAGTCCGTCCGGTGCCACGTCGAGCGCCAGGTCGGGGAAGCGGGCGAAGAGGGCGGTCAGCGCGATCTCGGTTTCCATGCGGGCCAGCGGAGCCCCGAGGCAGTAGTGGATGCCGTGGCCCAGGGCGAGGTGGCCGGTCGCGTCGCGATCGATGTCGAAGCGGTCGGGGTCGGTGAAGCGGTCCGGGTCCCGGTGAGCGGCGGCGAGGGACAGCAGGACCGTCTCGCCCGCGGGGACGGTCACACCGCCGATGGTGACGTCCTCGGTCGGAAACCGGCGGATGGCCAGGGGTACCGGACCGTCGTAGCGGGCCAGCTCCGCCACCGCCGCGCTCATCCGCGCGGGATCGCCCCGCAGCTCGGCCAGCTGGTCCGGGTGGCGGAGCAGCGTCAGCACCGCGTTCCCGATGAGGTGGACCGTGTTCTCGTACCCGGCGAACAGGATGAGGAAGGCCAACGACGTCAACTCGTCCTCGGTCAGCCGGTCCCCCTCGTCCCGCACGGCGATCAGCGCGGAGAGCAGGTCGTCCGCCGGGGCGGTGCGCTTGGCGGCGATGAGCCGGGTGAAGAAGGACAGCAGGTCGCCGACCGCTTCCCTGGCGAGCGAGGGCCGCGCCGGATCGGGAGCGACGAGCGCGTCGGTCCATGAACGGAAGTCGAGCCGGTCACCCGGGGCCACGCCGAGCAGGTCGCAGATGACGGTGATCGGGAGCGGAGCGGCGTACGAGGCGATCAGGTCCGCGCGTTCCGTCGCGGCGACAGCGTCCAACAGCCGGTCGGCGGTGCGCTGGACCGGCTCGCGCAGCTGCTCGATCCGCCGCGGGGTGAAGGCCCGGGTCACCAGGAGCCGGATGCGGGTGTGGTCCGGTGGGTCCATGTTGAGCAGGTTCGCGTCCAGTGCCGGGGGTAAGGCCATGCCCCGGTAGCCGCCGGGCACCGCGTTGCGCTTGTCCAAGGACAGCCGCGGGTCGGTCAGTGCCTGGCGTACGTCGTCGTAGCGGGTCACCAGCCAGGCGGGCAGCCCGTCCGTCCCGGTGATCCGGTGAACGGGGCCGGCTCGGCGCAGCCGCGCGTAGACGGCGTACGGATCGCCGGCGAGGGCTACCGGGTCAAGTGCCGTCTGCTGTCCGGGAGTTGTTCGATCCATGCCCTGACCCTACTCAGGAACGATCGGCATCGAGCGGGGTCAGGGACGGGCCCGGCGTGTGGTCAGGGCACCTCACTCGTCCGAGTCCGGCTTGTCGCGCGCCGCCGCGTAGGCCTGTCCCGGGGTCATGGGGACTCCGTTGAGGCTGACCGTCCGGTACTGGCTGACCTGGGCGCAGCTCTTGCCCTCGGCGGTGGACGCGTGGGCGTCGACGACCGCGGCCTTGCTGTCGGCCGAGGCGGACGACGATCCGCCGGGGTAGGTGCTGCCGCTGGGCCAGTCGCTGCCGACCACCAGGACCAGACCCGCTCCTGTGCCCTGCTTCAGGTGCGAGGAGGGCAGCCCCAGGGCCTTGGCGGCCGTCTGGGCCGCGCCCTTCTGTCCGGTGCCGTAGCTGAGCGTCGTGGAGCCGGCCGAACTCGGGGCGTTGGCCGTGGTCGTGCTGGGGCTGAAGCCCTTGGCGGTGAGCGCGGTGGCGACGGCGGAGGCACGGCCGGTGATCCCGGTGCCGTTCTCCACCGTCACGGCGACCTCGGAGGCGGGTACGGCCGGGGCACCGGGCTTCCGGGTCGCGGAGGCGGCCCCGGACTTCTTGCCCGATCCGGTCGTCAGCGACTTGTCGTCGGCGATCGTCGCGAACAGGTTCTGCGCGCCGGGGCCGACCACCACACGGTCCTTGTCGGCCGGGTCGGGGACCGTCTGCATGGTCGCGAAGGTCATCCGCTTCGTCGGCACCTTGTCGAGGTCGGACGCGAGCCCGATCAGCTTCTTCACGGTGCCCAGGCCCTCGTCCACGGTCAGGGCCTTGGTGGCGGCGTCCGCGAGGTGGTAGACGGCGCCGGGGTCGGTGAGTGTGCCCGCGCTCTTGAAGTTGCGGATCATCGCACTGAGGAAGATGTGCTGGGAGACGGTGCGGCCCAGGTCACTGCCGTCACCGAAGCCGTGCCGGGAGCGGACGAACTGGAGTGCCGCGACGCCCTTGAGGTTGTGACTGCCCTTGGACAGCTTCAGGTGCGAGTAGGTGTCGTACACGTTGTTGTCGACGCACACGGAGACACCGCCGACCGCGTCGGACATCTTGACCACGCCGGAGAAGTCGAGTTTCACGAAGTGGCTGATCGGGATGCCGGTGAGCTGGTGGACCGTCGCGACCTGACAGGCCGGGCCGTACTGGAGCGCGCTGTTGATCTGACCGTAGTAGCCCGCCGTCGACTGTCCGGTCTCCTTGTCCTTGCAGGCCGGGACGTGGGTCATGGTGTCACGCGGGATGCTCATCACCGTGGCGTTCGAGCGGTCGGCGGACACGTGCACCACCATCTGCACATCGGCGTTGCTGCCGGTCTGCACACCGGTCCGGGAGCAGCCGCCGCCGAGCTTGCAGTCCGCCTTGCTCGTCCGGCCGTCCGAGCCCATCACCAGGATGTCGATCGGGGTGCGGCCGAAGGCGTCCGCCTTCTCCGTACCGCCCTTGCCGTCCAGCGGAAGGGTGTCGATGTTGCCGTTCAGATGCTCGTAGAACCAGTAGCCGACACCCGCGGTGCCGAGCACCCCGAGCGCCAGACATATACCGGCGATCCTCAGCACCCGCCTGCCGCGGCCCGCCCGGCGCGACCTTCGTCCGCCGTGCGAACGGGAGCCCGCTCTCGACGCGGACCGGCTGCCCGGCGGACGGGTTCCGTCGGCGTCCGAGGCACGCTGTCCGGGAACCTGGGACGTCCGGCTGCGTGTGGCCTGGCCACCCGAGCCGTCCCACGGGTCACTCATCTCCCACTCCCATGTGAACAGTCGGGCCCGTCAGCCCCGGTCCCCGAGAGGTGCGGCCGGGGAGGTGGTACGCGTACGGGCGAATGAAGCGGGCGTCTCATTGAGTTGCGTGATTGCGCAATCTAACAAATCGATGACTGGAGCAGCAGGGATCCCCCGTCGTTTCACAGGTGAGGGATCTCATGTCACCGGTGGGGCGTGTGGTGGAACCTTCTCCTGAAACGAGACGCCCGTTCGGGCCTTGAGGTTGCGCGGGTGCCCCGGACTTGGACGCGTGGGCCCGGCTCACACCGTTCTCGAACCCCGCTCACACCTCGCTCATCCCCGGCGCCGGCGGGCTGCCGGTGCCGGGTCGCCGTCGTGGCGCCGCCCGAAGCGTGCCCTCGCCCCGCGGAGCCCGGCGGCGTAGAGGAGGAGGACCGCGCCGAGCAGCGGGTAGGAGACGGCGGGCAGCGCGGTCAGCCCGAGCGGCGGTCCCAGCGGCGAGGCGGGGAGTACGAGGCCGGCGGCGCTCAGGGCGATCGCGGCCCAGGCCACCGGGCCCGGACGGCGGGACCCCCCGGCACGGCGGCCGACGCTCAGCATCACCATCACCGCGGCCTGGGTGAGCAGGTTCTCGGTGAACCAGCCGGAGTGGAAGACCGCCTCGTCGTCGCCGGTCCCGGGCCCGTGCAGGGCGAGCGCGAGGATGCCGAAGGTGGCCAGGTCGGCGACGGCGTTGAGGACGCCGAACCCGGTGATGAACCGCAGCAGCCTCCCCGGGTCGAGCACGGTGGGCCGATCCGGCACGCGGGTCCTGGGGCGGTCGTGGGCGAAGGCGAGCTGGGCCGCGTCGAAGCACAGGTTCTGGATGAGGACCTGTGCCGGGAGCATCGGCAGGAAGGGCAGGAGGAGGCCGGCGGACAGCATCGCGAGGACGTTGCCGAGATTGGACGAGAGGGTGATGCGCAGATACGTGGCGATGTTGCCGCCCGCGTGCCGGCCCGCGTCGACGGCGTGGGCGACGGCGGTGAGGTCCTTCTCGGCGAGCACGACGTCGGCGGCGTCACGGGCGACGTCGGCGGCATCGCGCGGTGCGATGCCGACATCGGCGGCGCGCAGGGCGGGCAGGTCGTTCACGCCGTCCCCGAGGAAGCCGACCGTGTGCCCGGCGCCCCGCAGGACCGCGGTGATCCGCGCCTTGTGTCCCGGGGTGCAGCGGGCGAAGACGGTCGTACGGCCCGCGGCTTCGGCGAGTTCGGTGTCGTTCAGCCGGTCGATGTCGTCGCCGGTGAGCACGGCGCCCTCGGCGACGGGGACGTCGAGGTCCAGGCACGCGCGGACCGCCGTGCCCGGATGGTCACCGGTGAGGATCCTGACGGCGACACCCCGGTCGATGAGGACCTTGAGGGCGTCGGCGGCGGTGGGGGCGAGCGCGTCCCGCAGGGTGACGACGCCCCGGAAGGCGAGGCCGCGCGCGTCGCCCGGTGTGTACGTGCGCCCTGCGGCGGAACGTTCCGCCGTGGCGACCGCGAGGACGCGCGCTCCGCTCTCGGCCTGCCCGGCGGCGAGGGCGAGCAGCCGTTCCCGCTCGTCGTCCGCGAGGGCGCAGCGTTCCAGGACCGCGGGGACGTCGCCTTTGACGACCAGGGTGTGGGTGCCGAGTCGGCCGGGGGTCCTGACCACCGCGACGGAGAGGCGCCGGTCCGGGGCGAAGGGGACGGCGGCGACACCGTCGTAGGCCGTGAGCTCGTCCTCGTCGGCCGCGTCGAGGATCGCCTCGTCGAGGGCGTCGGGCTGGGGCAGGTCGCCGAGCTGGAGGGTCCACCACGCGTTCACGGCGGCCCACCGCAGCACCTCGGGGTCGTCGCGGCCGTCGGGTCCGAGGGCGCGGTCGGCGACCGGCCGGTCCTGGGTGAGCGTGCCGGTCTTGTCCAGGCACAGGACGTCGACCGCGCCGATGTCGTGCAGCGCGGGCAGCCGCTTGACGATGACGCCGTGCGTACGGGCCAGCGCGGCGGCCCCGCGGGCCAGGCAGAGGGTGACGAGGACCGGCAGCATCTCCGGGGTCAGCCCGACCGCCACCGCCACGGCGAACGGCAGCGTCTCCAGACCACGCCCGCGCAGGGCCGCGTTCGCCATCAGGACCAGCGGCGGGGTCAGCAGCATGAACCGGATGAGGATCCAGGAGATGCCGTGGACGGAACGGTCGAAGGCGCTCTCCCTCGGCGGGAGCGCCGTGAGGTCGTGGGCCAGGGCGAACCGGGTGTGCGCGCCGGTCGCGGTGACGACCGCCGTGGCGCTGCCGGAGGCGACGCTGCTGCCCTGGAAGCACAGTTGCGGCTGTTCGAACACGCCGCCACGGTCCTGACGGGCGAGGTCGTCGGGCGTCTTGGCGACGGGTTCGGATTCTCCGGTCAGCGCGGCCTGATGCACGGTCAGGCCGACGGCGCGCAGCAGCCGGACGTCCGCGGGCACGAGGTCGCCTGGGCCCAGCCGGATCACGTCGCCGGGCACCAGGTCGGCCACGGGTATCTCGCGGGCCGACGGGGCGGCTTCCTCGTCCGCCCGCCGGACGACGGTGGCGGTGCCGGCGACGAGTTCCCGCAGCGCGGCCGTGGACCGGTCGGCGCGGTGCTCGCCCGAGGCGCGCAGCGCGCAGCTCACCAGGACGAGCAGGAGGATCACCGAGGCGGTGCCCCAGGCGAAGACGGCGGCCGAGACCAGGCCCAGGCATCCGAGGACCGCGGTGAAGGGATCCCGCAGTCCGCGGACGAAGCGCCGGGCCCAGGACGCTTCACGCTCGGCGGGGCCCTTGTTCTCGCCCAGCCGGGCCGTACGGTCCTCGGCCTGTGCCTCGGTCAGCCCGCGCGGGCCGCTGTCGAGTGCGCGCAACACCTCGAGCACGGTGGGCGCGGTGTGTTCCGGCAAGACCTCGTCGAGGTGCGCGCCGGCAACCGGCACCCCGGCCGTCTCCTCGCCCTGCCTCCAGGTCCCGGTGACCTCAGCCACCGGTCCCACGCAGCCCGCGCAGGGGTGCGAGGGCGGGCTGCGAGCGTGCGGTGAGCTGTCCGACCATGACGCGCACGACGGTGACGATGTCGGGGTCGTCGACGTAGTAGATCTGCCGTCGGCCCTCGCGGCGGGAGCGGACGAGTCCGGCGAGTTTCAGTTTGGCCAGATGCTGGCTGACCGCCGGGAGCGCTCCGCCGACGCGGTCGGCGAGATGGGTGACGTCACATTCGCCCTGCGAGAGCGCCCACATCAGGTGCAGCCGGGCCGAGGAGGCGAGCAGCCCGAACACGGCGGCCGCCTCGGCGAGGACCTCCGCGGACGGATCCTCGAAACCACCGGCGTTCCCGGTCACAGCCTTCTCCCGCCCACTTCACTGCCTCACTCATGCGCCGCCCAGTGTAGGGGGCCCACATACCTGGCCATCGGCCTGTCCAGGGCGGGGCCGGCAGTCGGCGCCGCGGGCCGCGTACCCCCGTCCGGGGCCGGAACGGCGACTGGACGGCGACTGGCCCCCGGCCGGACGGCGGCTGGGCGGCGATCGGACGGCGGCCGGGGCCGCGGCTGGGCGGCTGGGCGGCTGGGCGGCTGGGCGGCTGGGCGGCTGGGCAAAAACGCCCACCGGTGGCGCAACAGCGCGTCGCCGCCCGAGGTGGACGGTATCCCTGGGGACCTCGATCCACTGGACGAAACGGACTCACCGATGCCGATCCGGCTCCCCCACCCCCTCGTACGCCACCGGCGCGCCTCCGCATCCGGCCGGCGGCGTTCCCGGCTCACCGTCCTGCTCTCGGCCGCCGTGCTGACCGTGACCCCGGTCGCGCCGGCCCTGGCCACACCGACCGCCGTCGGCGACGTCCACCACCCGAAGGACAGCGCTCCGCCGTTCGCCAGGACCCTGACGCCGGATCTGATCGCCCTGATGCAGCGGCTGCGCATCCCCGGTGCGGTCGTGTCGATCCGGACCCCGCAGTGGGGCACCTGGACCAAGGCGCTCGGCACGGAGTCGCTCAGGACGGGCAGGCAGATCTCCGCCGACGAGCACTTCCGGGTCGGCAGCATCACCAAGACCTTCACCGCCACGGTGATCCTGGAACTCGTCGACGAGGGCCGGATCAAACTGGACGACCCGGTCTCGCGCTACCGGCCCGGGGTACCGAACGGGCGCCACATCACCATCCGCCAGCTGCTCCAGATGACCAGCGGCCTCTACAACTACAGCGAGGACCTGCACTTCAACCAGGTCCTCGACGACCGCCCCGAGACGCAGTGGACGCCCGAGGAACTGCTCGCGATCGCCTTCCGCCACCAGCCGTACTTCCCGCCGGGCCAGGGCTGGCACTACTCCAACACCAACTACGTGCTGCTCGGGCTGATCGCCGAGCAGATCACGCGTCAGCCGCTCCAGAAGCTGCTGCGCGACCGCGTCTTCCGGCCGGTCGGCATGCGCGAGACCAATCTCGCCACCGACACGGCGTTCCCCTCACCCCATCCGCGCGGCTACCAGTTCATCAGCAACGTGGACAGCCTCACGGCGCCGGTGCTCACCGGAAAGGACGCCGCGTGGGCGGACTGGTCGGCGGGCAACCCGATGGACGTCACCGACGTGAACCCGTCGTGGGCCTGGGCGGCCGGCGCCGGCATCTCCACGCTGGACGACCTGCACCGCTGGGCTCCCGCGCTCGCCGACGGCAAGCTGCTCAGCCGGCGGACCCAGCGTGAGCGGCTGAACTTCATCCCCACCTCGGACCAGCCGGGCCTGCCCACGTACGGGCTGGGGATCGCCGACTTCTACGGCTTCCTCGGGCACGACGGCCAGATCCCCGGCTACAACAGCTTCATGGGATACGACCCGAAGCTGAAGGCGACCGTCGTCGTCCTGGTCAACCTCAACCAGTCGCCCGACGGCGCCGCTCCCTCGGACCAGTTGTCGAAGCTGATCCTCTCGGAGGTGTTCCACCTCCCGAAGGCCTGAGGGCCGCAGTGTGACGGCGAGGGGCCGGACCGTGGGTACGGTCCGGCCCCTCGCCGTGCGTTCGTGCTTCCGTGCCTCCCGGTCTCCGTGCTTCCGCCTTCTCCTAAGGGCTGTGCCCGAGCGGGAGGGAGTGGTCAGAGGCCGTCCAGGCCGGCCAGCAACCGCGGCCAGGCGGCCGCGAATCCGGGGTGCAGTCGCAAGGAGTCGACCTCGGCCGGGGTGCACCACCGGGAGGCGGAGCCTTCGCCGTCGCCGCGACCGGGGGAGAACGGCTCGGTGATCTCCGCGACGACGGTGTGGTAGGCCCATCCGCCATGATCGTCCACGTACGTGTGGATCCGCCGGAGTGCCGGAACGCCGCCCAGTTCCTCCGCGAACTCCCGGCGGGCCCCGTCCCACGGGCTCTCACCGGGGTGGAGCGCGCCCCCGGGAACGCTCCACGTGCGGCCGTGATGGACCCGGCAGGAGCGCCGTTGGAGCAGGAACCTGCCGTCCAGGCGCAGGAGCAGTCCCGCCGCGCCGTGGGGTCCCCAATGACGGCACCCCCGCCGGTCCCTGACATATCCGCGGCCGCTGTCGGCCATCGCCGCCTCCCTCGTGTCGTGTGTCGGGCTCCCTCCGCGGGACGCGCACCCGTGTTTAGCTCGTACGACACGGGAAACGCGGCAGGTGACGGGGACGCCCGCGGACGACGTCCCGCCACCGGAGGACGCAATGATCATCCTCGGAGTCATCCTGCTTGTCGTCGGCCTCGTCGCCGGGATCGGAATTCTCTGGACCATCGGGATCATTCTGGTCGCGATCGGCGTCGTGCTGTGGATTCTCGGAGCGGTGGGCCGTGAGGTCGGCGGACGACGGCACTACTACTAGGCCACGACCGGATTCCAGGTCACGACCGCGGAGACACCATGGGCCCGGCGATGCCGGGCCACGGCGTGAGCCCCGGTCCGTTCTCCCGAGGTGAAGGCGCGTCGGGAGGACCGTCCCACCGACCGTCAGTCGCCGATGCGCTGCGCGTACTGGGCGGCGGAGAGCAGGTCGTCGGTGTCGTCGCCCGCCGTCGGCTTGATCTTGAACAGCCAGGTCTCGTAGGGCCGGCTGTTCACCTCCTCGGGTTCTTCGGTGACGACCTCGTTCACCGCGGTCAACTCGCCGCTGACCGGAGCGAAGACCTCGGTGGCGGCCTTGACGGACTCGATGGTGCCGACGGCGTCGCCGGCCCCGATCTTCTTGCCCTTCATGGGCAGATCCACGAACACGACGTCCCCGAGCTGCTTCTGCGCGTGGTCGGTGATGCCGACCGTCACCGTCCCGTCGGCCTCGAAGCGCACCCATTCGTGTTCGTCCGTGTACTCGAGGTCCTTCGGAATGGTCGATGGCGGCACAGCCCTTCGTGACTCGGCGTGATCGATCGACGGCAGATTGCCATGTCACGACGCGGGGCGAGGGCTTCCACACGCGTCGGCCACCGAAGGATCGATTCGCCGCCACCCGGCGGCCCGTCGCACGATGGCATCCGCGAATTCCGCAACCCGTTCCGCCGGCCCGTTCCCGGATTCCGGGCGGACGGACATCGTCCGGCGACCCCTTCCACGGTGTGACGGAGCGGTTCCGGGTGACCCGAGGCGGCGATCACCCGACTGTCGCACCAGTACGACAAATCCACCGGTCCGGTAAAGCGGGCGCGCCCCGGTCATACTCCGCTTCGCGCCTCACTCGGCATATGCGTTTTTAACCATGCCCACAGGGCCCAAATGGCCCGTACCGCCGACGTGACCCACCCCCGTGAAACGCCCTGTTCACGAGCCTGAAGCGACAGCGCGGGCCTCGACCGCGCCGACGCGGGCGCGGCGCGCCGGGCCGGTCCGATGATCCGGTGTGCGCCTCGGCGCTGTCGCCGATACACCACCCCGCCGTCGCGCCGGGGGCGAATATCTTCGGAAAAGACTTCTTTCGCGCCGTTGTGGATGAAGCGGAGCATTCCCAATACTTCGAGGTGTCGCCGCCCCGCCAGGGACGCCGGCCACCGACCGAAAGCGCGCAACCCGCTCCCGCTCCCCGGGTCGGCGCACCTCCCCGCTCCCCGCTCTCCAGGCCGGTCAGATCCCGCTCCCCTTTGCTGTCCCGCCTGCACACGTCCCTGCCCTGAGGAGAAGTCCGATGGACAACCGGTACGAGGCCTACGCCTACGCAGACCCGATCTTCTACGACTCGCCTCGCCGCTGGGGCGCACAGGAGGAGTTCGACGCCGTCAGCCGGCCGCTGCCCGCCGGATGGGAGCGCGGCGACCTGGAGATCTGGGCGGTCGTACGCCCCCAGGACGTACAACTGCCCACGCAGGGCTGGAAGATCCACGTGTCCTCGTGCGCCGAGGACGCCGAGGCGGTACTGGAGCAGGTCTACGACTACTGTCTGCGCGAGCACATCACGTTCAAGTTCCTGCGCGGCCTGCCCATCCTCCAGATGCAGAACTCCAAGTACTCGCCGCGTGGTTCGAGCGGAAAGTTCTGCACGCTCTATCCGGTGGACGACGCCGAGCTGCGGCGATGTCTGGAGGGCCTCGGCCCCCTGCTGGCCGGCCGCCGGGGCCCCTACATCCTCAGCGATCTGCGCTGGGGCGAGGGCCCGCTGTATCTGCGCTACGGGGGCTTCGCCGAACGTCACTGTCACAACGACGCCGGCCAGCGCGTGCTGGCTCTCGAGAACCCGGAGGGCCGGCTCGTCCCCGATGTCCGCGGCGCCGGCTTCTCGGTCCCCGACTGGGCGCCCGTGCCCGGCTTCGTCCAGGGGGCGATCGCCGAGCGCAACGCCCCCCGGGCACCCGAACTCCCCTACACCGTCGAGCGGGTGCTGCACTTCTCCAACGCCGGCGGCGTCTACCTGGGCCGCAAGGACGCGGACAGCCCCCAGGTGGTACTGAAGGAAGCCCGCCCTCACGCCGGGCTCGACCAGCGCGGAGTCGACGCCGTCACCCGGCTCCAGCAGGAACACGACATGATGGCCCGCCTGGCCGGGTTACCCGGAGTCCCCGCCGTGCACGAGCTGCTGACCGTCTGGGAACACCGCTTCCTGGTCCAGGAGTTCGTCGAGGGCCAGTCGCTGAGCGAGTGGCTGACCGCGAGGTATCCACTCATCCATCCGGACGCCGACGACGCCACGGTCGCCGAGTACACCCGCGAGGCGATCGCGCTCGTGGACCGGATCGGGCACATCCTGGCGGGCATGCACGAGCGCGGGGTCGTCTTCGGAGACCTCCACCCCCGCAACGTCATCATCCGGCCGGACGGCGACATCTGCTTCATCGACTTCGAACTCGCCTCACCCGTCGACGCGTTCGTACGGCCGGCCCTGGGAGCCGCGGGATTCACCGCCCCGACGGGATACACCGGGCCGGAGATCGACCTGTACGGACTGGCCGCGATCCGGCTGTGGTTGTTCCTCCCCCTGGCCCAACTGCCCACGCTGGACGCGGGCAAGAGCACCGAGCTCGCCGACGTCATCGAGCGCCGGTTCCCCGTGCCCTCCGGATACACCGCCGAGATCCGCCGCATGCTGGCCCCCTCCCCCTCGGACGGCCGCACACCAAGGCCCGAACTGGGCCTGCGCCGGGCCCAGACGCAGGCCCTGCTGAGCGGGCCACGAGCCGACTGGCCGGCCATCCGCGACTCGCTCGCGGCCGGGATCCGGGCCATGGCCACCCCGCACCGGGACGACCGGCTCTTCCCGGGCGACATCGCCCAGTTCACCCAGGGCAGTCTGGGCCTGTCCCACGGAGCGGCCGGCGTCCTGTACGCCCTGCACGCGACGGGCGCCGGCACGGAAGCCGAACACGTCCGGTGGCTCATCGACGCCGCCCGCGGCCGACCGCCCCAGCCAGGTCTCTACACCGGCGGACACGGAGTGGCCTACGTCCTCGATCTCCTCGGGGAACGGGAGCACGCACTCGACCTGCTGAGCCGTCTCACCCGCACTCCCCCGGACACCCCCCTGGGACCGGACCTCTCCTCGGGCCGCGCCGGCATCGCCCTGACCCTGTCGCACTTCGCCACGGCCACCGGTGACCCCGCACTGCTGGACTCCGCCCTCAGCCACGCGCAGGCCGCTGCCGACGAGCTGGAGAAGGAGGGTCCGTCGAGCGTGCGCCGCAAGGCCGGCCTGATGGGCGGAGCGTCCGGCGCGGCGCTGGCCCTGGTCCGCCTCTACGAACGCACCGGCGATCACGCGCTCCTCGAACGGGCCCAGACCCTCCTCGAACTCGACCTGGAGCGGTGCGTGACCGCCGCGGACGGGACCGTCCAAGTCCTCGACGAATACCGGGTACTCCCCTACATCGAGACCGGCAGCACCGGCATCGGACTGGCGCTGGACGCCCTGCTCGGCCATCACCCCGACAGCCCGACGGCCCGCTTCCGGACGCCGATCAGCCGCGCGGCCGAACCCGAGTTCATCATCCAGCCCGGCCTGTTCAACGGCCGCGCGGGGCTCCTCGGCTATCTCGCCCTCACCCGGCCGTACCCGAGCCCTCCCGGCAGCGCGCACTCCCCACACCCTCGTACGCCGGACGACGCGGAGGCCGCCGCCCACCGCCAGACCGCGCTCGACCGCCACCGCCGGCTCCTGGCCCTCCACCAGATCTCCTACCAGGGCCACCTCGCCTTCCCCGGCGATCAGCTCCTGCGGCTCTCCGCGGACCTGGCGACCGGCTCCGCCGGAGTGCTCCTGGCCCTGGGCACCGCTCTGGCCGGCACCTCCTTCCTCCCCTGGACCGGCGGAAGCGGACCTGTTCGTACGAGCCCCGCCGGACCGGCTCCGGCCGCCGCCGGCCACCACGCGGCCTCCGCGGGGCACCCGGTCGGGCACACCTGACCGGAGCACCACAACGCGCACCGGCTCAAGCCGAGTCGCGCACCCCAGACTCCCGGCCGCCCGGCCGGGTGATCCACCCGTCAGTGACAAAGGAGAACAGACATGATGATCCTCGACCTCCAGACGATGGACCTGCCCGAGACCGAGGCCACCCCGATCGACGACACCCTGGCGAGCACCAGCTCCCTGAGCGTCCTCAACTGCGGCACCAGCACCGTGAGCACGATCCTCTGCGTCTAGCGGACACCGCTCCCTAGGGGCGGACAGAGCACAGCCGGCCGGGCCACCACCAGGGGCCCGGCCGGTCGCGCACCGCCCCCGCCCTCCCCCGTGCGCGCCCCCATGCGACGCCCCCTCGCCCACCAGAGAGGTTCCCCGTGGCCGACGAGCCCGCCCCCCGCGCCGCCCGCACACCGGGCCCCCTGCGGCTGCGCCGTGAACTGACCGCCGAACCCGGCCCGTTGACCGCCGCACTGCTCCTCGCGCTCGCCGCCACCGCCGCCACACTCGCCCTCCCCCTCTTCCTCCAGGACGTCATCACCGACTTCTCCCGGCACCGCCCGCTCGGCGAGCACATCGCCCTGATGTGCGGGGCCGCCGCGGCCGGCGCACTCACCCAGGCCTGTTCCGGGTTCCTGCTGGCCCGCATCGGCGAACGCATGGCGTACCGGCTGCGCATCACCTTGATGGAACACGCGCTGCGGCTGCCGCTGCCCGTCGTACGGACCCAGGGCACCGGTGAACTCGCCGCGCGGATCACCTCCGACGCCCTGCTGCTGCGTCAGATCGTGGACGTGGCGAGCCAGTTGCCGCTCGCCACGGTGACCATCGCGGCGACCCTGGGCGTGATGCTGTGGATCGACTGGGTCCTGACCGTGGTCACCCTCGTCTCCCTGACCGCCCTGACGCTCATGGTGATGCTGGTCCTGCGCCGGATGCGGGCCAACGTGACCGGCCAGCAGGACGCCGTCGGACACATCGCCCAGCGCTTCACCGCGAACCTGGAGGCCCTCACCACGATCAAGGCCAACCGGGCCGAACCGCTGGCCACCCGTGCTCTCGCCGAGGACGCCGAACGGCTGCGCTCCGTATCCCTGGAAGGCGCCCGGCTCGGCACGCTGATCCCCGCCGTCCTCACGCTCGGCAACCAGCTCGCCATGATCGCCGTGATCCTCACCGGAGGCGCCCGCCTCGCCGCGGGTGACATCACGGCGGCCGCCTTCGCCGCGTTCCTCCTCTACCTGCTCCAGGCCATCCCCTCCGTCAACACCCTGGCCACCGGCCTCGGCCGGCTCCAGTCCGGCCTCGCCGCCCGCGACCGGTGCAACGACCTGCTGCTCCTGCCGCCGGAGCACGACCCGGCCGACGACGGCCAGGCCGCCCCCACCCCGCTGCCCGACGCGCCCGCCGTCACCTTCGACTCCGTCTCCTACACCCACTCCGGAGCCGGCCGGCCCACCTTGCACGGCATCTCCTTCACCACCGCCCGTACCGGACTCACCGCCGTGGTGGGCGCCTCGGGGGCCGGCAAGACCACCACCCTCTCGCTCATCGACCGGTTCATCCGGCCCTCCTCGGGCACCATCACGGTCCTGGGGCACGACATGCGGACCTGGCCCCTGGACGCGCTGCGCGCCCGGATCACGTACGTCGACCAGGCCTTCACCCTCCTGGAGGCCACCGCCCGCGAGAACCTCCAGCTCGGCCGCACCACCCCGGCCACCGACGCCGAGCTGACCACCGCCCTGGACGCCGTCGGCCTCACCGAGGACATCACCCGCCTCCCCCAGGGGCTCGACACCCACCTCGGCCGCGAGACCGACCTGTCCGGCGGCCAGAGGCAGCGCATGGCGCTCGCCCGCGCCCTGCTCTCCGACGCCGACATCGTGCTGCTCGACGAACCCACCAGCCAGCTCGACGGCCTCAACGAACAACGCTTCCGGACCATCATCGAAGAGCTGGCCACGACCCGCGCGGTGATCGTCGTCGCCCACCGGCTCACCACCGTGCAGCACGCCGAGCACGTGATCATGCTCGACCAGGGCACCGTCACCGACACCGGTGACCACCCCGCGCTCCTGGAGCGCTGCACCCCCTACCAGCAGCTCATCGCCAGCCAGGCGATCACGGGGGCCTGAGGCGGCACGACCCCTTCACACACGGCTCATGGAGCGGGACCCATCGAGCAGGATCGAAGAAGCCACCGCCGCCGCGCCGCGACTAGCGTGAAGGACATGACTTCCATCGCAGCCATCACCCTCGAAGTGGACGACCCGGCCTCCGCCGAGAAGTTCTACGCCACCGCCTTCGACCTCGGCTCCCAGCTGCGCCTGCGCGCCTCCGAAGCTCCCACGGCCGGCTTCCGCGGATTCTCCCTCGCGCTCACCGTCTCCCAGCCGGCCGACGTGGTGAGCATCATCGAGGGGGCGCTCGCGGCCGGCGCCACCTCGCTGAAGCCCGTGTCGAAGTCCTTCTGGGGCTACGGCGGCGTCGTCCAGGCCCCCGACGGCGCGATCTGGAAGGTCGCGACCTCGGCGAAGAAGGACACAGGGCCGGCCACCGGCGCCGTGGACGAGAAGGTGCTCCTGCTGGGCGTCGAGGACGTGAAGGCGAGCAAGCGGTTCTACGCCGAGCAGGGGCTGACCGTCGCGAAGAGCTTCGGCGGCAAGTACGCGGAGTTCACGGCGGACGCGCCGGAGCAGTTCAAGCTCGCGCTGTACAAGCGTGCCGGTCTGGCCAAGGAGGTCGGCGTCGCCGACGACGGCAGCGGCTCGCACAGGCTCGCCCTCACCAGCACCACCACGGCGTTCACCGACCTCGACGGCTACATCTGGGAAGCCTCCTCGCCGGCCTCGACGCACCCTGCCGCGGACCGGGGCTGAGCTCGGGGGCCGTGAGGCCGTCCGTCACGTCGCGTCCGCCGCCAGGCGGGCCTCGAAGCCGTCGAGGAGGGACCGCAGGCCGAACTCGAAGGAGTGGTCGGGGGCTCCGGCGTACTCCGTGGCGGCCGACGTGTCGAGTCTCTTCCGCAGGTACGGGAACTGCCTGGCGGTCTCCGTGGCGGATGCCATGGCGTCCGCCATCAACTGCCCCGCGTCTTCACCGTTCTTGCTCAGCCTGCGGTTCAACGACACCTGCGCGGCGGGTCCGAGGGTGCTGCCGAGGACGAACGCGAGCACGGCCGCGGCCGCCCGGTCCGCGTCGGCGGCGGGGAAGCCGGCCTTCTCGTAGACGGCGAGGCTGAAGTCGGTGTGCCGGGCCTGGGCGGGTCCGTACAGCAGATGACTGCCGAACGCCTGGACGAGCCAGGGGTGGCGGGTGAGCATCGCGTACACGCCGGTGGCGTGGGCGGCGGCCGCCGTACGCCAGTCGCCGGTGTCGAGACCGGGCAGCTCGACCTCGCCCCAGACCGCCTCGCCGGCGAGCCGGACCAGGTCGTCCTTGTTCTTGATGTGCCAGTACACGGCGGTGGCGGCCGAGCCGAGCCGTTGCGCGAGGCTGCGCATGTTCAGGCCGTCGAGCCCCTCGTCGTCGAGCAGTTCGATGGCGGCACGGACGATCCGGTCTGCGGTCAGCGTGTCTCGCGGCATGACCACCACCCTACTTGAACTTAGTTCATGACGTGTCTTGCACTTTGTTCAAGCGACTCCTACGCTCCTTCTTGTACTTAGTTCAGGAATCCGAGGGGGAGCCATGACGCAGGACAAGCTGTCGGAGTTCGTCTCGTCGCGGGCCGGGGAGCTCGGCATTCCCGGTGCCGCCGTCGGCGTGCTGCTGAACGGCGAGCAGATGTACGCCTCACACGGTGTGACCAGCCTCGCCAACCCGCTGCCGGTGGACCGGAACACCCTCTTCCCGGTGGCCTCGGTCTCCAAGACCTTCACCGCCACCGCGCTGATGCGCCTGGTCGCCCAGGGACGGGTGGAACTGGACGCGCCCGTACGGCGGTACGTCCCCGAACTGCGGCTCGCCGACGAACAGGCCGCGGAACGGGTCACCGTCCTGAACCTGCTGAACCACACCGCGGGCCTGGAGTGGAACCTGATCGACGACGGCAAGGGCGACCGCTCGCTGGCCGGTCTGGTGGCCAGGCTTCCCGGACTCCCGCTGATCGCACAGCCCGGAACCCGCCCCTCGTACAGCCAGGCCGGCTACAACCTGGCGGGCCGGATCGTCGAGAAGGTCACGGACCTGCCGTTCGAGCAGGCCGTGCACGCGCTCGTGCTGGAGCCGCTGGGACTGACGGACACCGTGTACGGGCTGGCCGAGGCGATGGTCCGCAAGTTCGCCGTGGGCTACAACCGCGCCGATGACGGCGACCTGCGCGTCGCCCGGCCCTGGAACGCCTTCAAGGAGGGGGCCCGCGCCGACAACCCCGGCGGCGGCCTCGCCTCCTCGGTGAACGACCTGCTGCGCTGGGCCCGTTTCCAGCTGGGTGACGGCGACGGTCTGCTCCCCTCCGCCCAACTGCACCGGATGCGCGAGCGGACCGTCGCCCTCCGCGGCAGCACCCTCGGCGACGGCTTCGGGATCTGCTGGTTCCTCCACGACCTCGGCGGCCTCCGCGGCATCGGTCACGGCGGCTCCGGCAACGGCCAGTTCGCCGAACTGCTCATCGTGCCCGAGCGCGATTTCGCGGTGGTCTCCCTGGCGAACCTCGGACCGGAGGGCCACCCCTTCAACCAGTCCGTCGTGCGGTGGGCGCTGGAGCACTACCTCGACGTCACCGAGAAGCCCGCGCAGCCGCTGCCGTACGACGAGGCGAAGGCCCGTCAGGTCGTCGGCCGCTACGAGATCGACGCCATGAACCTCGACATCGCCACCGACGGGACCCAGCTCACCCTGGGGGTCGGGATCAAGCCGGAGATCCGCGCGGCGTCCGACGAGGAGATGCCGCCCGACCACCCGGCGGCGGCCATCGGCTTCCTTCCCGGCGACGGCGACGAGTACGTCGTCACCGAAGGCGGCCTCGACGGTCAGCGCGGCTACTTCTCCCGCGCCGCCGACGGAACGGTCACGGGCGTCGACATCGCGGGCCGGCTCTTCAACCGGACCGGGCAGGCGCCCTGATCCACGGCCTGAAGGAGCCGTGCGAACGGCGGCCCCTCGGCGGCGTACTCGGTGTCGGCACCGGTGGCGCCCCGCCTGGGGCATCGCCCGACTGGGCGCGTCCTTCTCGCGACGGGAAACGGCTCGTGGTCGTCTGGTGGGGCAGCCCGCGAAGGTGGGTCCCCCACGTCCGGGCCGGCACGGCAGGCCGATCCGGCTGCCGTTGCCCGACGTCGTCCGAGGTGCAGGAGGTACCCATGTCGACCGAGGAAATAGCGCCGCCCGAGATCAACATTCTCAACCTGAACGTCGTCTCGCTGAAGAGATTCGTCTTCGCGGTCCGCACCATCTCGCAGAACGACCTGTGGGACGAGGTGCTGGAGGAACTCGATGCCCGCGGATGCCACTCGATCGCCCTGAGCGTGGAACCCATCGAGGCCATGAAGGACGCTCTGCGGCAACGGCTGCCCGACAGGCCGAAGAAGGCGAAGGGCGGCCGCCGCGACCAGCGGGACGACCCGCGTCGCGCCGCCCCGCAGCGCAAGGAGCGAGGTGACGACCCGCTCTCGGACCTTCCCGACATGAACCGCCCTCAGCGTCACCTCGAACGGTTCATGGCATCCGCCTGCGGTACCCCGCCCGTTCACTACCCGCCGCGCCCGCCGGACGACTGGCCGGAAGGCCCGTGGGACCCGCAGCAGTAGACGGCGACGGACATCGGCGGGCCGTCCGCGTGCGGCTCCCGGTGCCGGCACCGCCCCTGACGGACGGCGGCCGATCCGCCGTCCGTCAGGGGCGGTGCGCGGCCGCCAGCATGCGGCCGGCCCTGTTGAGGAGATCCGTGTTGCCCTCCAGGAGGTCGCGCCGGGTCATTCGATGGATCTTGTCCGGGACGACCCCGAGATCCTCCACCGGGGTGCCGGAGCGGGCACCGACCCTGAGCGTGCGACGGACGGCGACGCGCATGCCCGTCCCCTTCGGCAGGGGTACGTACGGGGACTCCGGTTCCTTGGCCATCAGTTCGCGCAGCACCTCGTGCGTCCACACGTTGGCGCCGCCCGCGCCGGTGTTCTGGTCGACCCCGAGCACGGGACCGATCTCGTGATCCTGGAAACCGGCCGCGAAGATGTCCGTGGCCGAGAAGCATCGGGCGTTCGTGACGAGGACCACGGGCCCGGCGTACCTGCGGCCGATGGTGTTGGCGGCCGCGGGTGACGTCGCGGGAAAGGCGCCCGAGAAGGTGGCTCCCAGTTCCAGTGCCTGGTCCATGGACGGGATCCAGGCACTGAGGTCGATGTCCAGATCGGCCTGAGCCGCCCGGCAGATCCGCAGATTGAGCGGGGAGCTGAGGAACTGGACGGGCTCGGGAGACACCCTGCGCGAGGTGAACACCTGAAGCAGGCACTCGGCCACCCTCATGTCACCTCCGCCGTTGTCCCGTACGTCCAGGATCAGCCCCTCGTCGGGGAGAAGACCCACGAGACGGAGGAACTCCTCCGCGAAGGCCCTCGGGCTCTCCGCCTCGAAGGTGAAGACGCGGAGATGGCCGAAATCCCCTGACGAGGTCCGTACCCGCTGGGCGCGGAACGCCGTGGGAAGGCCGGTCGCGATCTCACCGGGGCGCAGTCCCGGGACAGGCCGCCCGGCGGCGGCCGCGCTCTCCTGGGCGTACACCCGCGGCGCGAACAGCATCACCTTCGCCCGGTTCGTCTCCTGCGTGTCGAGGTCGACGGCCTGGGACAGGGCGGCGGAGCTCGCGGTGTCCGCGTCGACCGGTGCCGGCGGGCTGTCGAAGAGCCGCCAGCTCTCGCGCAGTTCGTGATGCCTTCCGTCCGTTCCAATGTAACTGACCGTCACCCACTGCTCGAACGGCGGCAGATGCACCATCAGCGGCCGTACGGTCATCGACTGCACGCCACGACTGCGCTGAGCGGAGGGATTGTTGCCGGCGAAGCGCAGCGCGTTGAGTTCGACCGCCTCCGAGATCGGGATGCCGCTCCAGTGCGTGACCCGTGCCCCGGGGACGAACCCCGGCGCCTCGAAGCCCTGCGCGACAAAGGTGACCAGGAACTTCGGTCCTTCCTGGTCCACGTACTCCTCGATGAGGAACGGCAGGCACGCGACCTTGCCGGTGAACGGCTCCGGCAGCAGGTAGTTCGTGTGGAGGTCCTTCACGGAGAAGAAGATCTCCGACATCTCGGCGTGGAACTTCCACTCGGGAGGCATCGTCCGGTCCGTCTGGCGCTCCAGCCGCCGCTGGAGAACACGCAGCCGCTGAACCGGGTTCACGCCGTACATGGCGGCCTTCAACGGCAGATGCACATAGTTCTGTTCCAGCAGGATCAGGGCCTGCCCGACGATCAGGCGCCGCTCCTCCAGTGTCAGCGAGCCGGCGCTCTGGACGAAGTCCGCCAGTTCTCGTGAGGCGCTCAGCCGGTCGCGCACCGGCTGAGCGGCGTGCGCGACCGGGCCGGACGCAGTTCGGTCGGACAGGGTGCTCATCGTTTCTCCGCGGGAAGTGGATCGGTCGGCGAGTCCGCGCCCCGGGCATCGCACACGAACCGTTCCGCCGAGGGCTCCGCCTGCTCATTACCGCGCCACCCTCCCGGCTACACGGCACCGCGCGCCGCCCATCCGAATGGCGCAGAGGGCCGGAGACGGACCGCGACCGTGGTGCTCCCGGGCCGCTCCACCGTTTGCACGTAGGTCCCGTCGGCGTTTCCATGGAAGTACAGGAGTATTTGCTCCCAGCACTCGGCCAAGTTCATTGAAAACCTGCCAAGTTGACGCATCAAAATTCACGGCGCGAAATCAAAGCTTCAAGAGAACCGAGCCGAAATCAAGGTGGCGATCACCGTGACCGTACGCGATGTCCACGGAACCTGGAGCTTTCAGCAGGACAACGGGTTCATAGTGGAAATGACGAACATCCGACAGGACCCGGCTTCACCGCAAGGTGTCGCCACACTCGCGGGGGACGCAACCACCACGGGCCTGGACGGTGCCGTGACCGGCTTCGTCGACGACCAGAGCATCACCTTCACCATCGACTGGGACCGCCACGGCCCGGGAAAGGGCGGCCGGTACCGCGGAAACTTCTCGGTGGCCGCCTCGGACGGATCCTCCGTGCTGTCGGGTTCGACATTCGACCTCGACCACGGTGGCCCGGAAAGCACCGCCAAATGGCAGAGCTTCAATCACTTGTTCGGGACGCGTCCCTGACGGTCCCGCAGCTCAGCCCGAAATGGGGCCAGGGGCCACGGGCGCCGGGGTCCTGAGCGCAAAAAGCAGTCGACGGCGGCCGCACCGGCAGTCGATCATGGGCCCATGCCACTGAGAGACACCCTCGCCCGCGTCGACGGGGACCTGGCCGCGGGCCGGGTCCCCGTCGCACGCCAGCGCCTGCGCGGGCTCGTGTCGTCCTTCCCTGACGACCTGACACTCAGGCGCCGCCTCGCCGAGATCTACCGGCTGTTCGAGGAGCCGGCGGAGGCGGGCCGCTGGATGTATCTCGAACCGGACCGGGACGCGGCCGAGACCGTGGCCTTCGAGGCCAGATACGCCACCCCCGCCCAGCGCATGCGCGCACTCGCCTGGCAGGGCTCCGAGTCGCTCGCCCGGACGGAGTTCGCCAAGGAGCAGTTGGCCGCGGTGCGAACGGCGTGCTCCGAGGACATGGGGCATCCCGTCGAGTGGGGCACCGTGCGGTCCGAGCCGGAGGTGACCGCCGAGAACAGCCCTGTCGTGGGCTTCCTGACCGGTGCCGGATGCCTGCTGGCGGTCGTCGCCTTCCTCGCGATCTGGGTGAACGGTCTCGTGGCCCTCTTCGACTGACCGGGCCGCCGGAAGCAGATGGGCCCGCCCGTCTGCTTCCCCCGGCTCAGGGCGTTCAGAGGAAACGCCACAAGTGGTCGGCCGTGCCGTTGTCGTCGTACTGGACCACCTGCGCGCTGTTGCCGGTCGACATCCCGTCCACGCCGAGGACCTTGCCGCTGTTCTTGTTGCGGACGCGGTACCAGCCGTCGCCGTTGTCGACCAGCGTCCACAGGTGATCGTCGGTGCCGTTGTCCTCGAACTGCACGACGATCGCGCTGTTGTCCATCGACATGCGGTCGACGCCGAGCACCTTGCCGCTGTTCCCGTTGCGGATCAGATGCCAGCCGTCACCCCGGTCGACGAGCTGCCAGGCGTGATCGCCGGTTCCCGTGTTGTCGAACTGCACCACCCGCGCGCTGTTCTCGGTCGACATCCCGTCGACGGCCAGGACCTTGCCGCTGTTCTTGTTGGCGAGTCTGCGGAACGGTGGTTCCGGCGTCCACGGCCGGCCGTCGGGAGAGGCCGTGGGGAAGGCGGTGACGCGAAGCCGGGCCGCTCCCATGGGGACGAGGGTGACCGTCTCGACCGGCGCGTCGCTGCGGGCGGGAGAGTCCTGCAAGGGTGCGACGACATGTTCGTCGTCCGCGACCCACTCCTGGATCCTCCGGGCCTGCGCCGTGATGGACACCGGCGTGGTGGCGAGGGTGAAGGGCTGGTCCGGGACGACGGAGCCCGTCCGCGCCGGGGTCAGTGAGGTCTCCGGCAGGAGGCCGTAGTTCCATCCCGTGGTCGCGTGCACCTCGTACGCGGGGAAACGGTCGTCTCCGGCGTAGCGGTCGTAGCGTTCGCCGATCCTCAACGCGTAGGTGAGCGGACCCTGTTCGACGCTGACCGCCCCGTGCTGACCGGACCACGAGCGCAGCCTCGCGGTCTGGGGCAGCCGCAGCCGGACCACGTCGCCGTCGCGCCACGTGCGGTCGATGCGCGCCCAGGACGGACCGTCCGAGGCAGCGACGGCCGTCGCGTTGACGAGCAGTTGGGGGCCCGAGCACCAGCCGGGCACACGCAGCCGCAGCGGGAAGCGTACGGGCCGGGGCGTGGAGACGGTGAGGGTGATCGTGTCCTGGAAGGGGTATCCGGTCTCCTCGGTGATGGTGACCGTCGTGCCCCCGGCGACGGTGGCCCGGACCTGACTCGGCGCGTAGAGGGCGGCGGCCAGGCCTCCGTCGGCACCCGCGAGCCAGAGTTCCTCGGTGAAGTAGGGCCATCCCATGCCGTAGTTGTGGGGGCAGCAGCGGTACTGGTCGACGCCCGCCTCGAAGGCCTGCATCGCGAAGCCGTTCTGGAACTGGCCCTGGGTCTTGGGGTGGTTGTCGAGGTCGACGCTGTTGGCGCTGGTGATGTAGTGGACGGACTTGCCGTCGGGATCGAGGGAGGCCGGAAGCAGGTTGAAGGCCAGGTCCTCGCAGCGGTCGGCCCACACCGGATCCCCGGTGATGCGGGTCAACAGCTCGTGGCTGGCCATGAATTCGACGATGCCGCAGGTCTCGAAGCCCTGCCGGGGGTCCGCGAACCCGGGACGGTAGTTCTCGTCGCCGGCCAGCCCGCCGCCGGGGAAGCGCCCGTAGGCGCCCATCACCGTGTCGTACGCGCGGTACGTGGCCCGGGTGAGGTCGGCGGATCCGGTCAACCGCCCGTACTGGGCGGGCTCGCGGAAGCCCTGGGCGATGTTCACGTTGTGGCGGCTCGGGGTGGCCCCGGTCCAGTCGGCGCCGTAGCCGTGCATCTTGGCGGCGAGGTCCAGCAGGAACGCCTCGCCGGTGCGGCGGTACAGCCATACGGCGACGTCGAGGCCGTCGCCCCAACGGTAGGACACCCAGCTGCTGTTGAACGCTCCGGGCCCCTGGGCGTTCATGTACCGCAGGAAGCGGACGAGGAACGGCACGATCCGCTGGTCGTGGGTGTACTCCTCGTGTGTCCGCAGCGCTTGCAGGAGCGGCAGGAAGGGCCAGAAGTCGGGGCCGCCGTTGAGCGCGGTGCGTAACCCGCGCGGCCCGAAGAAGCCGTCGCCCTGCTGGGTCGCGAGGATCCAGTCCACCCACTCGCGCGACCGGGTCAGCGCGTGCGCGTCGCCCGTGGCGATCGCCAGCGGGATGTAGCCGCGCAGCCAGTAGGGCACTTCCTCCCAGGCGTCGCGCTCGGGATGGACCCAGCCGGTCGCGGAGAAGTCGAGGAAGTGCGAGAGGTTCTCGTAGGTGCCGCACAGACCGGCGAGCTGGAGCCGGAGCTGCCCGGCGAGCCAGCCTCGCGCGGTCACGCTTCCGGGCGGCAGCTTCTGGAATGAGTCGGCCGGCACCGCCTCGGCTCTCGGCAGGGCCTGCGCGGCCGCGGTTCCCGTGAACGTACCCCCGAGTGCCGCGGCGCCCAGCGCGCCGGAGCCCATGGCGAGGATGCTCCGTCTGCTCACTGACATACAGGTGACCTGCCTTCCGAAAAGGTCCGCTCGGCGTGCGACAACGTTGTCCGCCACGGTCGGGCACCCCTGGGTCAGCAGTGCCGGACCGGCTTGTACAACGTTGGAAATAGTGCCGCGGACATGACAGCACGACGGGGTGCGCCTGTCCATAAGCCGTACCGAACCGCCCGGGCGCGCGACCGAACCTTCCGGGCGCGGACCCGAGGCCGACCCGGCTGATCCCGTTCGATCCCGGCGGATGCCCGGCGTATCGCCAGGGGGCGGCGGTCAGGTTCGGTCGACTGACCCCCGGGCGTTCGCGCTCATGGCCCGGTAGTGGTCGGCGAGACGGGACGCGGGCGCCTCGGCGCCGTACACGGCCACCTTGCCGATCGCGCCCTTGAAGAACGACTTGGTGTCGGCGGTCCCGATGTAGAGCATGTCCGAGCCGACCTTGATGACACCGGCCTGCTTCACCGACTCGGGGAGATCGTCGTGCAACGGCGGTTTGTCCGTGCCGGACGCGGACGGCGGCGCGTCCTTGGGAGTCTGACCGCCGCAAGCGGTCAGGGCCAGGTGCTTCTCTCACGGTGTCAACGCGCCGGGCGCCGCCGGCGGGCCGTCCCCCGCGTGCGGGGCTGCCGCCCCGAGGTCAGCCGCGCCTCCGATCATCGACATCAGCAGGCGATGGGTGTCGCCGTCGGCGGCCGCCACGAGTCCGCGACCGGACCGTCCGATCGGGGCGCCGTCGATCCCGGTGACGACGCAGCCCGCCGCTTCGCAGAGTGCGATGCCCGCGGCGAAGTGCACGCTGCCCGACAGATCGCCGCCGTCCGTGACGTACGCGGCGCGCTTGCCGGCGGCGACCCAGGCCAGGGCCAGCGTGCTCGACACGACCCGGGGCCGGAAGTGTTCCGCGAAGTCGGGCCTGGCCAGCAGGTCCACGGCCCGGAAGGCGGGCGCGCCGGGGAACGGCGGGTCCAGATTGACGTCCACGAGCCGGGTGGCGGACGTGGGTGCCAGCCGTGCGTCGGCGCCGTCGTGCCGCACCCAGGCGTTCTCGCCGTCGGTGAGGAAGACCTCGCCGCTGAACGGGTCGGCCACCGCCGCGGCGCCGTCGCGCAGTGCCACGTTGACGGCGACCACCCTGGTGCCGGCGGCGTAGTTCAGCGTGCCGCACAGGGGATCCACCAGCCACTGGCGCACGGCCCCCGCCGCGCCCTGGCGCCCGCTCTCCTCGCCGACCACGGCGTCGTCGGGCCGGGCGTCGTGAAGGAGCGCGAGGATCGTCCTCTCGGCCTCGATGTCGGCGGCGGTGGCGAAGTCGCCGCCGCCCTTGTCGACACGAGACAGGCGCCTGCCGTACATGGCCCGCACCACGTCCGCGCCGGCCCGTGCGGCGGCCGCCGCGACCTCCGCGTCGTCGAGTCCCGCAGCTGAGTCGATCACGCCTCGCACGATAGGCGCGGTCCCGGACGGACCGCCCGGGGCTTTCGAAAAGCCGGAGTGTGCGCCGCGCCCGCACTCCGGCTCGTCGGACACCGCCCGCTCCCCCGCCACGAGCCCCGACTCCGGTGCGTCGGCCGGGATCTGTGGGGGCCGGGGGCCGATTGTCAGTGGCCGCCGCTAGCGTTCGCTGCATGGTCGCACTCGGCCCGGGACGGACTGACCTGGGTGAACTGTGCTCTCATCATGTGTTCTTGACGCGAAAGGCTGTGGCTCGTGGGGTGGCTGTCAGCGGGTGACGGGTATGAAGTCGCCCTTGTGGAAGGGCGGGTGGCCGTGCGCGCCACCACGGGCCGGGCGGCGGGACGGCAGCTGAAATCGCTTCCGCGCGCGCTCAAGGACCACCCCGAGGTGGACCGGCTGCGACGGTTCGCCGAGTGGCTCGAACGGCACGCCACGGCGTGTGTGGCACAGACCGACGCGTGGATGGTGTCCTCGCTGCCCGTGCCGACCGGTCTCCTGGCCCGGGTGTGGCCCGACGAGGCCTGGCAGTCCGCGCTGCGCGATCTGGTCGTGGTCGGCGACGACCCGGACGACGTGGGCTTCCTGCGCGGTGCCACCGACGCGGGCGAACTGCGGCTGGTGAACCTGGACGGCGAGACCGTCCGGATCGCCCCGCGCACCGTCACCCTGCCGCATCCGGTGCTGCTCCCGGACCTGGACGATCTGCGCGACTTCGCGGCCGAACTGGGCATGGAACAGCGCGTCGAGCAGATCCACCGGGCGATATGGCGACGGCCCGAGGACCTGCGCGCCAGGTCCACCGAGGTGAGGGAGTTCGCCGGGGGCTCGTTCCGTTCCCGCTTCGCGCTGGCCGCACGCGCCAGCTCGCTGGGCTACGGGGTGTCCGGCGGTTACGCCACCGCCCGGGTGCGCGACGGCGTTCGCACCGTCGAGGCCTCGGTGTGGATCGGGGAGCCGTACTGGGACGGCCAGGTCGAGACCGGGGCACTGACCTGGCAGGACCAGGACGGCCGCGCGCTGCCGCTGGGCGAGGTGGGGCCGGTGGCCTGGTCGGAGGGGATGCGGATGGCCGCGGCGCTGTACGCGGGCCGCGACATCGAGGAGGGCAAGAACGCATGAGCGGGGGGACACAGGTGTCGTACGAGGAACTGCTGGCGGCGGGAGCGGTGCTGCCGCCCGGCACCGAGGGGACCGGCGAGCTGGGGGTGCCGCTGACGACACGGACGTACCGTCACCCGGGCCTGGACGACCGGGTGGTGGTGCGCCTCGTCGCGGGCGAGCTGGGGGCCGCGGAGGACCTGGCCGCCGGATTCCTCGGCCTGGAGCCGGACACCGAGCCCGTCGTCGTCGGGATCGGGACCCGCCAGTCGCTGGGCTTTCCCGAATGGGTTCTGGTGCACCACCCGGAGGACGGCCACCACGCCCTGCGGGTCGTGCCGGACCTGGAGCGGGCCGCACGGCAGGTCAAGTCCCGCCCGAAGGCCGCTCTCGACGCCTTCGTGGAACTCGGGGACCGGCTCGCGGCCTCGGTGCCGCACTTCCTGCCGACGTTCTACGAGCAGGCCGGGCGCGTGTTCCTGGCCGAGGAGAACGCCACCTACGCGGCCCAGTTGTTCACCCGTGCCCGCAAGGCCGAGGCCGAGCACGGCCTGACGGTGCAGGAGGAGCGGCTGGACGCCGTGTTCCTGGAGTTCGCCCTGGCCGGGGCGCTGCCCGTCAAGGTGCTGTCCTCCTACGCCCGGGAGCTGGGCGCGCGGGTGCCGGCCGAGGACGCGCTGCGGCGCTTCACCCGGCTGTGCCTGCGCCGCACGGCGGGCGGGCTGCCGCCGTCGGTACAGATGGCGAACGACCTCCGCAGGCTGGCCCGGGCGGCCGGCCGCGACGCCGCCCTCACCGAGCAGGAGTACGTCCGCGAGCTCCTCGTCCTGCCGGCGACGCTGCGAGCGGCGGCCGGCTGGTGGAAGGGACACCGCACGGCCCTGGTCGCGCTCGCCACGCGCGAGCCCCGTGTGCGGGGCATGCTGCTCGACCTCATGCCCTCCGGTGGCGACAGCGACCTGCCGGCGATGTGGCTGGACCTGTTGGAGACCTCCGGTGCCGTCGCGGGTCTGTGGGACGGCTCCCTGCCGGAGGAACAGCGGCCGCAGGACGGCGCCGCCGGCTGGCTGGAGCGGTTCCTGGCCTTCTGGCTGCGGGCCCGGTCGTGGCGTGATCCCAGTCGCCTGGCCGAGCTGTATCCGCTGGTCGAGCGGGCCGCGGACCGGTTGCGGGCCGAACTCGCCGCTTCCGGTGGCACGTTGAGGGTCGTCCATGACCTCGACCTGATCGACCTGCTGCTGTCCCTCGACGTACCGGTGGCCGCTCCGCGGCAGGGCGACGCCCTGCTCCTGTCGCAGTGGGCCCTCGGCGAGGAGGGGCGCCGCGACCTGGTGTCGCTGGCCGCGGACAGCCGCTTTCACGCCGCCTTCCGGCGCGGTGCGGACCGCTTCGGCGACGACAGCCAGTCGCTGCGGGCGATCTCGCTGCTGGCGGCGTCGCCCGGCGGCCGTCCGCTGCTCGCGGACTGGGTGCTCGGTGTCGTACGGCGGTTCACGGCCGTGGGCCTGCCCCAGCTGCCCGAGGCGCTGGCCCGGCTCAAGTGGCTGCCCGCCGAGGCGCTGGCGCTCGCCGAGGAGGAGGTGCGGAAGGCTGCGGGCACCGACCTCGCACCGGTGCTGGCACGCACCCTGCGGGCCGGGCTCTTCGACGAACTCGGCTGGCCCGCCTGGGAGGACGCGATCGCCTCGCTGGTCCCCGAGGCGGACATCGAGGACGTGGTCGTCGCCGACGCCTGGCCCCGTCTCATCGTGGCCGGGGCCGCTCAGGCGCGGGTGATCGGTGCCGAGGGCACGCTCCTCACCCACGACCTGCGGATCCCGTCGAACAGCCACTGGGGCGATCCCGGCTTCCATCATGTGGACGGAGAGCTCCTCGTCTACTGGAACGACCGCGCCGATGGTCTGCGCGGCTACTGGCACACCCGTCCCGACCGCCCGCAGTCCCTGGAGGGCGCCAGGAACACCCGCGGCACCCGGATGGACTGGTATCAGGGGAACGGTCCGATCACCCTGCCCCTGGCCGGCGGCGGCCGCACGACCGGTGGCGGCGTCCTGCACGCCGGGGACACCACCCTGCCCGAAGAGCGTCAACTGCTCAGCGACGGTGTCTCGTACTGGGTGTGGAGCGCGGACGGCGGTGCGCACGACTGGTACGAGTACGACCCGGCGACGGGTGAGCGCGGCCGGGTGAGCAGGCCCGCCTTCCTCGCCGACGCGCTGCGGGACGCCCCCGAGGGCAGCACGTCCGCCGGTGGCCGGCTGTACCCGGCGCCGACCACCGCCGAGGGGCCCGCCTCCGCGCCCGTGGACGGTCTGGTCGGGCTGCGCCTGGTGAAGCTGCCCGACGGCTCGGTGCGCGCCCAGGACCTGGCCGGACACACCGTCACCCTGCCCGCCGACGTGGGCCGGCCCTCGACGCTCGTGGTCTTCCCCGGCGCGGAGGAGGCCGCGGCCGTCGTCCGCGACAGCTGGCGCCTCGCCGTCGTGGACGCGGACGGTGTCACCACCTCGGTGGCCAAGACCGACCGTGCGCCCGGGGCGTTCGGCGAGGGCTCCTTGCTGCTGCCTCCCGTCCAGTACTGGGAATTCCTGACGGCCCGCGACCCCGAGGGCTCCGCGTCACTGCGGCGCGCCGGCCGTGACACGGCGGCCGCTCTGCTGGCCGCCGCGGGTCACGAGGACAAGGACGCGTTGCCGGAGGCGATCCGTACCCTTCTCCCGGTCACCCACGCCGCGCTGGTCGCGGGCATCGCCGGTGTCGTACGGCACGCCGCGGGCCAGCAGGCCGTCCTGGACGGGGTGGCCGCCCGGCTCACCCGTGCCCTCGACGGCGGCCCGCAGGAGGAAGGGCCTGCGGGACCGCCGGACGACGTGCTCATCGACGCGACGAACGGCATCAGCGCGGCCTCCCGCTCGCGGTGGAACCGTGACAAGGAGGCCGACACCGTCTTCCGTGCGCTGCGTGAGTTGAAGCGGGCGTCCCTGCTCCCCGACCCCGCCGTGGCGCAGGGCCCGGCGTCGCCCCTGCACTTCGACGGACGACGTTTGCCCGTCGGTCAGTTGGGGCTGGAGACACTGCTCGCCGGCGTGTCGGCCGTCGCCTTCCGGGCAGCGGCCGGCACCACCTCCGACGAGCACCGAAGTGCCCTGCGGGCGCTGCTCGCCGAGTTCGACGCCCTGCGTCTGGCGTCGACGGCCGGTTACTCGTCCTGGCGCAAGGTCGAACTGCACCTGCGAGCGGACGTGGTCCGCACCCCGTCGGACGAATGGCGTGAGGGCGCGTGGAACGGGCTGCTTCCCCTGGGTTCCGGTGCCTTCCTCGCCGTGGTGGAACTCGTCTCGCGGGGTGACGACGGCTGTGTCTTCACCGCCTTCTTCCACGATCCGGCCCGACGCTTCGAGACCCCTGAGCCCTACACGCTCCGGGCGTCCGCCCCGCTCGGCGAGGACGCTCACGCGGGCCGGCTCGGCGCGTTCCTCGCGGAACTGTCCGCACGCGGTCCGGCGCCCTGGTTCCCGCAGGCCGCCGAGGAGTTCGCCCGTCTGACGGGCGTCACCGACACGATGGCCCGGCTGATCACGGCCGGTCTGCCCCAGATCGATGTCTACGAACGGTCGTTCCTGACCGCGCAGGCCTGCGCGGCCATCGGCGTCAAGGCCGCTCCCGCGGCCGTCGCCAAGGAGGAACTGCGCCAGGTGGATCCGGCGATCCGCGCCGAGGTCGTGGCCGCCCTGCTGCCCGCCGACCCCGCCCGCCTGTGGACCGAGGGACCGGACTGGGCCGCCGCGGCCGAGGTCTGGAACAGCAGGCTGGGCCGACGGGCCCCCGTGCCGGAGGAACTGCTCAGCGACGCGGTGCGCGCCTTCAAACACGGACAGTGGAACGCCCGCCAGGCCCTGCCCGCACTCCTCGACCCGGCCCAGGAGCCCCGGCTCAGCCGTGACCACGAATGGGCGGTCGAGGGCGACCGGGTCACGTGCGTCGACAAGAACGCGCCCGGATTCGCCGGACCGGTCCTGATCGGCTTCGTCGGACTCGCCGCCTGGCTCGCCCACCGGCTGCCCGCCGGTGACCCGATCCGCGCGGCGCTGCCCGCCGCACTCGCCGCCGTACACGACCGGCTGTCCCATTCCGGGCTGATGCTCGACCTCAACCAGTACATCAGCCTCAGCGGGTTCCGGAAGACGGCGGGCGCACCGACCGAGGTCGGCAAGGGGTTCGAGCGGTACGGTGCCGTCGTCCTCGCCACGCACGACGACCAGCCGTCGCCCGCCCTGCGGGTGTCCCTGCTCGACGAGACGGGCCAGGACCCGTACCTGCCCGCGCTGCGGGTCGACGGCCAGCGCCCCTACCAGGTGGAGGTGGCGCTGCGTCTGGCCCGATCCGCCCGCTTCGAGGCCCTGCTCGCCGATCCGGGCGACCCGCTGGCCGGAGAGCGGGGCAAGGACGGCACCTGGTGGCCGCAGGACCCGACCCGCTCCGTGCCGGAGCTCGTCACGGACGTCGCCAAGGAGTACGGCCTCGGGGAGGACGCGGCGGCGCTCTATCTGATGCTGCTCGCCATGCCCGACCCCACGGACCGGATGACGGCCCGCTGGACCGGCTGGAAGCCGGCTCGTCTCAAGGCGGCCCGTGCCGAACTGGCGGCCACCGACCTGGTCGTGGAGGCCAGCCGCACCCGGGCCGGGCGCTCGCTGTTCCTTCCCGGCGGCTGGGTGGTGCCCAAGGCCCCGCGCGTTCCGCTGGAGCAGTGGAAGCGGCCGCTGTACGACGACCTGCTGTGGCACGAGGAGGCTCTGCTCGCCGTGATCGTGCCCACCGAACCGGTCGCGGATCTGTACCGAAGAGCCTGGCAGCTGGTCCAGGAGGGCGGCGGTCCCCGCTTCGAGAAGTTCGAGGTGCGGCCCGGCCGCCGACGCTGACGCACCGCCGGGGCCCCGGCGATCCCCGCCGAGGGGCCCGGCACCCCCTGACGACACACGCACCGACCGAACAAGGAACACGCATGCCTGCGACCGACACGGCGACGGCCCTTCCGGCACGGCAGACCCTGCCCGCCGAGGAGCGTCACGTCACCGAACTCGCCTTCCTCGCCGCCCACGACACGGGCCCCCGCCCGCCCGGCTGGCGACTGACACCCCGCGCCGTCATCACCTTCGTCTGCGGCAGCGCCGGCGAGCCGCTCACGCTCGCCGAGCACCACGACACGCTGCCGGGCCGACTGGTGATCACACCCAAGTTCGTCGGCGAACGCGCCCTGGTGGAACGGTGTGTCGTCACCCTCGCCGGAGAGCGCGGTCTCCTGCTGGTCGGTGAGCCGGGCACGGCCAAGTCGATGCTCTCCGAGCTGTTGTCCGCCGCCGTGTCCGGCACCAGCGCGCTCACCGTCCAGGGCACCGCGGGCACCACCGAGGACGCCCTGCGCTACGGCTGGAACTACGCCCTGCTGCTCGCCCAGGGTCCGACACCGACGGCGCTGGTCGACTCGCCCGTGCTGGCCGCGATGCGCGCCGGCCGCGTGGCCCGCGTCGAGGAGATCACCCGCTGTCTGCCCGAGGTGCAGGACGCGTTGGTGTCGATCCTGTCCGACCGGCGGATGAGCGTGCCCGAACTGGCCGGCACGGACGATGCCCAGGTCGCGGCCGCTCCCGGGTTCACCGTCATCGCGACCGCCAACCTGCGCGACCGCGGTGTCTCGGAGATGTCCGCCGCGCTCAAGCGCCGTTTCAACTTCGAGACGGTCCACCCGATCGCCGACGTCGAGGCCGAGACCGCTCTCGTACGGCGGCAGGCCGTCGCGGCCGTCGAGCGGGCGGGGGCCGGCTTCGGCGTCGACGACGCGGTCCTGGACGTGCTGGTCACCGTCTTCCGTGACCTCAGGGCCGGGCGATCGGCGGAGGGCTGGGACGTGGAGCGGCCCGGCACGGTCATGTCGACCGCCGAGGCGGTGCAGGTCGCCGTCTCGCTCGGGGTGGCCGCCGCCTATCTGCCCGGGGCCGACTCCCTCGACCTGGTCCCCGGGCATCTGCTGGGTGTCGTCCGCAAGGACGACCCGGCCGACCACGCACGTCTGCTCGGCTACTGGGACGGCCCGGTGCGCCGCCGCGCCGAGGACGGTTCCGCGGTGTGGCGCCGGCTCTGGGACCTGCGGGAGAACCTCCGGTGACGTACACCCAGGATCCGCGGGCGGCCGTCACCGCCCTCGCCGGTTCCGTGGCGCCGTACCTGCTGGGTGTACGGCATCACAGCCCGGCGCTCGCGGCGGCGGTGCCCGCCCTGCTCGACGCCTGTGCGGCGCAGGTCGTGTGCGTGGAGCTGCCCGCCGACTTCCAGGCGTGGCTGCCCCATCTGGCCGCTCCGGGCACCCTCGCGCCGGTGGCGCTCGCCGGTGCGGGTGACAACGGCCGGCTCGGCTTCTACCCGTTCGCGGACTTCTCCCCCGAACTGGCCGCCGTGCGCTGGGCGCGGGACCGCGGGGCGGACGTGGTGTGCTGCGATCTGCCGATGTCCGATCCCCGGTGGGCCGCGGTCGGGCCCGTCCCGTCCGGTGACACGCGGACCGCGGTGGCCGAGGAGAGGTCCGTCGCCGCGACGGTCTCCTTCGGGAGCGCGCTGGCCGCGTCGGGGACCGGACGTGACGGTGACGATCTGTGGGACCGGTGTGTGGAGGTCCTGGCCCCCGGTTCCTCTCCCGAGGCGGTCCGCCGGGCCGCGCTCGGGGTCGGCTGGGCGCTGCGCAGCGACGCCGAGGCCTCGGGCGGCGTTCCCGCTCTGGACCTGGACCGCGAGGCCCATATGCGCGAGACGATCGCGCGCGCCGCGGTCGGCGGGCGCCGGGTCGCGGCGGTCGTCGGCGCGTTCCACGCCCCGGCGCTGACAGCCCCGGCGCCCGGCACGGGTACGGCTCCGGGCGCCACCGTCGAGGGCTCGACGGCGATCCCGAACGGCCTCGGCAGCGGAAACCCGGAGGTCATCACCTCCCTCGTCCCCTATGCCTTCGATCTGCTGGACTCCCGTTCCGGCTACCCGGCCGGCATCCGGGACCCGCGCTGGCAGCAGGCGGTGTTCCGGGCCGGAGGCGACCCCGAGCGGGTACGGGACGCGGCCGCGCGGGCGGTCACCGACGTGTGCCGGGAACTGCGTGCGGCCGGGCATCCGGCCGGAACGGGCGAGGCCGCCGAGACCCTGCGGATGGCGGGCGACCTCGCACGGGTACGGGGACTCGCCGCACCGGGGCGGGGCGAGGTCGTCGAGGCGCTCACGAGCGTGATGGGCCAGGGTGAGCCGCTGGGGCGCGGCCGGGCCCTCGCGCGGGCGCTCGACGTGGTCATGGTCGGCACCGACCGGGGCCGGATCGCGCCCGGCACACCGCGTTCCGGGCTCGGCCCGTGCGTGGAGGAGGAGGTCGCCGCGCTGCGCCTCCCGGGCCCCGAGGACCCGGCGGGGCGCGAGGTGCGCCTCGACCCGCTCCGCTCCGCTCTCGACGGCCGCCGCGAGGTGCTGCTCCAGCGTCTCGCCGTCTGCGGCGTCGGCTACGGAGAAACCGTGGCCGTAGCCGGCACGGGCGACGGAGCCGCCCTGACCACCCGGTGGCGGGTCGCGTGGGCACCGGCCGTCCCCGTACGGCTGGACCTGGCCGGGATACGGGGTGTGACCGCGGCCCTCGCCGCCGAGGGCACGCTGCGGGAGACCTTCCGCGGGCAGTCCGCCGACGGCGGGCCCACCTGCGCCCAGGTCCTCACGGCCCTGGGCGCCGCCGCCCGCTGCGATCTGCCGGCCCTGGTGTCGGAGCGGCTGGCCGATGCCGCCGAGCTCCTTCCCACCGCGGCCACGCTGCCCGAACTCCTCGCCGCGCTGGACCTGTTGGAGGCTCTGTGCCGCAGCCATCTGCCCGGCACCGGCCCCGGCACCCGACAGGCGGCGGCCGAACTGGCCACCGATCTGCTGGAGTCGGCGGTCCGCACCCTGCCGGGACTGGCGGGCAGCGACAGGTCCGAGGACGCGACGGCACTCGTCGAACTGGCCTCGCGGGCCGGTGACCACCGCCTCGGGCTGCGGATGGACGACGCGCTCGCCGCACTCGCCCGCACGGGCTCCCCCCTCGTCCAGGGCGCCGCGCTGGCCGCCCGGGTGCTGCTCGACCTCGACGACGCCGCGAGCCTCGGCGCGCGTGCGGCGGGCTGGATCGACGCGGCGACCGGACCGGAGGCCCGCCATGCGCTGAGCCGTCGGCTCGGCGGGCTGCTCGGTGGCGCGGCCGCGCTGCTCCAGTCGGCGCCGGCGGCGCTCGACCCGCTGCTCGACCGCGTCGACACGCTCACCGACCAGGGCTTCCTCGACCGGCTGCCCGCCCTGCGCGGCGGCTTCGACACGCTCGCTCCCGCGGGCCGAGACCGGCTCCTGCACACCGTGACCGAACGGCTCGGTGACCGTCTCGACCTGTCGCTCACGGCCTCCCCGCGGCTTCTCGCCCTGTGGACGGCCGCGGACGCGGCGGGACGCGCGGCCGTCCAGGCCCTGAACCTCCCCACAGGCACGAACACGGGAACGGGAACGGGAACGGACTCTGGCACGGACACGGACACGGACACGGGCATAGGCACAGGCACGGACACCGCACCAGCCGCGGACCCCGCACTCCACGCGGGCCCCGTACCCGGACCCACGGACCGCGGACGCACGGACCCGCGACCCGCCGACCCCTGTCGGTCGGACCCCGGCCGGTCGGGGCAGCCCGCGTCCGCGCTCCCCGCCCCGCGGCGCTCCTCGACGACAGCGGTCACCGAGGCGTCGCCTCCCGCCGCTCCCCACGTCACACCCGCCGACCGCTGGCGGCTGCTCCTCGGCCGAGAGAGCGACAAGCTCCGGCCGAGCACCCGCCGGTACGCGCACGCGCTCGACGAGCTGTACGGCCATGGCCTCGGTGAGGGCTCCGCCGACCTCGGCCGGGAGGGCGCGCCCCCGGGCGGGGGCGGTGGCCGCGAGGCGTCGTTCCCGACCGCCCGGGACTGGGCCGAGGAGCTCCGGGCGCTGTTCGGGGAACAGGTCCGGGAGGAGGTGCTGGCCCGTGCCGCCGACCAGGGCCGCGCTGACGTACTGGCGGAGCTCGATCCCGCCTCGGTCCGCCCGTCGGTCGATCTGCTGACCTCGGTGCTGTCTCTCGCGGGCGGGATGCCGGAGAAGCAACTGGCAGGTCTGCGCCCCCTCGTACGCCGTCTGGTCGACGAGCTGGCCAAGGAGCTCGCGACCCGGATGCGGCCGGCGCTCACCGGGCTCGCGAGTCCCCGGCCCACCAGGCGGCGCGGCGGCCGGATCGATCTGCCGCGCACGCTTCGGGCCAACCTCGCCCACACCCGCCGGAACGCCGACGGGCACACCGTCGTGGTGCCGGAGCGGCCGGTGTTCAGCACCCGTTCGCGCAAGGAGGAGGCGGACTGGCGTCTGATCCTCGTGGTCGACGTGTCCGGGTCGATGGAGGCCTCGGTCATCTGGTCGGCCCTGACGGCGGCCGTCCTGGGCGGTGTGCCGACCCTGTCCACGCACTTCCTCGCGTTCTCGACGAACGTGATCGACCTGACGGACCGGGTCGACGACCCCTTGTCGCTGCTCCTGGAGGTACGGGTCGGCGGCGGCACCCACATCGCGGCCGGACTCAGCCACGCCCGCTCCCTGGTCACCGTGCCGAGCCGGACCCTCGTGGTCGTGGTCAGCGACTTCGAGGAGGGCTACCCCCTGGGCGGACTCCTCGGTGAGGTCCGGGCCCTGGCCGGCTCCGGGGTGCATCTGATGGGATGCGCCGCCCTGGACGACTCCGGCAACCCTCGCTACTCGGTGCCCGTCGCGCAGCAGCTCGTCGCGGCCGGCATGCCCGTCGCCGCGCTCAGTCCCCTCGCCCTCGCCCGCTGGGTGGGCGACCGTCTCCGCGGAGAGACCCGTTGAACACCGAACTTCCCCCGGTGGCCCCCGATGTGGCCGCCTCCGCCGTCGAGGGCCTGACCACCAGGCTCCGCAAGAAGCTGGACGCCACGATCGAGTCGTACGCGGCCCTGCCGGTCGTCGCCGACGGCACGGTCCGGCGCGTGCGGTGCGGTGAGGACGCGGAGGTGGTTCTCACCCCCGGGGCCTCCGGTTCCGTGACGGACGCGGGTCAGGTGGTGTGCAGTTGTCTGCTCGCTCCCCGGTGTCTGCACCGGGCCGCCGTCCTCGGCGCCTGTCCCCTGGCCGACGCGGAGGCCGAAGGGGAGGGTGAGAGCGTCGGCGCTCCTCCCCCGGGTTCCGCCACGGCCCACGGCTGCGCGACCGTCGGCGTTGTCGCCACGGCTCTCGGCTCCGCGACCGCCGCCGTCACCGACCCCGCCCTCGGCTCCTCCACGACCGCCACCGCTGCCGACACCGCCCTCGGCTCCACCGCGACCAGCGCGGTCGCGGCACCGCTGTCCACGATCGCGCCCGCCGGTTCGGCCACCGAGTCGCCCCTCGCTTCGGCCACCACGTCGCCCCTCGTCCTGGCCGCCTCGCCGTCCGTCGCGTCGCCCGCCGTCGAAGCGGTCGCGGAGCCCGAGGAGGCCGTCCCCCTCACCGCTGCCCAGCTGGCGGCCGCGTCCCAACTGTGGTCCGCGGCGGCGGCGTTGCTGGCCGCGGGGGTGCCCGCCGCGGGCGCGGTCCCCCAGGCCGAGCTGCTGCGGGCCGCGCACACCGCCCGGCTCGCCGGCCTGCACCGCGCCGAGGCGGCCGCGCTGAGGGTCGTACGTGGACTGCGGGGCGCGCGTGCCCGCCAGGACGGTCACCGGCTGGCCGACCTCGTCGCTCAGGTACGGGAACTGCTGCTCACCACGGCCCTGTTGAGCGCGGCGGTGCCGGAGCCCGCGCTGATCGGCACCGCCCGCCGCGCCTACCGGCCGGGCGGCAGCCTGCGGGTCCACGGGGTGTGCAGTGAGCCGGTGATCACGGCCACCGGCTACGGCGGCGTCGTCACCCATGTCGTCTCGGAGGACGGCCGCTGGTTCTCGGTCGCCGACGTGAAGCCCGGCGGACCGGCTCGGGCGCAGGGGGCGGCCACCGCCACCGTGGCACTCGGCTCCGGAAACCTCGATCACGCCCAGCTGTCCCGGGGCGGACTACTGATCTCGGGCGCGACGGTGTCCTCCGACGACCGCCTCGGCGCCGGCAAGGGGGTGCGGGCGACGCCGCTGACCGGTGTGCCGTGGACCGCGGGTCCTCTTGCCGCGCTGTTCGCCCGTCCGCTCACCGACGTGGTGGCCGAACGGCTCGCCATGGCGCCGGACGCCGATCCGGAGCGCGCCGAGCATGCGGTGCGCGAGCCGGTCGGCTGCGACCTGGTCCTGGTCGGAGCGGCAGGGGACCACCTGATCGCACGGGAGCTGCCCTCCGGGCGGCCGGACACGGAAGGCGTCCTGCTCCGGCTGGCCCCGGCCGGCGAGCATCCCGGCCTCGCCCACACGGCCAACTTCCGCCGGCTCGCCTCCCGGCCGGGACTGCGGCTGCGCGTCATCGGGCGCCTTGACCCGGACCGTGCCGCCACGCTCCGCCCGCTCGCGGTCGCCCCGCTGCCGGGAACCGAGGCGACGCTGCGGCTGCCCGCGGAGTGGCGGGGTCACGCCGATCTGGGCTACGACCGCCTGGAGGGCGCGCACTTCCCGCCGGCGGAGGCCTTGTCCGGCTCCGCCTCCGCCCTGCCGCCGGTGGACGGTGGGAGCGGCGAAGCGACGGACCCGCTGGCGCAGGCCCCACTGTGGCGGCTTCGGCGGCTGGTCGAGGTCGCCGTGTCGGGTGGCCGAAGAGCCGTCGCGGAGCCCGCGCGCGACGGTGATCTGCGCGGGGACCGGGCGGCCCTGCGACGCGGTGGCTTCCGGACGGCGGCCGACCTGGCTGCCGGTCTGAGCGCGGAGGCCGACCGTCGCACCCGTGACGTGTTCGGCCGCACCGGGGAAGCCGACCCGGACCGCTACGCAGGGGCCTGGCTCGCCGCGGCCGTCTATCTGGCGGGCGTCGAACGAGCTCTGGTGCGGGCCACCTGGCAGCCGGCGGCCGCCGGTTCCTGATCAGCCGTTCTGCCGTGGCAGGCGCACCACCTGGACGAAGAAGTCGTCGATCTGGCGGACGGCCGCGATGAACTGGTCCAGGTCGACCGGCTTGGTGACATACGCGTTGGCGTGCAGTTTGTAGCTGCGCAGGATGTCCTCCTCCGCCGCCGAGGTGGTGAGGACCACGACAGGGATGTGGGACAGGGCCGGGTCCGACTTGATCTTCTCCAGGACCTGGCGGCCGTCGTACTTGGGCAGGTTGAGGTCGAGGAGGATCAGATCGGGCTGGGGCGCGTCGGTGTGGGCGCCTCGCCGGTAGAGGAAGTCGAGCGCCTCCTCGCCGTCCCGCACGACGTGCAGGGTGTTGCCGATCTTGTTGTCCTCGAACGCCTCCCGGGTCATCAGCTCGTCGCCCGGGTCGTCCTCGACAAGGAGGACGTTGATGGGGGTGCCGGCGGGAGTGGTCATATCAGGGCCTTGTCCTCGGTGCTGTCGTGAAGGGGGTCCGTCGCCTCGGCGGACGGGAGGGTGAAGCAGAAGCGCGTGCCGTCCGTGTAGGCCGTGTCGATCCAGATGCGGCCGCCGTGGTACTCGACGATCTTCTTGCACAGGGCGAGGCCGATCCCGGTTCCACCGTAGGCATCGCGGCTGTGCAGCCGCTGGAAGATGACGAAGACCTTCTCCTCGAACTCGGCGGAGATGCCGATGCCGTTGTCGGTGACGGCGAAACGCCAGGAGCCGGAGTCCTCCGGGTCGCGCTCGCAGGTGACGCGGATGTGGGGCGGTCGGTCGGGGTGACGGAACTTGACGGCGTTGCCGAGCAGGTTCTGCCAGAGCATGGTGACCAGGGTCGGGTCCCCCACGAACTGGGGCAGTTCCGCCGGCCGGTCGATGCGAGCACCGCTGTCGGTGACCGAAGTGTCCAGATTGGCGAGCGCCTTGGTGAGCGTCTGGTCCAGGTCGACCGGCAGGCGAGCATCGTTGACGCGGCCCACCCGGGAGAAGGTGAGCAGGTCGTTGATGAGGATCTGCATGCGCTTGGCGCCGTCGACGGCGAAGTCGATGTACTGCCGTGCGCGGTCGTCCAGTTGGTCGCCGTAGCGCTTCTCCAGCAGCTGGCAGAACGAGGCCACCTTGCGCAGTGGCTCCTGGAGATCGTGGGAGGCCACATAGGCGAACTGTTCGAGTTCGGCGTTGGAGCGGCGCAGCTCGACGGCTTGCGCGTCCAGGTCGGCGGTCTGGCGGGCCAGGGTCACCCGTTGCTCGCGGGAGGCCTCCAGCTCGGCGACGATCCGCTGCCTCATGTTCTCGACGTCGCGTGCCACGGCGGTGACGTCGACGGGTCCGCCACCGGTGATGGCGTGTTCGAAATCGCCTCCCGCCACCCGGCGGGTGGCGACCCGCAGCTCGTCCAGTGGACGTGTCACCAGCAGGCGGACGAGGACCGTCATCACCACACCGGTCAGCAGGAACACCACGACCATGGCGCTGAGCACCAGGTCCCGGAACTTCCGCGAGGACGCCAGTTGGTCACGGCCGTGGTCGACCGCCGCCGCCAGTCCGGCGATCTGCTCGGCCGAGGCGCCACGGATGCGGTCGAAGGACTCCTTGCCGCGTTCGGTGGTCGCCGAGTCGATCGTGCGCGGCTTGCCCGGGGTGATGCGGTCCACGAGGGGTTCGGCGTAGGTGCGCCGCCAGTCGGCCGCCCGCTTCTCGACCCTCGTCAGGTCCGCGAGGAGTTCGGGCCGGTCGCCGATGAGGGCGCGCATTCGGGCGACGGCATGGGCCTCGTCGTCGCGGCCCTGCGCGTACGGGGCGAGGAACTGCCGGTCGGCCGCGATGGCGTAGCCGCGGATGCCCGTCTCCTGGTTCACCAGGGCCGCCTGGAGCCGGTACGCCTCGGTCTGCGCCGGCTCGACGTCCAGGAGCAGATGGTCGGTGACCGAGGCCGTCCGCTGGAGCAGCGCGGCGCCGACCCCGGCGCCGACGAGCACCACAAGCGCCATGAGCGCCAGCACCAGCCTGATCCAGCCCTGCACCGTCAGCCGGCGTCCGGCCCACCGCTCGCCGGTCATGTTCCGTGTCCCGTCCTCGAAGTCATCGCTGTCACGTATGTCTGTCACGCCCGTCAGCTCCAGCGCAGATGGAGCACGGCGACGTCGTCGGCCAGGCCGCCCTGCGTCTCGGCCAGCGCCTCGGCCCCGCCGATCAGTCCGTCGACGAACTCGGCCGGTGCCAGATCCGACAGTTCCCGGGCCATCGCCAGCAGCCCTTCCTCGCCCAGCCGCTCGGTGCCGCGGCCGACGCGCCCCTCGAAGAGCCCGTCGGTGAACAGCACCAGGGCCGCGCCCTCCGGGAGCGCCAGTTCCTCCACGGGCCAGCGCGCCCCGCCGGGAAGGATCCCGAGGGCGGGACCGCCCTCGACCTCCACCCACTCGACGCCGCCCGTTCCGCACAGCAGGACGCCGTGATGGCCTGCCCGCACCATGCGGACGTGTCGCCGGCCGGGACCGACGCTGAGGATGACCAGGGTGGCGAAGACTCCCACCTTTGCCCGCTCGGCCATGAGGATCTCCTCTAGCCGGCCCACCTGGTCGGCATCGGTGACACCGCTGAGGACCAGGGTGCGCCAGGCTATGCGCAGCGCCACCCCGAGAGCGGCCTCGTCCGGTCCGTGGCCGGAGACGTCTCCGATGAGGGCGTGCACGGTGCCGTCCGCGCTCTGCACGATGTCGTAGAAGTCACCGCCCAGCAGCGCGTGCGCGCGACCGGGGCGGTAGCGGGTCACGACCTCCACACCGTCCCCGCGCAGCAGGGGCCGCGGAAGCAGTCCCCGCTCCAGCCGGGCGTTCTCCTGAGCCTGCATCTGGCTCGCCTGCAAGGCCGCCGCGTCGCGTTCGGCCTGCTTGCGCTGGATCGCGTAGCGGACCGCCCGTCCGAACAGTTCCGGCTCGACCCGGCCCTTGACCAGGTAGTCCTGCGCGCCGGCCGCCACGGCCGCCAGACCGGTGCCCTCCTCCGCGAGTCCCGTGAGCACCACCACGGCGACGTGTTCGGCGCGCTCGCGCACCCTCGACACCGCCTCCAGGCCCTGCGCGTCCGGAAGGTGCAGGTCGAGGAGCACACAGTCCGGTACCTCGGCCGCGAGCACGTCGCAGGCCTCGGCCATCGAGCGTACCCAGCGCAGACGCATGCCGAGCGCGCTGTCGGCGACCATCTCCTCCACGAGCAACGCGTCGCCCGGGTCGTCCTCCACCAGCAGCACCGACGGCTCGTCCGTCCCCCAGGCCGCGGAGCGGTCCAGTTCGGGCGAAGCCACGTCGGTAGCCACGGGCTGCGACGTCATCATCGAATGAACCCCCACACCCGCCACCATTCCGCCGCTTCATGACGGACAACCCCGCGAGCATACTCACGCTCGCCGCGACGGATGCGAGGAGGACTTCCTGGTCGGCACACCGACGGAGATTCGTTACCGTGCGGAGCGGGGAGGGCTCAGACTCGGCGCATGACCGACATGGGGGCGTTCCGGGAGGCGGTGAGCGCCTGGGCGGCCGGAGGCTCGGGGGAGCTCGCGCGGGAGGCCGCCGCGGGGGTGTCCGTGAGGACGGTCGTCCTGGTCGAGGGGCCGAGCGATCTCGCGGCGGTCGAGGCGCTCGCCGAGAGCCGTGGCCGGGCCCTGGGGGCCGAGGGAGTCTGCGTCCTGGCGATGAACGGTGCGATGAGCGTCGGGCGCTACGCCCGCCTCCTCGGGCCGCGGGGCCTGGGCCTGCGGCTCACGGGACTGTGCGACGAGGCGGAGCGGGGCTACTACGCCCGGGCCTTGGAGCAGGACGGCCCGGCCGGGAACGTGGCGCGTCCGCCGAGGTTCTTCGTCTGCGCGGCCGATCTGGAGGACGAGCTCATCCGCGCGCTGGGCACGTCCCGGGTGGAGGAACTCGTCCAGGCCGAGGGTGACCTGCGCGCTCTGCGGACCTTCCTCCATCAGCCCGCACAGCGCGGCCGCTCCGCGCACCAGCAGTTGAGGCGTTTCCTCGGCACGAAGAAGGGCCGCAAGATCCGCTACGGCCGCGTTCTGGTCGAGGCTCTCGCACCCGACCGCGTACCCGCCCCGCTCGACGGTCTGCTCGCCGGGCTGTGACCGCCCCCTTCCCCCGTCCCCGAGCGGGGACGTGACCGCGCTGCCGGTCTTGGCGGGCGAGGGCGTCGCCCACGCTTCACGCACCACGCCATGCACGACTTCGCGAAAGGCGGGAAGTCGTACTGACGGAATGTCACCATTACCGAGAAGCCGTTCGCGCCCCCGCTCCGACCCTCGTCGACCTCTGCCCCGTCGGCCTCCGGCACAGCGCCACCGCTCGCTCGCGTCCCTTCTTCTTCGATTCAACTCACCGGCAGCGGTAATCCGTTACCCGCGACCCACCTCCACTCCCCCGTTCGCACACGACCGCCCGAGCCTCGGCGGCACGAGCCGCCGCACCTGCCGCGGCCGGCCCGCCCCGGTCCACGGCATCGCCGGAACAGGAGCACTCCCATGCGTCTTTACGCCCAGACTCCAGCGCGTCGGAGCCGTCAGGTGATCGCCGACCTGATCGGCGTGGTGCTGATCGCGGCCGCGGTGAAGTTCGCCCTGGTGGTCCACCACGCGATCATGCTGCTGGCCGGGCCGGGGCGCGAGGCCCGGAGCGCGGGCGACAGCCTCGCCGGCGGGCTCGACGACGCCGGGGACGCCGCTTCGAGGGTGCCGCTCGTCGGGAGCTCCCTGAAGAAGCCGCTGCGCTCCGCCGCCGACGCCGCCAACGGTCTCTCCGACGCGGGGCAGTCGCTGGAGAACCTGGTGGGCCGTGTGGCCCTGCTGGCCACGATCGCTCTGATCATCCTCTCCGTGGCGTTCGTCCTGCTGCTGTGGCTTCCGCCGCGTGTGCGCTGGATCCGGCGCAGCGCCACGACGCGCCACCTCCTGGACGCTCCCGGCGGCGCCGATCTGCTCGCCCTGCGCGCCCTGACCGGACCGCAGCGCGATCTCGCCGAGATCCCCACCCCGCCGGGCGGCCTTGCCGACGCCTGGCGGCGAGGAGATGAGCAGGTCATCGCGGACCTGTCCAGGCTGACCCTCAGGCAGGCAGGCCTGCGACCGTAGCGGGGACGGGGACGATGAACGCGGGCGAAGCGGGTGAAGCGGGTGAAGCCGAACGCCAGCCTTGAAAATCGGTCGCGGACCGCCTCCTCCGCGGATAGACAAGGGCGATGACAGGCAACGACTCCAGCACCGATCACGTAGCGCGTTCCGGACTGGTGGTGCGGGTTCCCGAGGCGCAGCCCGCTGTTCGCGCATGGCGGGACCGGCTGGACCCGTCCGTCCGGTCGGGCATGCCGGCGCATGTCACCGTGCTCTTCCCTTTCCTCCCCGAGAGCCGGCTCGACGGCGACACCTTGGCGGCCGTCGCCGAAGTGATCGGGCGTCACAAGCCGTTCGAAGCCCGGTTCGAGCGGTGCGGGCGGTTCCCGGGGATTCTGTATCTCGCCCCGGAGCCGGCCCCCTCGTTCCGCGCGCTCACCGAGTCCGTCGTGGACCGGTGGCCCGAAACCCCGCCGTTCGGCGGCGAGTTCGCCGAGATCGTGCCGCATCTGACCATCGCCCAAGGGCAGGACGACACCATGCTGGACGAGGCCGAGGCCGGCCTCCGGGACCGGCTCCCCGTCGTCTCCCGCGTGGCCTCGGTGGATCTCATGGTCCACGACGGAGCACGGTGGCGGCAGCGAGCGTCGTTCGCGCTCGGGTGATCCGGAAGAACCGACGGGCGGCAGGCGCGTCTCCTGAGAGCCGCCGCACGCAAACGGCCCTACGGCGGTGCGGGTCGGGTCGGGTCGGGTCGATGTGACGCGGGTCGCATGCCTTCGTGTCACAGCTCGGCAGGCTGCCTCGTCGCTGGGGTGTCCGTGGCGCGGGTGGTGTTCGCCTTCGGGTTCGACGAGATCGCCCCGGCGGTGCGACAAACGATTCGTGCGGGCCGGACCGTGCCGGATAGCCTGCGCGTCGTGAACCACCCCTGCGCGTCTTTCCGCCCCTCATGAGCCTGGCCCGAACGCTGATCGACGTCCGGCCGCTGCGTACGTCCCCTGTCTTCAGGCGTCTGCTGATCGGCCGGACACTGTCCGTGCTCGGCAGCTTCATGACCATGGTGACCGTCATGTACCAGGTCTGGGACATGACCCACAGCACGGTCTGGACCGGCGCGGTGGGGCTGGCGCAGGCCCTGCCGATGACGGTGTTCGGGCTGTTCGCCGGTTCCTGGGCGGACCGTGGCGACCGCCGGCGGATCTATCTGTCGGCCCAGGTCGGCCAGGCCGCCGTATCGTTGCTGCTCGCGGTGCAGGGTTTCACCGGGCATGTTCCGGTGGTGGGCGTGCTCGGCCTGGTCGCGATGCAGTCCTGTTGCGCGGCGGTCAGCGGACCGGCGGCCGGCGTGTTCGTTCCGCGGCTCCTGCCCACGGACCAGGTGGCGGCGGGGCTCGCGCTCCAGCAGGTCTTCTTCCAGGCCATGATGCTCACCGGTCCTGCGCTCGGCGGGATCCTGCTCGGCTGGGCCGGCACCGGCCCCTGCTACCTCGTCGACGCGCTGTCCTTCGGGCTCGCCTTCTACGGCGCCGTCGGGCTGCCCGCCCTGCCGCCCGCGGGTGAACCGTCCCGGGCCGGGGTGCACGGGGTGCTCGACGGCCTCCGTTTCCTGGCCGGGCACCGGGCGGTCCGCGGGGCCCTGATCACCGACCTGGCCGCCACCGTGCTCTCGATGCCGGTGAGCCTGTTCCCGCTGGTCAACGCCGAACGATTCGGCGACAGTCCGCGCACGCTCGGACTGTTCCTGTCCGTGCTCGCCGTCGGCGGCATCTCCGCTTCGGCGCTGTCCGGGGCGATCACGCGGCTCGGGCGACCCGGGCCGGTGATGCTGTGCGGGGCCGGATTGTGGGGCCTGGCTCTCGCCGCCTTCGGGATGGTGCGCGATCCATGGGTGGCGCTCGGGTTCCTGGTCGTCGCCGGGGCCGGTGACACGATCGCGGTGATCTCCCGCAGCACGATCGTCCAGACCCACACGCCGGACGCCCTGCTGGGCCGGGTCACGGCGGCCGAGCAGATCGTCGGCCAGGCCGGACCCAACCTCGGCAACCTGCGCGGTGGTCTCGTGGCCGGGTGGACCTCGGGGGCGATCGCCCTGGTCAGCGGCGGGCTCGCCTGCCTGCTCGCGGTCCTCTGGGTCGGCGCGAAGACCCCGGAACTGCGCGGAGCGACCATCCCCGGGCCCGGTACCGACGCACCGCCGCTCAAGCCCGGCACGGGCATCCCGTCGCCCGGCCCCGTGGAAGTCCCCGTACCGGACGGATCCTGAGGGCTCCGTACTGGTGCGCCGGCTACTGCCCGAACATCCCCGTCGTCATCGCCCGCGCCGTCAGCATCCTGCATGGACGAGGCGGGGAAAGGCCGCCTCGGCGGCGGGGCCGCTGTGGTGCCCTGCGCCCGGAGGTCCGAGGCGGCCGGGCCGAGCCGACGGTCACCGCCGGCCCTGCCCCGCGCCGCGGTCCTCCGCGTCACCCGTGCTTCGTCGTCACCTGTGCCGCGTCGTCACCCGTGCTGCCTCGTCATCTGTGCCGCCCTGTCACCCATGCTTCTTCTCGGCCGGCGGGAACGCGAGACCGGTCGGGGTGTTCAGGCCCGAAGCCGGAAGCGTGACCTGGCCACCGCCGGTCTCCGCGACCCGCACCACCCGGTTGTTGAAGCCGTCGGCCACGTAGAGGCCGCCGCGGCCGTCCAGGGCGAGGCCCAGCGGATCGCTCAGACCGGTGGTGGGCACCGTGCTCTGCCCGCCGCCCCGCGCGGACACCTTCACGACGCGGTTGTTGCCGCTGTCCGCGATGTACAGGTCCCCGCGGGCATTCAGGGCGATCCCGGTCGGCTGGGACAGGCCGACCGTGGGAACCGTGGTCTGACGTCCGCCGTTCGCGGCGATCTTGACCACGCGGTCGTTGACGAAGTCCGAGATGTACAGGTCCCCGTGGGCGCCCAGGGCCAGCCCCCACGGATGGAGCAGGCCGGTGGTGGGGACGGTCGTCTGGCCGCTGCCGTTGGAAGGGACCTTCACGACACGGTCGTTGAAGCTGTCCGCGATGAACAGGCCGCCGCGGGGGTCGACGGCGAGGCCCAGCGGGCGCGACAGGCCGACGGTGGGAACGGTGGTCTGCGCCCCTCCCCTCGCCTCCAGCTTCACGACCCTGTTGTTGCCGGTGTCGGAGACGAAGAGGTCACGGGCCGCGTCCCAGGCCAGGCCCGTCGGGCGGACCACACCGTCGAGGGGGACCGTCGTCTGGCCGTCACCGGCCCCCGGCAGCCTCACCACACGGTTGTTGCCGTAGTCCGACACGAACAGCGGGGGTCTGGCCGGTGCGGGACCGCTCTCCTGTGCCGCGCCCGCGGGCGCGGTGGGCAGCGCCCAGAGCACGATGACCCCCGTGACGGCCGCCAGCCGCCTGCCCCACCCCGCGCGGCCGTCGGCCGGTGCGGACCTGCGCGTTCGTGCTTCCGTCGTCCTGTGCTTCACGATCGGCCCATCTGTTCTCGACGGTCGGCGTGCGGCCGGACCGTCCGCGGAATCGACTGCCGCCGCCCGGGCGCGAAGCCTCTCCGGCAGCCGCGCCGCCGGTACGCCGGACGGCCGCCGTGAGGCGGGACGCCGTCGTGGTTCGGGCGGCCACCAGGTCGGCGGCATGATCGATGCCTTCCCCCATCGGACCGGGCGTCCCACCGCCGTCGCCCGCTCGGCCGACCCCCGGGGGCGGGGACGCGCCGTGCGCCTGCGGGACGGGCGTCGGGAGAGGCGCTTGAATACCGGAACGTGACTACCGAATCTGAGCGTTTCACCGTCCTGCTGGTCCCCGAGTTCGTCGAGAACAAGGACACCGTCTCCGCGCGGGAAGCGGCTGTGCGAACGGCCGTCGTCGAGGCGACCGGCGAGACCGGCGAAACGGGATACCCGCGCTACGCGGGCGACGGGATCGTGGCCGACATCGACCCGCGTACGCGCACCGTCGAAGCGCTCCTCGTCGACGGCGAGGAGCTGGACTACGGGCTCAGCGCCCTGGTCGCCGGCTGATGTGTCGGCGCGGGTCGAGCCGCGTCGGGACACGGGGGTGACCGGCCGGCACCGAGGTGGTGTCGGCGGCATGCACGAACCCGCCGCGGCGATGATTCCGGCGCCGACGGCCGGTCTCCATCAAGGACAGAGGTCGTTGTCACCAAGAGCGAGGGAGATCCGCCATGCCGACGCAGGAACCCGGGAAGGAACCCACGGCCGAGCTCGATGCCCGGTACAGCTCCGCACTCCGTCCGCGCCCGGGCGCCGCGGACGTCACCGCCACCGACTGGGCCGAGGCCCGGCGGCGGCTGGAGGCCGCCGAGATCTTCTGGCTGTCCACGGTGCGGCCCGACGGCCGGCTCCATGTCACTCCCCTGATCGCCGCCTGGCACGACGGGGTACTGTACTTCTCCACCGGTCCCGGCGAGCAGAAGGCGAGGAACCTCGCCCACGACGGCCACTGCGCGCTGACCACGGGCGGGAACTCGCTCACCGAGGGGCTCGACCTGGTGATCGAGGGCAGGGCGGAGCCGGTTTCCGACCCGGAGCGGGTGGAGGCGGTGATCGCGGCGTTCGAGGCGAAGTACGGAGCGCACATCACCTCGCCGGAGGGCACCTTCCACGGGATCGGGGACGCGTTCCGCACGGGGCGGGCGACGGTGTACGCGGTGTCCCCCGCCACGGCGTACGGATTCGGTCGTGACGACGGGGTCTACACCCACACGCGGTGGTCGTTCTGAGCGGCGAGGCTCGCGGGGCCCGCCCGGGGTCAGCCGGCCGTGCCCGTGAGCTGATCGTCCAGTGCGGAGCGCAGCCAGTCGTGGGTGACGCCCGGGGTGGGGTCCGGGGACGACGTGATCTCCGCGGTGAGATCCCAGTAGTGGTCGATACGGGGATCCGCGGCCAGTTGCCCGCTGAGCCCGCGCCGGAAGGCGGGAGTGTCCCGGGTGCCGCGTGAGCGGGCGTAGGCGGACACGAAGCAGTCGAGCGCCTCGCCCGCTCGCGGGGACCGGCCCGCGCGCAGGTGCGGTGACGCCAGCGCGTACGCCTCGACGAGACCGGCGTAGAGCAGGGCCGGGCTGCCCTCGCCGGGCCGGTGTGCCAGGGGTTGGCCGTTGCCCGTGCCGGGGCAGGGCGCGGTCACGAAGGCGTGCAGCCGGGTGAAGGCCAGCACCTGCGCCGGAGTCGGGTCGTCGGGAAGCTGCGGGACGGAGTGGTCGACGATCGCGGAGACGAGCCTGGCCGGGAGCCGCGGCGGCAGCCAGCGTCGCCAGAAGCGCGCCAGCGGCGCGGTGCTCGGCGGGACGGACACGGCGCCGATCAGCCGCAGCCGGGCGGCGCGTTCCTCGGGGGCGCAGTCCTGGAGCAGGCGCAGGGCCGCCTCCTGCCAGCGCAGGGCGGTGAGCCGCGAGCCGATCTCCCGGAGCCGGCCCGCGACGACGTCCTCCAGGGTGTCGTCCCGGTCGAGGACCCGTTCCACGTCGGGAACCGGTAGGTCGAGGGTGCGCAGCGAGCGGATCGTGTGCAGCCGGTCGAGGGCGTCGGGACCGTAGCGGCGATGGCCGCCGGTGCTGCGGGCCGCTTCGGGCAGCAGGCCCCGGTCCGAGTAGAAGCGGACGGTCTTGACGGTGACGCCGGCGCGCTCGGCGAGCTCTCCGATGCTCCAAAGGCTGTCGGGGGACACGGACTTGAACCTCCCTCAGGGGGAGTTCCTACCGTACCGGCGAGCGCGGGGCGCCGGTACGGCCGGGCCCCGTGGACAACGGCGTACGAGGAGACTGTGATGACGGCGTTCATCCTGGTGGCGGGTGCTCACACCGGAGGCTGGATCTGGGAGGAAGTGGCCACCCGACTGCGGGAGTCGGGGGCGCTGGTGTTTCCGGTGACGCTCACCGGCATGGGCGAGCACGGCGGTCCGGCCGGCCCCGGCACGGACCTGGAGACGCACATCAACGACGTGCTGCGGTTGATCGACGGCACGGACGCGGCGGAGGTGGTCCTGGTGGGGCACTGCTACGGCATCCATCCGGTGCTCGGCGCGGCCGACCGGCGTCCCGAACGGATCGCGCGGATCGTGCACCTGGACGCGGGCATGCCCCGACACGGCGACCGGGCACTGACGTTGGTGCCGGACGAGGCGGTACGCGAGCGGCTGTCGGAGCGGTTCGACGCGGACGAGGACGACTGGCTGGTCCCTCCGCCCGCGGTCGAGGACTGGGAGTGCTGGGGCAGCGTCGCCGGTTTGGACCCGTCGGCGCTGACGCGGCTGGCGGAGAACGCCGTCCCCCAGCCCGTGGGCACGCTCACGCAGCCGCTGCGTCTGACGGGAGCGGTCTCCGCGCTGCCGTCGACCGGTGTGCTGTGCACCGGCAACGGCTCCAGCATCGCGATGGTCGAGGGCCTGGTGGGGTTGGGGGATCCCCGGTTCCAAGCGCTCACCGAGCCCGGGGTGACGTTCTTCGAACTCGACACCGGACACTGGCCGATGCTCTCCCGCGCGGACGAGGTGGCCGCGACGCTGCTCCGGGCCGCCGCCGGGGAGGGCCACCGGGTGACCGGTCAGGGGAGCCGGCTTCCCGGTCATCTGGGCCCGTTCCTGCTGGACGTGCCGCGGCGGCGCCGCGAGCGGACCGGACGGATCGATCTCCACTTCCCCGGCGACCTCTCCGGTGACCTCGGTGCCGGGCTCCCGGCGGGTGAAGACCCGTGGCCTGCCGTGGTGTTCGTCCACGGTGGTCCCGTGCACCCCGAGGTGCGGCCGACTCCACGGGACTGGCCGGGGTTCGTCGGCTACGCACGTGCCGTTGCGGACATGGGGGCGGTCGGTGTCACGCTGGACCACCGCCTGCACGATCTCGCCGACTACGGACGAGCCGCCGAGGACATCGCCGAGGCGGTCGGCCTGGTACGGGCCGACCCTCGTGTGGACGCCGGCCGCGTGGCGCTGTGGTTCTTCTCCGCCGGCGGACTGCTGTCGGCGGACTGGCTCGCGGCACCGCCGCCGTGGCTGCGCTGTGTGGCGGCGACCTATCCGGTCCTCGCGCCGATGCCGAACTGGGGCCTTGTCGATTCCCGCTTCCGTCCGGCGGCCGCGGTACGGGGCGCGCGGGGCCTGCCGGTCGTGCTGACCCGGGTGGAGCGGGAGCGCGCCGAGATCGCGGCGACGGTCGAGGAGTTCCTGGCCGCCGCGAAGGAGTGCGCCGCCGAGGTCGAGGTGATCGACGTACCGGGCGGCCGCCACGGTTTCGAGACGACCGACCGTTCCGAGCCGGCGCGCCGTGCCGTGGAACACGCGCTGCGGTCCGTGCTCGGGCACCTGCGGGCCTGATCACGGCCGCCGTGGCTCCGTCACCTCGGCGCGTGTCGCCCGAGTGCCCGGGTGAACGGGGTGACGGGGCGCTCCTGGGCCTCGCCGTCCACGGTGATGTCCACGGCCTCGTTGTAGAAGGCCAGGAGGTCCTTGATCGGGCCCACCGCGGGCAGGGGGTCCGGGTAGCTCCAGAGGATGTTCGGCGGGACGGGGGCCCCGCCCCGCCACGACCAGTAGGCGGCCGTGCCTTTGTAGGGGCAGCCGGTGTGGTTGGTGGTGGGGACGAACAGGTCCAGGCGGACGTCCTCGCGCGGGATGTAGAACCGCGTCGGCAGGGACGTCTCGAAGAGGAGGACCGGGCGGACGGTGTCGGCGACGAGCGAGCCGTCGATCTCGACCCTGACATGGCGGCTGCTCGCGATGGCGTCCACCCGTTTGTGCGGGTCGCGGGGGTGGATGAAGATCTCTTCCTCCTCCTCGAACCAGTGGTCGAGACCTCGGCGGACGCGTCCGAACCACTCGAAGGCGATGTGTCCGGCCAGGTCGGGGGCGGGGAACGTCCAGGCCGCGTTCTCCAGGAGCTCGCCGCCCAGCTGGAGGTCGTAGAAGATCCGCGATCCGGTGTGCGTGCCCGTCGCGGGGTTCTTCGCGGGGCGGAGCAGGTCCTCGCGGACGTCCTCGCGCGGGAAGGCGTACAGCGGCACCGGTACGTCCGGCTCCCACACGAGCACGGGGTGCCTGCTGTCCACGACGGTCACCTCGCCGCGGCGGCCGCGCACCCAGCGTGCACCGGGTTCCCACAGGAGACCCTCCGGGGTGGTCCGGACGGCTCCGGCGGTGGGGAAGGTGGTCATGACCGGTTCTCCTTCGACGGCTGTATCCAGTCATCCGGCCCGGCGTTCACGGGTCTGCTTTTATCAGCCTAGTTCAGCATGATGTGCCCCATCCCGATATGACCCCCGGATGGTTGACCGTGCACAGCAAGCGCGGGTTTGGCATATTTGCGTACGGGGCTGACCATGTCGCCGTCCCGGAGCGGTGCCGACCCGCGCAGAGCGAAGAACGCCGACACGAAGCCGCAGGCTTCTCGCACTTCTTGGGGAGAACAGTGCGCAAGGTAAGGGTCATGCGTCGTCTCGTCGACGAGCTGGTCGCCGGTGTCGAACTGCCGGTCCCCTCGGAGCCCGAAGCCCTGTTCGACGCCCTGATCCGCCTGGTCGGCGCGAGGACGGGACGTGAACTCATCGTCCTGCGCAAGGAGTTCCCGCACCGGACGGCCAGTGGTCTCTGGCTCGATCTGCCCGACCGCGACATCATCGTGATCGACGAGCGGGCGACCCCGCTCCATCAGCTGGCGATCTTCTTCCACGAGGTCTGGCATCTGCTCGACGGCGCCTGCGGCCACCACGCCCTCGGCGAGTCCGTGGCGAACCGCGTGCTGGCCACCCGTCCGGATCTGCCCGCGCTGGACGAGACCGTGCGCCGGGTGGCCGCGCGCACCGAGTTCAAGCACAACGAGGAGAAGGCCGCCGAGATGTTCGGGCTGCTGGCGGCCACGCGGTTCCGCGTCTGGCTGGAGAGCGAGCCCGGCAGCGTCCCGACGGGGCGTGGCGACATCGCCGGACGCATCAACGCGTCACTGGGAAACCGTCGCCGGCAGGTCTGAAGCCGTGAACTCCTTCGACTACTACATACCCGCCGCCGCTCTGTGGATCTGCTTCGCCGTGAAGGTTCCTGATCTGCGCAGGGCGTGGCGTGACCCGCTCGTCCGGTCGGTCTGCGTCGTCATCGCGGTGGGAGGCGCGGGATTCTTCTTCGCGGCTCCCCCGACGATCGCCGCCGTGAACAGGGTCAGCGGGGTCCCGAACGCCTCCAGTCTGCTCGTGTACATCATCATCAGTGGCTTCAGCGCCTCCTGCCTGCTGCTGATCGTGCACTGGCGCGGCGGCTCAACCGAGCACGTACGGCGGGTCTCGCGGTACTGGCTCCTCGGATACACGCTGATCATCGCCGTGCTGGTCGCCCTGTTCGGCCTGGGTGACGCTCCGGTGGAACGCCGTACCGACTTCGACACCTACTACGCGTCGGTGCCGTACATCGGCGAGATGATCATGTTGTATCTGCTGGCGCACATGACCGCCGCTCTCGTCACGACCATGATGTGCTGGCGCTGGGCGCTCCAGGTCCGCGGCTGGCTGCGCGCCGGCCTGTGGATCCTGTGTGTGGGCTGGCTGCTTAACCTCTCCTTCAGCAGCCTCAAACTGGCCGCGGTGGCCGCGCACAGGACCGGCCGGGACTGGGACGTGCTGAGCACCACCTTCTCTCCCCTGTTCTCGGCCGTGGCCGCCCCCTTCGCCATCGTCGGATTCCTGCTGCCCCTGGTGGGGCCCTGGGCGGTCACCACCGTGCGGACCCTCGCCGCCTACGTACGGCTCGGTCCGCTGTGGGACGAACTCAGTGGCGCCAGCCCCGGCACCGCGCTGGCCACGCCCATCCGCTGGCACGCCTCGCCCCAGGTCCATCTGACCCGACGCGAGGCGGGCATCCAGGACGGGCTGAGTCTCGTGCGTCCGCAGCTCGACGACGATGTCCGCGCACGTGCGCAGTCGGCCGCCGAAGCCGCCGGCAGCTCCCGCAGGGAAGCCGTTCTCATCGGTCAGGCGGCGATGATCCGCGCGGCCTCGCAGGCCACGCTCCAGGGCCTCGCCCCGGCACCGCGCGTTCCCGGGGACTCCGCCGTCCCGACCGCGCGTGCCGCTCTCGTGGGGGTCTCTCGTGCTCTGCGCGGCTCGCCGGTCGTGGCCGCGGTCCGCACGGATTCGGCGGTGTCGTCCCGTCCGACCGTCCACCACGTCGAGGATGGCGAGAAATCATCCACATGAGTTCATCCGCCGACTCAGCCCCGGGGGTCACCCGGACCCCCGTGGACTCCACCCGGAAGGGCCGTGGGCGATGACCGGCAGCGGTTTGGTGTTCTACGTCCCCGGCGCGGTCCTGCTGATCGCCGTCGCGGTCAAAGTCCCCTCGCTGAAGGCGACATGGCGCGACCCCGTGATCATGCCCAGCAGTGCGATCCTGCTGATCGGCTCCGTCGTCTGCGTGCTCTCGGCACCCCCGACGATCGCCGCGGTCAACGCGTACACCGGGGTCTCCAACTTCTCCGGGCCGCTGGTGTACTGCGGGATGTCCGCCCTCAGTGCCGCGTACCTCGTCCTGATGATCGCATGGCGGGGCGGGCCCCTGCCCGGAGTCAAGCGGCGGATGCTCCTCGTCGTGGCCCTCTACACGCTGGTGATCATCGGGATCGTCGTGCTCTTCGGGCTGGCCGACGCGCCCGTCGAACGGACCCGGGACCTGGACACGTACTACGCCAACACGCCGTACATGCGCGAAATGATCCTGCTGTACCTGGCGTTCCACACCCTCGCCACCGTCATCCTGACCGGCATGTGCCTGGGCTGGCTCCGGATGGTCACCGGAATCACCCGCACCGGTCTGGCCCTGATCGTCGTCGGCAGTTGCTTCGACCTGTCCTACCAAGCGGTGAAGTACACCTCCATCGGGGCCCGTTGGACCGGCCGCGACTGGGACTACCTCAGCACCGACGTGTCGCCGCCCCTGGTCGCGCTCGCCGGTGTCCTGGTCGCCACCGGCTTCGCGCTGCCGCGCCTCGGACCGCCTCTGGCGGACAACGCGCGCGCCTGGAACCGCTACCGGCTCCAGAAGCCGCTCTGGGCGGAACTGCGCGAGCTGCGCGGTTCCGTGACGGCGGAGTTCCGCTGGTGGACCTCGCCCGTGGTCCGGCTGACGCAGCAGGAGATCACGATCCTGGACGGCGTCCTGGCGTGCGGCCCCTACCTGGACAGGGAGATCCGTGACGCGGCCTACGCCGAGGCGCTTCGCCAGTCGGCCGCACCCCCGAAGTCCGGCCCCGGGCGGCTGACCGTACTGGAGGACGCGAGGGTCGTGGCGGACGCCGCCATGCTGGCCGCCGCCCGCGTCCATGTGATGGATCGTCATATCGCTTACAGCACAGCCGAGGTGAGCCTGCTCGAAACCGTGGAGAGACCCCACACGAGGGTCATGCTGGCCCGGGCCATCGAGACCTCGCCCATCGTCGCGGCAGCCCGAAGGCGAGCGGCCCTTCAAGGCGTGGACCGAGAGCGATCCCAACCGCCCTGGTCGTAAAGGTACGTTGTCCCCCCGCAGTTCCAACTCCGGTGCTACTGACAGCGACTGCCTGTCAGGAGCCTTCATCGCCGGACGGCCGCAAGAGAGGGTGCTTCCGCCCATGCCCGAGAGAACGTCCGGTCCTCGGCCTGCCGCTCTCGTGATCGGAGGAGGTATGACCGGCATGCTCGCGGCGGCCGTACTCTCCGACCACGCGGACGTCACGGTCATCGAGTCCGACGTCCTGCCCCGACTGCCCGGCCCCCGCAAGGGACTTCCTCAGGCCCGCCACGCCCATCTGCTGTGGTCGGGCGGGGTGCGGGCGCTGGAGGACCTGCTGCCCGGCATCACGGAGCAGCTGGTCGCGCGCGGTGCCCGTCGCGTGCCGATCATGTCGGGCATGGTCAGCAAGGCACCCTCGGGGCAGTGGTTCAGACGGTTCGAGAACGCCCACCACGTCAACCTCGTGTGCAGCCGCGACCTGCTCGACGCGACGATCCGCGCCGAAGTCCTGCGGCGGCCCCGCGTGGGCGTGCGCGAGCGGACCGAACTCCTCGCCCTCGAAGGCGACGCCGGCCGCGTGACCGGAGTTCGCGTACGCGGGGCCGAGGGAGCGGGGACCCTCTCGGCCGACCTCGTCATCGACGCCACCGGACGCGCGAGCCGGACACCGGTCTGGCTGACCGGTCTCGGCCTGCCGCCGGTGCCGGAGAAGGTCGTCGACGCCGGTGTCGGCTACGCGAGCCGGATCTACCGAGCCCCCGCCGCCGCGGGCGAGGACTTCCCCATCGTCAACGTGCAGGCGGACCCCACGCGGCCGCCGGGCAGGGGCGGCATCATCCTCCCCATCGAGGAGGGCCGGTGGCTCGTCACCCTCTCCGGCACCAGGGGAGGCCGACCCGGCCGCGACGAAACCGAGTTCGTGGCCTTCGCCCGCTCGCTCCCCCATCCCGTCATCGGGGACCTCCTCGCCAGGGCGGAGCCGCTCACCGACGTCGTCACCACCCGCAGCACGGCCAACAAGCGGCGCTACTACGAGAAGGCGCCCCGTTGGCCGGCCGGCTTCGCCGTTCTGGGGGACGCCGTCGCCGGATACAACCCGGTGTACGGACACGGTCTGACGGCCGCCGCGCAGAGCGTCCTGGAACTCAGGAAGGTGCTCGCGAGGCACGACATCGGCTCCCCGGAGACGGCCGGGCTCGTCCAGCGCCGCGCGGCACGCCCCGTGGGGCAGGCCTGGGATCTCGCCGTGGGCCAGGACGCCCTCTACCCGGGCGCCACGGACGAGGCGCCGAGCAGACTGGAACGGGCCGCCGCCCGGTACATCGACCGCGCCGTCGACGCCGGAGCGCGCAACCCCCACGCCCTGCGAGTCCTCCTGGACGTCATGAGCATGCAGCGGCCGCCGGCCCGGCTCCTCGCGCCCGACATGCTCTTCCGTGTCTTCCTCGGCCGGAAGGAGCCCCTTCTGGACGGCCCCCCGCTGACGGAGGACGAACGGAAGGCCGCGGGCCTCTGAGCCGACGCGCGCGATAGCGTGATCGTCATGGCTGACTGGGAACTTCGTCCGGCTGCGCTTCGCGACCTCGATGCGGTCGTCGAGCTGCGTGCCGTGGTGATGCGGCCGGATCTGGAGCGGCTCGGCCGCTATGACCCGCACCGCGTGCGGCAGCGACTGCGGGACGCTTTCGACCCGGCACACACCTGGGTGATCGAGGTCGGCGGCGCGTTCGCCGGGTCCGTGGCCCTGCGGCCGGCGGAGGACGCCCGGTGGCTCGAGCACTTCTACCTGGCGCCCGGTCTTCAGGGACGCGGTATCGGCTCGGACGTGCTGAGCGAGCTGCTGGAGCGGTGTGATCGCGCCGGTGCCCGCGTCCGGCTGAACGTGCTCCGGGGCAGTCCGGCCCGGCGGCTGTACGAGCGGCACGGGTTCACCGCGCGGGCGGAGGACCCGGTGGACGTGTTCATGGCGCGCGAGCCGCTTCCGGGGCGCCGAACCGGCTGACGGAGGCCGACCCGGCCGACGGACGCGGACACGGGATCGGGGTGCCTGACGGCCGTCGGGCACGAGGGCGGCCTGCCGTCCGGCACGAGGCGGGCCTTTCGGCTCCCCCGCAGTAGGGCCGACCGGCCCTGTTCGTTCCCGGCGGGGCGGAGGGACCATGGCGGGATGTCCCAGGAAGACCCAATGCACCGACTCGACCGGCAGGAGTGCCTCCGCCTCCTGGCGAAGGTCCCGGTCGGCCGCGTGGTGTACACCCGGCAGGCGCTGCCCGCGGTCCTGCCGGTCAACTTCTGTCTGGACACGGACGACTCCGTCCTGCTGCGCACCTCGTCGGACTCCGAGCTCGTCCGCGCGATCGACGGCGTCGTGGTCGCCTTCGAGGCGGACGAGTTCGACGCGCGGAGCCGGTCCGGCTGGAGCGTGGTCGTCACCGGCCGGGCCGCCCTCGTGACCGACCCGGCCGAGCACGAACGGCTGGCGCAGGTCGGCCCGACGTCCTGGACGCCGTTGCGCAGGGCGGTGTTCCTGCGGATCGAATCGGAGATGGTCACCGGACGCGACCTCCGGAGCCACGCCTGACGCCCGACCTGACGTCTGACCTGACGTCCGGCACCTGATGCCTGACACCTGCCCGCGTCACCTTGATCAGGTCCCGCCCGCCCGGTCGGATCCCGCGGACGGGTCCGCCGGTTCCGGCCGTGCCGGAGCGGCCCGGTGTGCGCCATGACAGGGGCATCAGACCCGCGATCGGGGGTACCCCGCTCTGTGGAGGTGCAAGATGTTCGAGGCAGGTGACATCCGCGAATGGCGTGGGCACGACGTGGTGGACCCCGACGGTCACAAGATCGGCACCCTGGAGTCCGTCTACGTCGACACGGCCACCGACGATCCGTCCTTCGCGACCGTGACCGTGGGCCTGCCCACGCGCCGTCGCCTGGTGTTCGTGCCCCTGCACCGCGCGACCGTCGGGCCGGGCTATCTGAAGGTCGCCCACGACAGGAGCCTGGTGCGCAACGCCCCCTCCATCGACACGGACGGCGTGCTGCCCGCCACCGACGAACCGGAGGTCTTCGCGCACTACGACCTCAAGTACACCCCCGGCCTCCAGGGCGAGCGCCGGCTCGCGCGTCGCTGACCCGCGCCGAGAGCCCGTCCGACGGACCAGTCCGGGAGCCACCCCATGGACTTGTCCGGGAGAGCCGTCCCCTGGACCGTTCCGAGAGCCGCCGGGAGAGCTGATGAGCCTGTTCCTGTTCCTGATCCTCGTCGCCCTCGTCCTGGGCATCATCGGATTCGCCGTCCACGGACTGTTCTACCTGCTGATCATCGGCTGTCTCGTCCTTCTCGCCGCTCTCGTCCACGCGGGCCTGCGGCTGCGGCGGGGCGGCCGCAAGCATCGCGTGGCGAGGTGAGGCGCGGTGAGGTCCATCGGCCGAAACCGCCGCCGCACCCGGGGAGTTGCTCTCAGCCGCCCAGGTACGGGCTGTAGAGCGCGGACAGGAAACGGGTCACGATGACCTCGCGGGTCGCCGCAGGAAGGGCGTCGAGGAGCCGGTTCACCGGGGCCATCCGGGCCGCGTTCTCGCCGCTGAGGTCGACGCCCGCGGCCGGGAGCAGCGCCGCGAAGGACGCGTTGTCCAACTCGGTCAGGTCCACCTGGGTCAGCAGGTCGACGATGTCCGCGGGCGGTGTCGCGGGCCCCAGCGGACGGACGACGTCGACGCAGGCGCGCAGCACGGCGAGGAGTTCGTCGACGCCCCGCTCGCTGACCCCGGTGAGGGTCAGGTGCAGGTTGGCCGGGAGACCGTCGAGGCTGAGCTGCGGCTGGAGGAAGAAGCCACGGGCGCGGCTCTCGTCGGCGAGGGCGAAGAGGTCGAGCGGGGTCCCGGCGGCCGGATCGGTGCCGATGGCGACGAGGGTGGCCTCGGGGGTGCCGAGCACGGTGAGGCCGTCGATCTCCTCGACGCCGCTGATCAGTCTGCGGGTCGCGGACAGGGCGGCACGGCCCAGTTCGCGGTAGCCGTCGGCGCCGAGGGCCTGGAGCGTGGCCCACGCCCCGGCGAGCGGTCCGGCTCCCTTGCTGCTCTGGATCGTGGAGTTGACGACGCTGTAGCCGGGCCAGGTGGCGCAGGCGTAGTAGGCGTCGAGGCGCAGGGCCTCGTCACGGAACAGCAGGACGGAGGCGCCCTTGGGAGCGTAGCCGAACTTGTGGAGGTCGCAGGAGAGGGAGGTGACGCCGGGGACGGAGAGGTCGAAGGCCGGGACGGGTGCTCCGGCCTCGGCGAGCCAGGGCAGCAGCCAGCCTCCGACGCAGGCGTCCACGTGGCAGGGGATGCCCCGGGCGGCGGCGTCGGCGGCTATCTCCGCGACGGGGTCGATGACGCCGTGGGCGTAGGACGGGGCGGAGGCGACGACGAGGACCGTGTTCTCGTTGCAGAGGTCGGCCATCGCGGCCGGGTCGGCCCGGTAGGTCACGGGGTCGACGGGCGCGGTGCGCACGGTGACCCGGAGGTAGCTGCCGGCCTTGTGGAAGGCGGCGTGGGCGGTGACGGGGACGACGATCTCGGGCGCGAGGACGTCCGGGCGGGCGTCCCGGGCGGCCTTCACCGCGAGGATGATCGACTCGGTTCCGCCGCTGGTGAAGATACCCGGCGTGGTGTCGTCGCCGCCGAGGCGGGCGGCGGTCGCGCCGACGACCTGGCGTTCGAGGGTGACGATGCTGGGGAACGCGGTCGGGTCGAGACCGTTGACCTCCATCATCGCCAGGTAGGCGCGTTCGGCGGCCTCGCGTACTTCGGGACGGCCGCTGTCGTAGACGTAGGCGGTGGTGTTCCCGCCCCGGGTGGGCAGGTCCGCGGCGGTGAGGACGGCGAGTTCGGCGAGGAGGTCGGCGCCGGAGCGGCCGGTCTCGGGCAGGCCCGGGTGAGCGGCCGGGGCGGTGGTCTGCCAGGGAGTGGTCATCAGGTGGTTTCCGTTTCTCGCACGGCGCGGCGGCGGCCGTAGGCGCGCAGCGCGGGCAGGGAGAGCAGCATGAGCAGGGCGGGTACGAGGCTGAAGCCGAGGAGGATGCCGGTGCGCGCGGTGGCGGTCTGGGCGACGGGGTGGTCCAGGGTCGAGGAGACGAAGCCGGTGGCGGCGAGCGCGATCGAGTACGCGCCGGGTCCGGCCGCTAGGCCGACCGTCTCGCCCGCCGTCCACAGTCCGGTGAACGCGCCGGACTGGACCTGGCCGGTCCGCTCCGCGTCGGCGTGCACGGTGTCGGGCAGCAGGGCGAGCGGCAGCACCTGGAGGGCGGCGTAGCAGACGCCGAGCAGTCCGCAGAGTACGAGCGTCAGGGCGACCGCGGTGGTGCCGCCGGCCGCGCCGACGGCCGGGAACAGGGCGACCGCGCCGAGTGCGTAGCCCGAGGTCGCGACCGTGAGGCAGCGCAGCCGTCCCCAGCGTCCGGCGGCCTTGGCCCAGAGGGGGACGGCGACGGCGCTGGGGGCGACCAGGCAGACGAAGAGGATCGAGGTCAGGCCGTAGCCGCCGAGGCGGTAGGTGGCCACGTACGGTGCGGCGGCGAGCATGATCGCGACGGCGGCGGCCTGGAGCACGAAGGAGAGCAGCAGCGCGAAGAAGGCGCGGTTGCCGCGTGCGGTGCGGAAGGCCGCGACGAGTCCGAGGGGTTCGGGTCCGGGGTGTGAGCGGACCCAGCGGGTGCCGAAGGCGGGGATCAGCAGGACCGCCGCGACGACGAGGCCCACGGTCAGCCCCATGGTTCCGTATCCCTGGCGACCTCCGCCCGCGAGGTCGACGACGAGGGGGGCCGCGCCGCCCGCGACGAGGATGCCCACGGTCAGGAAGACGATCCGCCAGACCATGATCCGGGTGCGGACCGACGGCACCGGTGACATCTCGGCGGGCAGGGCGACGTAGGGCACCTGGAACAGGGAGAAGGCGCTCGCGGCCAGGACGAAGGTGACCGTCACCCACACCGCGGCGCCCGTGCCGGTCATCGGGGACAGGAACATGGCCGCGAACGCGGCGGGCAGGGCGAGCCCGCCGGCGACGAGCAGCCGGGTGCGGTGGCCGGTGCGCACGGCCTCACGGTCGCTGGCGGCTCCGACCAGCGGATTGAACACGGCGTCCCACGCCTTGGGCAGGGCGACCACGAGTCCGGCGATGCCGGCGGGGACGCCGAGGGCGTCGGTCATGAAGTAGAGGAGCAGCAGGCCGGGGACGGTGGAGAAGATTCCGGTGCCCACGGAGCCGAGCCCGTAGACGAACAGGCGGCGCCGGGTGAGTTCGCCGACGGCGGCCGGGGGGACGAGGGCGGTCGTCATCCGCGCTCCCGCTCACGCGGTTCCGGGGCGCCGAGCCCCAGGTCACGCAGGACGAGGGCGCGCAGATGGGCGCGGAAGCGCGGCACCTCGGCGCGGATGCCCGAACGGCAGAAGCCGTGGGTGCTCCACAGCACCGTCCAGACGGTCATCTCGACGTCGGCGGGCGCGGTGGAGTCCGCCCGCGGCGCGGCCGGGACGGCCCCGCGCACGGTGTCGCGGACCGCTTCGACGAGCGGTCGCGCGTAGGCGGCCTCCAGGTCGGCGAACTCGGCGGCGTCCGAGAGCCAGCGGCGCATCCACAGGGCCGGGATGTGCGGCTGGTCGAGACAGAAGTCGAGGTAGCGGTCGACCAGGCCGGTGACGGCCGCGACCGGATCGGTGGGCGCGAGTTCCCGGAACGCGGCGAGCGCGTCGGTCAGCACCCGCTGTTCGGCGAGGTGGGCGCGGAGCATGACCTCGCGGTAGAGGTCGGGCTTCCCGCCGACGTGGTAGGCGACGGTGGCCATGTTCAGCCCTGCCTCGGCGGCGATCCGGCGGGTGCTCGTGCCGTCGTAGCCGTGGTCGGCGAACAGGGAGGTGGCGGCCGCGATGATGCGTTCGCGGCTGGCGTCGGCCGGCGGTGGGGCGGGCGCCGGCGGGACGGGTGGCGAGTCGGACATGGCGAGGAGGCTATGCGGCCGAGAGCCCTCGATCAATCGATTGATGGAGAGAATTTCGCGAACCGCGCCGGATGCCTCGCCACCCTGCCGTACGCTCCTGCCGGACCTGTGTGTCGACTGTGACGCACGACACAGCAGGGAAGCCAGATTTTACCCAGCAAAATGATCAATGGCGTCGTGACATCCGTACCCCCTGTGAAATCTGATCAATATGTCGGGAGGCATCATGCCCATCTCACGCAACTTGGCAGGAACGGTCTTCGTGGGCGGCGCGGTGACCCTGACTCTCGCCGCACTCGTGTACCCGACCATGCTGGGCTACCAGACCACGGCCAGCGCCCAGACCCGGGTCATCTCCGAGACCCAGTGGGGTCCGCTCACCGAGGGCGACCGCGACTTCGTCGTCAAGGTCCGCGCGGCCGGGCTGTGGGAGTACCCGCTCGGCGAGATCGCGCTGAAGAAGGGCTCGACACCGGCGATGCGGGAGGCCGGCAAGCACCTGATCGTGGGTCACGCCCGTCTGGACGAACTGGACCGCAAGGTCGCCGCCCAGCTGAACATCACGCTGCCCAACCAGGCGTCCCCGCAGCAGCAGCAGTTCATCGCCACCTCCGTGGCCCAGAACGGCAAGGCGTTCGACACGACCGCCGCCAACATCCTGCGCATCACGCACGGTTCCATCTTCTCCGTGATCGCCAAGGTGCGTGCCACGACGAACAACTCGCTCGTACGGGAGCTCGCGGACCTCGCCAACGACACGGTCCTCGACCACATCACCATGATGGAGAAGACAGGCACCATCGACTTCAACCAGGTCAACGCCGCGCAGAGCGCCCCGCCCACGCTCCCCAAGGACCAGCTCACGCCGCCGGCTCCGGCGCCGGGCGCCCCGACCGTGGTCCTCACCCCGCGCCCCGACCTGAACGTGCACACCGACACCCCGACGCCCAGCCCGACGGTCGGCTGAGCGGGCGGGCCGTCGGCGTCCTCAGACCGGGCGGGTGCCCTGCCAGGTGTTGTGGTGCAGGACCTGGTCCAGGGGCAGGCGCGGCCCCGGCCGGAACGTGGTGCGCAGCGGGTGGGCCGTCGGCAGCAGGGCGCCCTGGCGGACCGTCGGCGGCAGCCCCAGGAGATCGGCCACCTCCCGCTCGCGGTCCAGGTGGACGGCGGTCCAGGCGGTGACGAGACCTCGGCTGCGGGCGGCCAGCGCATAGCTCCAGGCGGCCGGCAGCAACGACCCCCACAGACCGGCCTGGTTGCCCGGGGGCAGCCGTCCGCCCGGCACTTCGAGGCAGGGGATGACGAGAACGGGGACCCGGTGCATCCGGTCGGCCAGGGCACGGGCGGCCGTGAGGACCGAGCGTGCGGCGCCCCGTTGATCCGCCGGCCGTTCGCGGGCGGCGGCGTTGCGCTCGTAGAACGCGGCGCGGTACACCTCGGCGACGTCCGCGCGCACCTGCCGGTCGGTGAGCACGAGCCAGCGCCAGTTCTGCCGGTTGTTGCCGTTCGGTGCCTGAAGGGCGATGCGCAGACAGGTCTCGACGACGGCCGGGTCCACGGGCCTCTCCAGGTCGAGCCCATGCCGCACCGATCGGGTGCTGGTCAGCAACTCCTCACAGGAGAGGCCGAGTTCCTCGCTCACGGCAGCAGCACCGAGCGGACGGTCAGCGCGAGGTGGGTGACGGCGACGAAGGCGATCGCCGTGGACATCGGCCATCCGCCGCGTCCCGCGGCCAGGAACCGGCGCGTGCCGTGGACGGGAAGCAGGACCGCCAGGCAGGGCAGAAGTGCGAGCGGGCCCCGGGACGCGAACAGCAGGACCTCGCAGACGACCGCTCCGGCCGCGAAGCCCGCGCTCACCCCGGCCGCGCGACGCGGACCGAGTGCGGACGAGTACAGCCCGGCGCCCGGCCGTGCCTCCCAGGCCGTCTTGCGGGCGAACTCGAAGTGCAGGAAGACGCAGGCGCACAGGGCGAGCAGCAGGGTACCCCGCCGGTCGGCGGTGACGGTCCCCGCGGCGACGAGCGACCCGTAGACATAGCCGCCGAGGAGCAGTTGGACGGGGAAGGTGACGGCCAGGCCGAGCAGGGCCCGGTCCCGTACCGCGGGAACCGTCCGTTCCAGCAGGGCGGGGAACAGCCCGTACCCGAGAGCCGCGAGGATCAGCAGGGCGTCGGTCACCGAGAGGGCCAGGTTCAGTCCGGCCACCACGGCGGCGATCGCCGCCATCGCGAAGCGCAGCTCGGGCCCGGTGATCGCGCCGGTGACGAGCGGTCGGTCCGGGTGGTGGACACGGTCGTGGGCGAGATCCTTCTGCTCGTCCAGCATCCGCAGGAACAGCAGCGCCAGTACGACGCTCACGACCCGGATGCCGGTGGCGCCGGAGGGACGCCAGGGCGTACCCGCCAGGGTCACCGCCGAGCCCTCCAGCGCGAGAACCCACAGCAGTCCGTAGGAGGCGTAGAGGTGCGGCGGGCACCTGCGCAGCACGAAGCGGCCCAGTCTGGCGGGTACGCGCGGGGTGGCGACGGCGGTGATGGTCATGGCGTCCCTCCGGTCATGGCGTCGTTCCCCGTCGTGGCGGCTCTGCCGGTCGTGGCGGCCGGGCGCTCGGTGCGGCCCGGCCGGTCGGTGCGGCGCGGGTCGTGTGCACGGGGGCGTGGGAAGCGCTCGAAGTCCGTCGAACTCATGCGGCCCTGCGGGCAGTCGGCGCCACGAGCGATCGCGCGGGACCGGACTCGCCGTCCGCGTCGGCGAGTCTGATCCGGGCCTCGGCGGTCAGGGAGCCGGGATGACGCAGGGTGCATTCGATGTCGGCGCCCGCCACGGCCGGAGCGGTACGGCACTCCAGCGGCAGATCCATCTCGGCGAAACGGCGGAACCGCGCGGCAAGGGCGACCGGCAGCGGGCTGGAGGTGCGGACCGTTCCGGCGGACACCGAGGCACGCAGGGCGAGTTGGCGGAAGGCCTCCAGCTCCAGCATGCCGGGCACATGGTCCACCCAGTGGTCGTAGAGGGTGGGATGCGTGGTCTCGGCGAACAGGTGCGCTGTGTGGGCGCCGTCGTCCGCCGTGCGCGGTGGGGAGATGACCGTGTTGGCCGGGGTGCGCCTGCCGACGAGCGCGGGTTCGACGTGTGTTCCGCGCAGGGGGACGGGCACGGCGGGCAGTCCGAGCGCTCCGCGCTGCCGGGCCCGCAGACGCGTCCAGTCCTCGGGCGGCATCCAGGAGTAGTCGATGCGGGCCAGCAGTGCCTCGCGGGCGCCGATGGAGAGGGCGAAGCGGAGCCTGAGGCCGCGTACTTCGGCCCGGGTGCGGAACCGCCGCTCGATGCGGGTGGTGATGACCGCCTCGGTGGGCCGGTCACCGCGGGTGAGGGCCGCCGGGTCAGGCACCTCGAACTCGACGGCCCGGAGCAGGAACTTGTGCCCGAGCCGCACGCCGAGGTGGCGGTGGGCGACCACGAAGATGCCCTGCCGGCACGCTTCGAGGAGCAGGAAGGGGTCGTGGTGGGTCCGGGGGCCCAGCGTGTCGTCGTAGAAGGCGTGCCGGCGCGGGAAGCGCGCGGCCAGCAGGATCTCGTCCTCGCACCGGCGCTCGGCGTCGGTGAGGAAGACCTCCGCGACCGCGGAGCGGTGTACCAGTTCCTTGGGGAGTGTCCGGGTGAACTGCATGGCGCGCTCCCTCAGTTCGCGGTGGCGCGGACGGTGTCCAGGTGGCGGCGCCAGGTGTCGGAGTCGGCCCCGTCCAGCACGGGGGTCCGGCCCGGCTGCCGCATGGGCAGCACCTTCGAGCCGACGATGACCGCGTCCCACGGGTCCAGGACGATCCCCCGCCGCCAGGCGGTCTCCAGCAGCGTGCGCGGTGCGGCCGAGGGGTCGGCGCCCGGGTGCCGGGACACGGTGTCGCGCAGGCGCGCGACGGCGGGGGCGAAGTCGAGGTCCCGGGGTGCGGTGGCCGCGTACAGACGGCCGGTCAGTTCACGGGCGTGCGCACGGCCGTCCTCGTCGGCGAGGGCGGAGCGGAAGAGCCGGTCGCGCTCCCCTGCGTCGAAGTGGACGGCCAACTCGCGCAGGACGTCGGCGGGTTCGTCGGGAGTGTGCACCAGATTCAGCAAGTAGCTGTAGCGGCCCAGGAGATGGCGCAGTTGGCCGGGCCGACGGGCGTCGGGGTCGGTGGGTCCCTTCAGCCGGGTCAGCTCGACGGAGGCGGGCACGTCCAGGTCGTGGACGGGGCGGACGAGCAGGACCAGGGCGTCGGCGTCCTCCAGGAAGAGGGCGGCCAGTCGCCTGCGGTAGGGAGTGGCGAGGTTCCACTGGAAGTACCACAGGGAGCGGATCATGGTGCGGGTCAGCCGGGTGACGGCCGCGCCGACGATCCGGAAGCCCTGCCCGGCCAGCCAGTCCGCGGCCGTCTCCAGCCTGCGGGCCACGACGGCGTCGGGCTTGAGCAGCAGCAGCGCGTGCCGGTGGGCGAAGCCGGTGATGTCCCCGGTGAGGTCGGCGAGTTGGTCGTGGCTCTCCTGGTAGTAGGTGTCGGCGCCGTAGAGGCGTTGCTTGTCGGGGTGGCAGGTGAGCAGCGGGGAGACGGGTATGCCGTAGGAGGGTTCGGCACAGGGGGCGGGGGTCATCGTCGGGTGCTCCCGTCGGGTCGGGCGGCGGAGGGCTCCTTGCGCGGGGGCGGGCCCAGGTAGCCGGTCGCGAGGCAGTGGTCGAGGAGGCGGCGCAGATAGGAACGGGCGCCCGTCGTGGGCGGGCGGTGGCCGAAGGCCTCGGCATGGGTGGCGTCGAAGCGGACGCGGCACCGGAAGTAGGGGGCGTACAGGGACACGACCCGCTCGTAGTAGGGGCGTTCCGGGCCGGGCAGGGCCTGGGCGGAGAACGCGGACGGCGGGACGAACCGCGGCACGTGCAGGGACGGGTACTCGGCGAGGACCTCGGACATGTCCCGCAGGGTCAGTTCGTGGCCGACGGCGTGCAGGGTGCGGCCCTCGGCGTCCCGGAAGCGGGTGGTGGCCGCGGTCACCAGGTCGGCGACCCGGTCGACCGGCACCAGGTCGAGGACGGCGTCCTGACGGCCGGGCACCGTGCGCACCAGGCCTCTGGTCAGGACCCGGAGCACGGGGTAGATGGTCTTGAGGTCACGGACCCGCCCGGTGCGGGTGGCTCCGGTGACGATGCTCGGACGGACCACGGTCACGGGCAGACCGTCCGCCGCCGCCTTGCGGACCAAGGTCTCGGCGGCCAGCTTGCTCTTCTCGTAGTCGTTGGCGGGGCGTTGGCCGAGGTCGAGTTCGTCCTCGTACGCGATGCCGTCCCGTTCTCCGCACACATAGGCGGTGCTGACGTGCACCAGGGGCGTGCGGGCCGCCAGGGCGACGCCCAGGACGTTCCGGGTGCCCTCGACGTTGACGCGCTCGTACCGGCCGGGCCGCAGTCCGAAGTCGGTGACGGCGGCGCAGTGCACGATCCGGTCGGCGGTGGCGGCGAGGCGCCGGTCGTCCTCGCTCAGGCCGAGGCCGGGGCGGGTGATGTCGCCGGCGATCCGGGTGAGGGCGCCGGGAGCGGCGGTGAGCTCTCTGCCGTTGTTGCGGACCAGATCGCCGTTGTGGTGCAGCACGGCCAGCACGCGATGTCCGGCGGCGGTGAGCCGGGCGGTCACCTCGGCGCCGACGAAGCCGCTGGCTCCGGTCACCAGCACGGTCATCGGTCCGGAGGCCCCCGATTCGGGAGTCGTCGGGGCGCAGGCCGCTGGTCCTGAAGCGGTCGGGTCGAGAGCCGTCGGACCGGAGGCCATCGAGTCGGAAGCCATCGGGTCGGAGGCCCTCGGGTCGGGTTTCGGCTGATCGGACATCGGTGAATCCTCCGCGTGGAACGTCGGACGGGATGCTCGCGAGACAGGCGCCGTCACCAGGCCTGATGGGGCTGGGCCCCGTTGCCGGCCAGCAGATCGCGGGCCTCCTCGATGGGCAGCTCCGCGCCGAGGTGGGCGCCCAGGCGCAGCCAGTCGTGGCCGAGTTGCAGCGTCGCCCGCCAGGTGGCCGCGGAGTCGAAGGACAGCGGGAAGGAGTCGGCGCCGACGGCCGCGCGCACCAGGGCGATGAACCGGCGCAGCTCCGCGCGCAGTGCGTCACCGTCCTCCGCCGACTCCACGCCCCGCGCCAGCAGTTCACCGGCGCGCACGCCGATCGGGGCGGTGGCGGCGGGCAGCAGGTGCATCCGGCGTACGAGGTCGGCGTCCGCGGGCAGCGGGTTGACGCCGTGGGCGCTGAACAGTCCGCGCAGCGCCGCGTGCACGGCGCGGCGCCCGGTGAGTTCGGCCACGCGCCGCTGACCCCGTTGCAGGGCTCCGGTCAGGTCCTCGACGGCGTTCTCGACGACCACGTTGGACCACACCAGGGCCATGGCGGCCGCGGCGAACCGGTCGGCGGGCAGGGGTATCAGATCGACGGCGCGGGACCCGGTGACGGCCGCGCCGCGCACCGACAGCAGGGGCTGCTCGGTGGAGGGCGGCGGGGTCAGGGGGCCGGACGGGGCGGCGAGGGGAAGTGCGGGGGTGACGGTACCGCCGCCCTTCCAGGAGAGGCGGACCAGCCCGTAGCGAAGGAAGGCGGCGAGCAGCGGACCGGGGTCGGTGACGCCGGTGGCGGCGCTGTCGGCCAGGACGCGGGGCAGGGACCGGCCCAGGACGAGGGAGCGCCACACGGTCGCGGCGTCGGCGCCGAGGGCGAACACATCGCGCCGGCCGCGGACCACGTGGACGCGTTCGCCGGTCTGCCAGGTGGTCACCCGGGCCACGCGTGCGACGGTGAGCCGGTCGGGCCGGCGGGGGACGTCGGTCAGGCCGAGGTGCTCGGCGAAGTCGAGGCAGGCGGTCAGACGGGCGTGGGCGGCTGCCGTGTCGCCCCGGGGAACGGCGGCCGACTCCAGTTCCCAGTAGCGGTCGCGTATGTCCGTCCGGCCCGCCCGGTCGAGCTGCATCGACAGCCACTTGGGTTCGAGGTAGGTCTCGCCGAGGCCCGCCGCCCAGGACTTGACGCTCTGGACGAGCGCGGCGCGGGTCCAGTCGACCGCCTCGTCGCTCTCGCCGAGGCACTGGAGTGCCATCGCGTGGCGCAGGGACTGCCGGGCCCGGTGCGCCCACCAGTCGGCGGTGATCCGGCGGAACCGCTCGACGGGCAGGAGCGCCTTCACCTCCTCGACAAGGACGTGGCCGCGCAGCGGGTGGCTGTGCAGCACGCGCTGGCAGCGGTTGAGGAGATCCTCGGAGAGCCGGGCCGGCCGTCCGGCCCCCTGCTCCACCGCCCTTAACTGTTGCGCGAGTTGGCGCACCGACCTGGTGCGGATCTCGACGCGTCTGCCGTCCACGAACAGCAGCGACGGCATGGTCGGCAGGTCCTCGTCGTGGCGGCTCACGAGGAGGAAGTCGATGTCGGAGGAGGGGTTGCCGAACCCTTCCGCGATGGAGCCCTCCAGGGTCACGGCCCACTCGGTGCCGAGCGCGAGTTCGGCGAGGGATTTGTCGAGCAGGTCCTGGAGCCGTTCCTCGGTGAGTATCACTGGGGTGTCTCCGTTCGGGGGCTGGGCGAAGGCGCGGCCGTGGCGTCGTCCGGCGCGTGCGCGAGTACGGTGACCGTTCCGGCCGCGCCGTCGACCCGGAGCCTGGCGCCGGTGCGGATCTCGGTGGTGGCGCCCTTCACCTGGACCACCGTCGGAATGCCCAACTCCCTTGCCACGACGGCCACATGAGTCAGCGGGCTGCCGCGTTCGATGACCAGGGCGGTGGCCGAGGACAGGGCGGTGACCCATCCCGGGTCGGTGCGGTAGGTGAGCAGGACGCCGCCGCCGATGTCGCGGGGGGTGTCCGTGACGACGGCCGGTCCTTCGGCGATCCCGGGACAGCAGGGGACGCCGGTGAGTTCACGGACACCGCTGGGGGCCGCCGGGCCGTCGCTCCAGCCGGCCCGTTCGAGATTGCCCGACCAGTACGGTGCGCCGCGGGTGGTGAAGCGGGACGGGGCGTGCAGCGCGATGTCGGCGGCCTGCCGGCCGCGCCGCAGTGCGACCAGGTCCCGCAGTTCGCTGTGGCCGATCATGCCCTCGTAGGCGCCCCGGACCTCCTCCAGGCGCAGGAAGAAGACGTCGTCCCAGGCGTCGATGGCACCGGCGCGCGCCAGATCGCGGCCGAGGGCGCGCAGCATGCGTTTGGCCGCTCCGAAGGCGCGGGTGCGGCAGAACCTGAGCCGTTCCCGGTCGGCGAGCGCGGCGCGGGCCTTGCCGCGCACCCGTTCGTACACGAGGCGGCGCGGCCAGGTCAGATGCTCGTCGAGATAGGCGTCGGCCTCGCCGCCGCGGTCCGGAGTACCACCACCGTCACCACTGCCCTTGCCCTTGCCGACACCTTCGCCGTCACCGTCGTCACCGGTGTCCGGCAGCGCTTCGCGCAGCAGCGTGAAGACTCCCTCCGGACTCTCGTGCAGGTCGGGGACCTCCAGCTTGAGTTCGTCGGGGCTGCGGTAGCCGTAGTCGGCGATGTACGCGTCGACGGCGCGCAGGAACCGGGTGTGGCCCGCGTCGCGCAGCGCCTGGTGGGCCTCGGAGTCGGGGGTGCGGTCCAGCAGCGCCGCCACCTCGGTGTCGGAGCGTGCCAGGGCGGCCAGCTCACGCAGTGCCCAGACAGGTTCCACGGACTCGACGGCGCCCCCTGGGGCCGCGGCGGCCCAGGTGAACCACTCGGGTGCCCCGGGCAGCCATCTGCGGGTCAGCAGGGCCAGAAGTCCCACGGAGAGCAGGATCGTCGCGTCGAGGGTCTGCATCGGGCCCCATTTTTCGATGAGTTCCCGTTGCAGCCGCCGGAATCGACGGTAGGTCTCGTCGCCCGGCAGCGCGTCGTAGTCGACATTGTTGAAAACCGCGTACGCACGATAGAAATCTCGATGAAACGTGTTCACCGATTTTCGGATGGTGAGGAATCTCGTAGCGAAGACGACCGTACGTGCCAGGCGGGACACCTGGCCGCGCAGTCCGGTCCGGGGAGTGAACGGGTGGAGCGCGTCGGCGAGTTCATCGGAAATACCTTCGGCGACACCCAGGGATTTCTCCAGAACGCGCCGGTTGAGCGGGTACAACGGGGCGAGTCGCACCATGCGGTACCAGTGGAGCAGGTTGTAGTAGACCCGCCCGTGGACGTAGCCGAGCAGGTGCGGAGTCCACTCCTGCACCTCGCGCAGCGCCTTGCCGCGGACCCCGAGGGCGCGGGCATAGCTGTCGTACACCTTGGCGTACGTGTCGGCGGCGAAGCTGTAGGTGAGCGGGGACACGACACCGCTGAAGCTCTCGATGATGTTGGAGTTGTCCCAGATCCGCAGGTCGAGGCCCGGCTCCGGCGCGGCGCCCGCGCTCTGGGCCAGGGCGGTGACCGGGCGGCTCTGGAGGATCCACAGACCGTCCTCGGCGATCGCCCATTCGATGTCCTGGGCAGTGCCGTAACAGGCGGTGATCCGGGCTCCCGCCGCGTGCAGCCGGGCCAGCCGGTCGGCGGTCAGGGACAGTTCGGCGCGGTCCCCCTCGGCGACGGGGGACACCTGGCAGCCGGGCCCCGCTCCGGCGTCGTAGCGCTCCCGTTTCTCACCGATCACCGTGGTCAGCGGCTCGCCGGTGACGGCGTCCAGGACGACGGTGTCGGCGTCGACGGCGCCCGAGACCAGCCCCTCCCCCAGCCCGTGGACGGCGCTGACGACATGCCGGTCGACGCGTCCGCTCGCCGGGTCGGCGGTGAACAGCACCCCGCTCAGCTCGGCGGCCACCATGCGCTGCACGATGACGGCGACCCCACCGGTGTCGATCGCGAGCCGGTGCCGCGCGCGGTAGCGCAGGGAGCGTTCGCAGAAGGCGGAGGCCCAGCAGCGGCGGACGTGGGCCACGACCTCGTCGAGGCCGCGGACGTTGAGGAAGCTGTCGAACTGGCCGGCGAACGAGTACTGCGCCCCGTCCTCCTGCGCGCCGGACGACCGGACGGCGACGGCTCCCCCGCCCGCCAGTCCGTAGGCCAGTCCGATGGCGTCGGTGAGCCGGTCGTCGAGCGGCGCGGCCTCGATCAGGCCGGCGATCTCGGCCGCGATCCGGCCCGCTTTCGGCTCCCAGTCGTCGGCGAACAGCCGCTTCAGGTGCCGGTCGAGTCCGGCACCGCGGCTGAATTCGGCGAATACGTCCAGTCCGATGACCGACCAGCGCGGTACTTGAAATCCGGACGCGGTCAGCGTGTGCAGGTTCTTCCCTTTTCCACCGGCCCATTCGGTGACAAGGGATTCGTCGCTCGACGGTGTGAGGACGTGCAGGGACCGGTGTTCGGGTCCCGTGGTGGGCGACAATGCGTTTCCCCTCCGAGGCTGTTGCTCGACCTCGCTCGAATGTTGCACAACAGAGCCGCTCGAAAAAACTTCGGGGGGTTGTCGTAGGCGCTTTTCGGTCGTCGTCGGCTTTTCAAATTCCGGGCCCGCGCCGCTGTGCAGGACAAACGCCCGGAGCGCGGCGGGGAACGGGACGATCCGGCCGAAGTGGGTCGACCCGGCTCCGGGGGCGGACCGGGCGCGGTGGCGGTTTCGGTGACACCGCGCCATACGTCCCCGTCGGCACCCGATCACGACAGCGCGCGGCGGACGCGACGGTCGGAGCCTGAGAGATATCGGCGTGGCCCAACAGCCGCCGCAAAGCCACACGTTCGGACATCCCGAAGGCTGGAGCAGAAAGGAAAGCAACAAATATTGACGCAATCGACCAGCGCTTGTAACTTCCGACTCAGTCGCCAGGAAGCCTGAACTCGGCTGATCCGAGGGCGAGTTGTAGCTCCACCCTCCACCTTGGGAGCACACGTGCGCAGAAGAAGATCCGCCCCTTCATGTCTCGTCTCCCCCTCCGCGGCCGGACCCGCGGCCCGGCTCCGCCGCGCCCTGCTGTCCGTCGCCGCGGCCCTCGGCCTCCTGGTGACGATCCTGGTCGGCATGCCCGGCGTCGCGCAGGCCGCGGCGTCCCAGCCCTGCGACATCTACGCCGGCGCGGGCACCCCGTGCGTCGCCGCCCACAGCACGACACGCGCGCTGTTCTCGGCGTACGACGGCCCGCTCTACCAGGTCACCCGCGTCTCCGACGGAGCGAGCGCCGACATCGGACTGCTGGCCGCCGGCGGGTACGCGAACGCCGCGCAGCAGGACGCCTTCTGCGCGAACACCACGTGCAGCATCTCGAAGGTGTACGACCAGACGTCCCGCCACAACGACCTGTTCCCCGGTCCCGCGGGCACGGCCGGAATGGGTGCCGACCGGGGCGCGGACGCGAGTGAACTGTCCGTCACCGCGGGCGGCCACAAGGTGTACGGCATCTGGATCTCCCCCGGCGTCGGCTACCGCTCGCACGGCGCCGCGTCGGGCGTCGCGGTCAACGGCCGGTCGGAGGGCGCCTACATGGTCGCCAGCGGCACCCACGTCGGCTCGGCCTGCTGCTTCGACTACGGCAACGCCGAGTCCACTCCCGCCGACACCGGCAACGGTCACATGGACGCGGTGTCCATCGCCACCACCTGCTACTTCGCCCCGTGCAGCGGCTCGGGCCCCTGGATCGAGGCCGACCTGGAGAACGGCATGTTCCAGGGCGACAACGGGTCCAACACCGCGAACAAGGGCAACAGCAGCCCGTACGTGACGGCCGTCCTCAAGAACAACGGACAGACCACGTACGCGCTGAAGGGCGGCAACGCGCAGTCGGGAGGCCTGACGACCTGGTGGGACGGGGGGCTGCCGACACGCGGCGGCTACCGGCCGATGCAGCAGGAGGGCGGCATCATCCTGGGCACGGGCGGCGACAACAGCAACTGGAACATGGGGACGTTCTTCGAGGGCGTCATGGTCGCGGGCTATCCGACCGACGCGGCCGAGAACGCCGTCCAGGCGAACATCGTCTCCGTGGGCTACTCGGGCCAGACCAACGTCCCCAACGGTCCGCAGGCGACCATCGGCGGCCCCGGCGGCCAGTGCGTCGACGTCGCCGCGGACGACACCGGGGTCAACGGCACGGCCGTACAGCTGTGGAACTGCCAGTCCTACGCCGAGGACCAGTACTGGACGCACAACGGCAACGGTTCGCTCGGCACCATCGGCCGCTGCCTGGACATCATCGGCAACGGCACCGCCAACGGCACCCAGGTCGAACTGTGGGACTGCAACGGGGTCGGCGGCCAGAAGTGGGTGCAGCGCGCCGACGGCTCGCTGTTCAACCCGCAGTCGGGCCGCTGCCTGGACTCCCCCAACGGCGCCACGGCCAACGGCACGCGCCTGCGGATCTGGGACTGCAACGGGTCCGCCGCCCAGCGGTTCTCGGTCAACGCGGGCGCACCGGTCGTCGGCCCCGGCGGGACCTGCGCGGATGTGGCCGGTGACGACAACGGCTCCAACGCGACCGCCGTCCAGCTCTGGGGCTGCCAGTCGTACGCGGTCGACCAGCACTGGTTCCACAGCTCGGACGGCCGGCTGCACACGCTGGGCCGCTGCCTCGACATCAACGGCAACGGCACCGCCAACGGCACGCAGGTCGAACTGTGGGACTGCACCACGGCCGGCGGCCAGATCTGGCAGCAACAGGCCGACGGCTCCCTGATCAACCCGCAGTCGGGCCGCTGCCTCGACTCCCCCAACGGCGCCACGGCCAACGGCACCCGGCTCCAGATCTGGGACTGCAACGGAGCAGCCGCCCAGAAGTTCGCCCTGGGCTGACCCCGCGTCAACCCCCTTGAGCCCGGCCGGACTCGACATCCGGCCGGGCCCGCGCGTCGCGGGGCTGTCCCGATGCTTTCGGCGGGGACGCCGGCCGTGGTCATCGATCCGCATGCCGAAGAGCTTGTTCTGGTGGTCGCAGTGGATGATGCTGCTGGGCGGACGGATCGCCGGAAAGGCCCTCCTGCCCGGCGCGGTGATGACGGCTGTCGGACTGCTCGGTCCGCGGTTCTTCTCGCGTCGGGTCTTCTCGCCCCTGATCGCCTCCAGCACCGTTTCCTACGGTCCTTTCGGCACCGTCCTCGTCGTCCAGTCCTGGCTGGTCGGTGTCGGCGTCGTCGTCTTCGGAACCGCGCTGCGGGGGCGGCTGACGTACGAGGAGGTATCCACCAGGGCGCGGGGCCGCCGGCGGACCTGGCGACGCGAGCGGTGAGTCAGGTCCGTGGCGACCTGAACTCCTGCGCTCACCGGGTCAGTTGAGAGCAGTGAGCGGAGGTTCCAGCTGCGTGTCCGTCGGGGATGCCGAGGTCGGCTCCCGGTCCCAGCGCAGGACGAGGATCGTGGCCGGTACCGCTACCAGGGCGCAGAGGACCACGCCCATGATCACGGCCGTCCAGGTGTCCCAGAAATGACCGGCGCAGAAGGCCGCGGCGAAGGGCACGACCACTACGCCCAGGGCCGTCGCCCTGCCGAACGGGACCCGGGGAACGACGGAGCGCCCGGTGGCCAGGCGGCGGGCCCGCCGGGCGCTGCCGAAAGCGGCGACGAAGGCCAGGACCGCCGACCAGCAGAGGACCAGGGCGGCTGCGGTGAAGGCGGCGGGGTCGTCGTCCGGCAGTCCCGAAAGCCGCTCGCCGACCTCGCCCTGGCCCACGGCGACCACGCCGTTCCGCCAGGTCGTGACGTTCACCCGCTCCCCTGTCTGGATGAGTTCGGACAGATCGCCGTGCGAGTCGAGGTCGATCGACCGGTCGGCCGGTGCCGGAACCGGAGGCCGCAGCCGTACGCGGAAGACCGTCGCCTTGCCGCTCTTGGCGTTCCCGGCGGAGAGCACCGTTCCCGGGATCGTGCGCAGGCAGCTCGCACCGTCCTCGCCCACCGCGCTGTGCCCCACGCAGGGCCGGGCGTCGCGGAAGGCCGCCTCGGTGGCGACCTTTCCGGGAACGAACGCGCTCGGCACCACCGCGACCGCCGCCAGGGCCAGTCCGAGCAGCGCCCACGCCACCGCGTGCCACCCTTCCCGCCGCATCCGCTCGGGCACCCGCCCGTCCACCGTCCGCACCATCGCTCCCAGGTCTCTTGTTCCCGGAGCATTAGGTCACACACGACGGACCGGACGGCAGGGCGGGTCCTGGAAGCGTCCTCCCCCCGCCGGGCTGCCGGTTTCCGGCAACGGACGAGCGACTGCCCTCCATGCTCGCCACACCGTGGGTTCAGCCGATGAGTTCCGGTGCGAGCAGGCGGTACCGCGCCAGGAGCACGTTCAGCGCCGCGACGATCAGGACCGCGGCGGCGATGGCGAGCAGGGCCCGGCCCGTTCCCCACGGTGTGATGAGGGTGCCGAGGGCACCGCCCGCGAAGATGCCGAGGACGGTCGCGACGAGTCTGCCCCGGGCCGCGCCCTGCTGCCCGCTCATCGCGACGGCTCCGGTGAGGCCGTGGATGAGACGGACCAGGGACACCTGGACCAGCAGGGTCGGCATGCCCGGGACGGCCGCGCGCAGAGCGGTGTCCGCGCGCAGGCCCATGGCGAAGCCGACCAGCGCGATGACCAGATTGTCCGGGTGATCGGTGAGCGAGCCGGAGCCGTGCCGCCACAGCGCCGTGGCACCCGCGAGGGCCAGAAGGGCCCCTTCCACGGTCAGGGCGGCGGCGAACCAGTGCCGGTGCCGGGCGACGAGACCGCTGGTGGTGAGGGCTCCGACGGCGGCCCCCAGGACGAAGGCGAGCAGGGCGATGGCGGGACGGGCCACGGGCAGGTCTCCCTCACCGGCGACGGCGAAGGAGAGGAAGAGCAGGTTGCCCGTGGCCAGGGCGGTGAAGACGTGGCCCATGGTCAGGAAGCTGACCGCGTCGACCGCGCCGGCCAGGACGGTGAGGGTCGCCATGACGACGGTCTGCTGGAGTTCGCGTCGCCCGGCCGACACCGGCGATCCGGCTTCTTCGCTCATGCGGTCAGTCTCGGGAACGGGGGCCGGGCGACGGCGCTGTCCGGCCCGACACGCGACGGGCGTGCCGCCAAATGGCCGGTGCGGTGCGCTCCGCGCCGGTCCGCGGGGTTTCCCCCGCCCGGGGTCGTCACGCGTACGCCCCGACACGGACCGCGCCCCCGGGCTCGCCCGCACGTGTACGCCTCCGGCACGGATCACCGCCCGGGCTCGGCCACGCGTGTGCGACCTCGACACGGAACACCACACGGGCTCGGCCACACATGTGCGCACCTGGCACGGATCACCGCCCGGGGCCAGCCACACGTGTGCAACCCCGGCACAGATCACCGCCCTGGCTCGGCCACGCGTACACACACCCGGCATGGAACACCGCCCGAGGCCAGCCACACGTGTGCGCCTCTCACATCGGTCCGCACCGCTCGGGCCCATCCTCCGGAGGCCGGGCGGGCCGTGGCCCTCGCGGGGCATCTACCCCGCGGCGGGTGTGTCAGGTCGAGCGGGACTCTGCCGTGTCGAGGGCTTCCCTGGCGGCGGGAATCGCCGCGGAACGGTCCTCCGGGATCAGGCCTATGCGGGTGCGGCGGTCCAGGAGGTCGGACTCGTCGAGGGCACCCTCGTGCAGCACGGCCCACAGCAGCGCGGCCCGCGTGACGGGGTGTCCCGGCACGACGGGCTCGCCGAGCCGGGGATCCCGGGCGGCCAGGGCGTGGACCGCGGGGGCCTCGGCGCCGTAGCGGCGGATCAGATGGCCGGGGGCGGCCAGCGCCCCGAGCCGGTGCGGGGCGGCCGCGCCGACCAGCGGCAGGGAGGCGGTCGTCGAGGGACCGGCCCGCAGGCTCCGGGCCTCGACCGCCGCGTCGACGGCGTCCTGGGCCATCCGCCGGTAGGTGGTGAGCTTGCCGCCGACCACGGTGGTCACCCCGTCCTCGGAGGTGAGGACGGCGTGCCGGCGCGAGATGTCGGAGGTACGGGCGGCCTCTCCCGAGCGGGCGGGCACGGTGTCGAGCAGGGGCCGCAACCCCGCGAAGGCGCCGACGACGTCCTGGCGCCGGACCGGGGTGTCCAGGGCGGAGCCGACCACGTCGAGCAGGAAGCCGACGTCCGACTCCGGCACCTGGGGCACGTCCGGCACGTCACCGTCGACGGGCTCGTCGGTCAGACCCACGTACACACGGCCGTCGTCCTGCGGCAGGACGAGCACGAACCTGTTGCTCTCCCCCGGGATCGGGATGTGCAGCCCGGCGGGAATCGGCCCGAACAGGTCGGCGCGCAGCACCAGATGGGTCCCCCGCGAGGGGCGGATCCGGATGCCCTCGACCAGCTCGCCCGCCCACACACCGGACGCGTTGACGACCGCGCGGGCCCTGATCTCGCCCTCCTCCCCGGTCAGTTCGTCCCGGACGCGGACCACGGTCCCCCCGAGCTCCAGCGCCCTGACCCGAGTGAGGATCTTCGCGCCGTGGAGGGCGGCGGTACGGGCGAGCGCCGTCACGAGCCGGGCGTCGTCGGTCACCTTGCCGTCCCAGGACAGCAGACCGCCGCGCAGCCCCGCGGGCCGCACCGACGGTGCCAGGTGACGGGCCTCGACCGCGGAGAGGCGGCGCGGCGCGGGCAGGGTGGCACGTGAGGTGCGGGCCGCGAGGCGCAGGGTGTCCCCGGCCCGGAACCCGGCCCAGGCCAGGGAGGCCTGGCCGCGTGACACGAGCGGGGTCAGCGGCAGCACGAAGGGCTGGGCGCGGACGAGGTGGGGGGCGGTGCGTTCCATGAGGACACCGCGTTCGACCGCGCTCTCGTGGGCCACGTCGAGCTGTCCCGAGGCCAGATAGCGCAGTCCTCCGTGGATGAGCTTGGAGCTCCAGCGCGAGGTGCCGAAGGCGAGGTCGTGGGCGTCGACGGCGACGACGCTCAGGCCGCGCGCGGCCGCGTCAAGGGCGACTCCGGCGCCGGTGGCGCCGAGTCCGACGACCAGGACGTCCACGGTGTCGCCGCCCACCGCTTCGGCCAGTTCACGGCGGCGGCGGGCGGCGGACAGCGACGACCCGGGCGCCGGGGAGACCGGGCCGGACGGACCGCCGGACGGACTGCTGGTGCGACTCATGGCGTGAGGGTCCTCTCCAGAAGAATGCGCAGCTCGTCGAGGAAGGCGGTGCTCGTGAGCTCGGGGTCGTCCTCGTCGGTCATCGTCCGCAGCGACAGGGTGAAGGACTGCACCACGAGCAGCACGGCACGGGCCTGGCGTCGCGTGGGGGCGAGCCGCACGGACCCGTCGGCGTGCCCCTGCTCCAGGGCGTCGGCGAGGAGTTCGAGGAGCGCTTCCTGACTGGCGCCGCGGCGGTCCAGTACGTACGGAAGCAGGAGTTCGGGATCGACGTCGATGATCTTGCGGAAGAGCGGGTGGGCCCGGAAGCCCTCCACGCCGGCGACGAGGCCGTCCACGATCAGGGTCCGCGTCCGCCCGTCCGGCTGCGGCTCCGGCAGGGCACGGGTCGCCACGTCGACCCACTCACGGGTCATCAGGTCACCGACGAGCGAGCGCACGTCGGGCCAGCGCCGGTAGAGCGTCATGCGCGAGACACCGGCGCGGCGGGCCACGTCGGTCAGGGTGGTACGCCGGACTCCGACCGCCAGGACGCAGTCGCGTACGGCGTCGAGGACGGGGTCACCGTCCGAGTGGTTGTGACGAATGGGCGCCATGTGTCACAGTGTAACGCCCTGAGCGGCCGTGCGGGAGCCGGCGCGTCGCGAACCGACCGATGAGGACTACGTTCATGGACATGCTGTGGAGTGGCTGGGGCGACCCGGCGAAGGCGGCACCGCTGCCCGACTCGGTGACCGGCCTGCTGCGGGATCTGCTCGGTGTGAAGCCGCGGGACACCGCCCCGCACACACTCGACGAGATCTCCCTCGCCGAGCCCCCGCCGGCCCCGGTCCTGCGCGCCCTCGCGGACGCCGTCGGCGGCGCCGAGCACGTGCGCACCGACGCGGAGACCCGGATCAGGCACACCCGGGGGAAGTCCACGCCCGATCTGCTGAGGATCCGGGCGGGCGACGCCGGGGACGCCCCTGCGGCGGTGGTCCTGCCCTCCACCCACGACGAGGTGCTCGCCGTCCTGCGTGTGTGCGCCGAACACGGCCTCGCCGTCGTCCCGTTCGGCGGCGGCACCTCCGTCGTCGGCGGCCTCGCTCCCCAGGGCGGCGCCTTCGTCGCGCTCGACCTGCGCCGTATGAACGCCCTGCTCGGCATCGACCCCGTCTCCCGGACCGCGACGCTCCAGCCGGGCCTGCGCGCTCCCGACGCGGAGGCCCTCCTCGCCGAGTACGGCTTCACGCTCGGGCACTTCCCGCAGTCCTACGAGTGGGCCACCATCGGCGGGTTCGCCGCGGCACGCTCCAGCGGCCAGGCCTCCGCCGGATACGGCCGCTTCGACGAGATGGTCCTCGGCCTCACCCTCGCGACCCCGCAGGGGACCCTCGACACGGGCCGCGCCCCCCGCTCGGCGGCCGGTCCCGACCTGCGGCAGCTGATCCTCGGCTCCGAGGGCGCCTTCGGGGTCATCACCTCCGTCACCGTGCGGATCAGGCCGCTGCCGCGCATGCGCGTCTACGAGGGCTGGCGGTTCGCCTCGTTCGAGGAGGGCGCCACCGCTCTGCGCCGGCTCGCCCAGGACGGACCGCGCCCCACCGTGCTGCGGCTGTCCGACGAGACCGAGACCTTCGTCGGCCTGGCCCAGCCCGACGCCATCGGTTCGGCCGAGGCCACGGCGAGCGCCGGGTGCACGGCGATCGCCGGGTACGAGGGAACCGAGGAGGACACCGCGCGCCGCCGCGAGGAGGCCGCCGCCGTCCTGCGCGCCGCCGGAGGCACCTACCTGGGCGCCGAGCCCGGTGAACGCTGGGCGCACGGCCGCTACTCGGCGCCGTATCTGCGCGACGCGCTGCTCGACGCCGGGGCGTTCGCCGAGACCCTGGAGACGGCGACCTTCTGGTCACGCGTTCCCGAGCTCTACGCCGCCGTGCGCACCGCCCTGACCGAGACGCTCACCGCCGCGGGAACCCCGCCCCTGGTCATGTGCCACATCTCGCACGTCTACGAGAACGGCGCCTCGCTCTACTTCACGGTGGTCTCGGCGCAGGGCGAGGACCCCGTGGCCCACTGGGCACCGGCGAAGGAAGCCGCCAACCAGGCCGTGCTGAACGCGGGCGGAACCATCAGCCACCACCACGGAGTGGGCACCGACCACCGCGCCGGGTACCTCCGCGAGGTCGGCCCCCTGGGCATCGAGGCCCTGCGGGCCGTCAAGCGGCGGCTTGACCCCGACGGCGTGCTGAACCCGGGGATCCTGCTGCCCCTCGACTGACCCGGCCGCGCCCGTCCCGCGGAAGCCGCGGCCCCGGCACCGCCGCCGCCCCGGCTTCCGCCCCGCTCAGCCCCGTCCGGCTCCGTTCCGCTCCCCGACTTCACTGCCCGGAGGCACACCGATGCGACAGTTCACGGCCGTCGTCAATCCCACCGCGGGCGGCTCCACCGGGGCGGCCGCGCTGCTCCCGGTCGCCCGCCTGCTGCGGGAGGCCGGAGCCGGACTGGAGACCGAGTACAGCCGCAGCCTGGCCCACGCGCAGGAACTCGCGCTGCGCGCCGGGGAACGGGGCAGGGTCGTCCTGGCCGTGGGCGGCGACGGGATCGCGGGCGGGATCGGCGGCGCCCTCAGCGGGACGGACACCGTCCTCGGCCTGATCCCCGCGGGCCGCGGCAACGACTTCGCCCGCGCGCTGCGGCTGCCCACCGCCGCCGCGGACCTGACCCGCGTGCTGCTGCGCCACGAGCCCCGCCGCGTCGACACGATCGAGGTGGAATCGGCGGTGCACGCGCGCACCGTCGTGCTCGGCAGCGTGTACGCCGGAGTCGACGCGCTCGCCAACCAGCACGCCAACCAGGCCCGCGTGCTGCGCGGGGCCGCTTCGTACTACGCCGGAGGTCTGCGCGCGGTCACCGGCTGGCGTCCGGTGTCGTACCGCGTCACCGTCGACGGGGAGGAGCACTTCCACCGGGGCTACACGGTCGTGGCCGCGAACTCCGCCTACTACGGCTCGGGGCGCATCATCGCCCCGCTGGCCCTGACGGACGACGGACTGCTGGACATCGTCATGATCCGCCAGGCGCCGCGCCGGCTGTTCTTCACGCTCATGAACGAGCTGAAGACCGGTGCGCACGTGGCCCGGCCCGAAGTGGTGATCCTGCGGGGCCGGGAGATCCACATCGAGGCCGACCGGCCCGTGCCCTACGGCGCGGACGGGGAGGTCGAGGCCACCCTCCCCCTCACGGCCCGGGTGCGGCCGGGTGATCTGGCCATGCTCTTCTGATCACCCGGCCCGGCCGCGCCCCGGGGCGCGGCCCGCGGTGCGTCAGCCCGCGGTGCTCTCGCCGGCGGCGCTGCCGGCCAGCCACTGGTCCCAGCTCAGGTTGAAGGAGGCGAAGCCGTTGTCCGCCGAGGCCTTCGCGCGCGGGGAGCCGGTGACGGACACCGGGTCGCCCTGCTTGACCTGGTTGTAGAACCACTCGGCGTCGGACATCGACAGGTGGACGCAGCCGTGCGAGCCGCGGGCGCTGCCGCTGCCCGGGTTCGGGTCACCGGTCGAGTAGTGGACGTACGTCCCGGACTGGGTCAGGTGGACGTCCCAGGGAAGCGTCAGGTCGTAGTAGTTGGGGGCGCCCTTGGTGCAGCTGATGCCGACGCTGCACGAGGTCATGTGGACCGTCTTCGCCTTGTCGATCACCGCCATCACACCGTTCCACGTGGGGTATTCGGCGCTTCCCGCGTTGATCGACAGCGTCCGTACGGGCGCGCCGTTCTTCGTGACCTTCATCGTGTGACCCGTGACGGAGACATCCGCGCGGACGTCGTCGCCGACGGTGAAGTCGTGCACGTAGGAACGCGTGCCGTAGCGGCCGTTGCCGTTGGTGACGCCCTTCAGGTCGGCGGTCACCTTCACCTTGGTGCCGGTCGCCCAGTACGACTTGGGCCGCCAGTCGGCGCGGCGGTCGCCGAACCAGTGCCACGCGCCGGTCATCGGCTGGGAGCTGGTGACCTTCATGTGCTTCTCGATGTCGGCGCGGGCCTTCTGGCCCACCGGATTGGTGAAGATCACCGAGATCGGCATCGCGACGCCGACCGTGGCGCCGGTCTGCGGCGTGATGGTCTCCAGCAGCATCGGCGGCCCGGCGGGCTTCGATGGTGACGGCTTCACGCTGGCCGTGGGCTTGCCCGACCCGGCCTTTCCGTCGTCTGAACTCGCCTTCGGTGTACCCCCGCCACAGGCGCTGGCCCCCGCCAGCACCCCCACCATGACGAGTGCCATCGATATCCCGCTACGTCGCTTCACTTTTACCCCGGCTCACAATCGTGCCTGCCTCACTGCTCTTTTGGACTGCGGACGCCGGTCCGCGGTTGCACTTCATGTGTAAAGCGCAGTTCAAAACACGACTCGGGAGGCCCTAACCTGCCCTTCCGCGGCGGAAAACCGGCCGGTGCCGGCGCCCGATCGTCGGGTCGGGCGCCGAGAACCGTCGCTTCAGGCTAGCGCTGGGAGCCGGCGCGGCTCAGATGGCGGGCGAGGAAGCGGACCGCGCTGTCGGCTTCGAACCGGGGCAGTTCCTTGTGCCTGCCCGAGTTGGCGTGCAGCGTCTTCTCCTTCGAGGCGAAGGCGTCGAACAGGGCGAGCGCGGCCGCGCGGGGGATGTGCTCGTCGTCCCACTGCACGGCGAACTCGACCGGGACGGTGATCTCCTTCGCCTTCTCGGCCAGGACGTCGGGCCAGTGCTGGCCGAAGACCGCGGCCGTGATCCGGGGTTCGGCCGCCACGAGCGGCACTCCGATCGCGGTTCCCATGTTGATGCCGAAGTAGCCGACCGGCCCGTCCGCGCCGATCTCGGGGAGTTCCTGGAGGGCGTCCAGGGTCGCCCGCCACTCGGGCACGGCGAGCCGCGCAAGATGGTCGTTGTAGCGGACGACGATCGGCCCTTCGGGCTCGCCCTGCGCCCTCGCCCGGTACAGCGCGGCGATCTCCCGCTCGTCGTGCTCCGTGCGGGGCCGGTCCCCGTGACCGGGGGCGTCGATGACGGCGACGTGGAAACCGGGGCCCGTCACCAGGAGACGTGCGCGGCCCGCCATGGCCGGCGCCTTTTTGTGCGTACCGCCGCCGTGCCCCATGAGCACCAGGGGTGCGCGATCGGCGGCGGAGGGCGGCGACCAGAGGACGCCGGGGACCCCGTCCACGACGAAGTCGCGCTCGATCATGCCGTCCGACGACGACCGACCGGTGAACTGAAAAGAATGCATGAGGTGTTGCCTTTCGGGAGTGCCTGGTGGTCGAGGCGCTCCCGGCGACACCTATGTCGGTCGGCCGGCCGTGATGGAGAGGGGGAGCACCCACTTCGGTACAGCGTTCATGGGTCTCACCTCCTCGGGCGGTGTCACGGTCGCGTGAAAGCTAGCAGCGCGTGCGCCGTCGTGTCGCCCCCATTTCACGGGCCCGCCCCGAGGTTCCGCGGCCTCGCGACCGAGGTGCTACGAGCGGGTGCGCGGAGCCGCGTCGACCTCCTTGGGCGTCGCCGCGGCCTCTCCCCCGGGCGTTCCCGCACCGGAGCGGACGAGCGGAACCAGCACCGCGGCACCGGCCACGGCGAGCAGGGCCACCACCCGCAGCACGAGGTCGATCGCCGAGCCGTCGGACGCCGCGACACCGGCGGATCCGCTGATCTCCTCCAGGACGGTCGCGGCCACCGTCACGGCCACCGCGCCCCACAGCACCAGGGAGGTGAGCACCAGCCCCGAGGCCGCCGCCAGCCGCCCGGCGGGCACGTACGACTGGGTCGCCGCGTTGGTCAGCGCCCAGCCGAGGCCGACACCCGCTCCCACCACCGCGAACACGGCGGCGTACAGGGGCAGCGGACGCGCCCAGGTCAGCGCCGCGAGCGCCACCCCGCTCAGCAGCAGCCCCACGGCCATCAGGACCTCCGCGCGCCACCGGCGCGCCAGATGACCCGACCAGTAGCTCGCCGCGCCGACGCCCGCCGACAGCGCGAGGAAGACCACGCCCGAGTCCAGCGGCGACAGCCCGCGTGCCTGTTGCAGATACAGGGCCGCCAGCACCGCGACGAGGCAGTACACGATGTTCGACACCGTTCCGGCGACCGTCACGGTCACGAACGGCCGGTTGCGCAGCAGCGACAGGTCGATCAGCGGTTCCCGGGCCCGCCGCTCGATCACCACGAACAGGCCCAGCAGGAGCGCGCCCAGGGCGAAGCACAGCACGGTGGCCGCGGAGTCCCAGCCCCAGCTCGATCCCTGGTCGACGGCGAGCATCCCGGCGGTCAGACCTCCGGCCAGCGCGACCGCGCCCGGCAGATCCATCCCCCGCGCGGCCCCCTCGTCCCGCGACTCCGTCACGTACCGCAGCATCAGCAGTACGGCCAGCAAGCAGAACGGCACGTTCAGCAGGAAGACCGCGCGCCAGCTGACGAGCTCGGCGAAGGTCCCGCCGACGAAGGGCCCCAGCGCGGTACCGATGGCGCTGAACGCGAGAACCGTGCCGACCGCCCGGCCCTGGCGGCCGTCACGGAAGTGCGCGGTCACCACCGCCACCGCGATCGGCAGGACGAGGGCCGCCGTCATCCCCTGGACCACGCGTCCCACGGTCAGCCAGGTCGCGTTCTGGGCGGCGCTGCACACCACCGACATCCCGGCGAAGCCCGTCAGGCCGATGACGACGACTCGTCTTCGGCCGTAGAGGTCGGCGGCCCGCCCGCCGACGATCATCAGGGCGCCGAGGGTCAGCATGTAGCCGCTCACCAGCCACTGGAGGTTCGTGGAGGGCGTCCCGAAGTCGCGGGCGATCACCGGCAGCATGAGGTTGAGCGCGAACCAGTCCAGCTCCACCAGCAGCATCGCGATGGAGGCGGCGGCGATGACCGCGCGGTCCCGGCGGGAGAACAGTCTCGTCGTCCGGCGTGCGGATCCGCTCACGACGACCATCCCCTGTCACGGGTCACTCCTCCCAGCCAGCGTGCGGGCGCGCGCGGGGCCCCGCAACCGGAACCGGCCCGCGCCGGCCACGCGGCCCGTGGGCCGGAGCCCGCCCCGGGTCGGCACGCGGTCCGGTGTCCGGGGAGTCGTCTCGTCCTCGGTGTCGGGATCGGCGCCCGCTCAACTCCCGTATCGCGCCGTCCACATGGCCGATCCGAGTAGGATGATCGAACATTTGGCCTGCCGCGTTTCCGTGGTGCGATGGGAGCTAGCCATGACGATCGACCGACAGTCGTTTCCGCCGCTCGACACCAGCAAGGCGCATCCCGCGCGGGTCTACGACTGGTTGTTGGGCGGCAAGGACAACTACCCGGTCGACGAGGCCGTGGCGGAGAAGCTGCCGCCCGAGGCGAGGGACGCGGCCCGGCAGAACCGGGAGTTCATGCACCGGGCGTCCGCGTGGCTGGCCCAGCAGGGCATCGACCAGTTCCTGGACATCGGCACCGGGATTCCCACCCAGCCGAACCTGCACCAGATCGTCCAGGCGATCGCGCCGGCGGCGAAGGTCGTCTACACCGACAACGACCCGATCGTGCTGCGTCACGCCGAGGCGCTCCTGGTCAGCCGGCCCGAGGGGGTCACGGACTACATCCAGGCCGATGTGCGGCAGGCGCAGGAGATCGTCGAACACGCCCGGCACGTCCTGGACTTCAGCCGTCCGATCGCGCTGTCGCTGATCGCGCTGATGCACTTCATCCCGGACGAGCAGGACGCGCACTCCATCGTCCGCAATCTGGTCGCCACGCTGCCCTCGGGCAGTTACCTGGTGTTGTCGCACGCCTCCTCCGACGTGTACCCGGAGCTGTCCGCGCAGGTCACCGCCGAGTACGCGAAGGGCGGCATCCAGCTCGGCTTCCGTACCCGGGCGGAGGTGGAGCGCTTCTTCGAGGGCCTCGACCTGGTCGACCCCGGTCTGGTGACGGCGACGGACTGGTTCAAGTCGGACGAGGCGCCGGCGTCGGAGAACAGCGGGATCTACACGGCGGTGGCACGCGTCCGCTGACGCGGGCGGGCGCCGGCGCACGGGTCGTGCCCCCGGCGATCCACGCCGGGCGGCCCGCCATCGCGTCCATGCGGGTGGCGTATGGGGCGGCGGCGAGCCCCCGACGGCATGACCGGCGTTGTGCAGGGTGCCAACTCACGATCAGTCAGAGAGGACGTCCCGTGCGTCGAACCATGCTGTTTTCCGTCTGTGCTCTCGTCGCCGCCGCCGCCACCGGGTTCTTCACCACCAGCGCCATCCGCAACCGCTGACGACACAGCGCCCCACGCGGTCGCGGACGCCACGCGACCGGGCTGCCACCGGGGCGGGACGGCCGGGCAGGCCGTCCCGCCCCGGGCGCGTACGGAGACACCCCAGGGTCAGTCCGCCTCGCCGTCGTCCACGTCGGAGGCAGGGGTGGTACGGCCCGCACGCATCCGGAGGGCAATGGGGATGACGAACCACCACAGGACGTACAGCCCGGCCACGCCCGCGACGATCCAGGGCACATACGCGTCGTCGTCCGTGGCCGTGCGCAGCACCAGCAGGAGGGAGGAGGTCATGGTGAGCAGCAGGAGCGTCAGGCCCAGCAGGGTCAGCCTGGACGCCCACACGACGGCCTCCGGCTTGATGAAGCGGCCCGTCACGATGCGATGGAAGGCCACGGGGGCGACCAGCGCGCCGATGGCCGTGGCCCCGAGGACGATCGTGACCATGTACAGCGTCCGGTCCGCGTCCGACAGCCGCCGGTAGCCCGGCTGGAACACCACGGTCAGCAGGAAGCCGAACAGGATCTGCACGCCCGTCTGCGCCACGCGGATCTCCTGGAGCAGGTCACCCCATTTCCGGTCGGCCCGTTCCTCGGGTGATTCGTCGCGTCCGTCGTCCCGGCCTTCGCCCCGCATCGGCAGTCCCTGTCCTGACGGCCCGGCGCTCAGCGGCCCAGCGCGTTCTTCAGCTGCTGCTTGCTCATGGACGAGCGTCCATGGACATCGCGTTTCCTGGCCTCTTGGTACAACTGGTCCTTGGTGGGGCCCTGGGCGCCGGAGTGCGAACGCTCACCACCCCGCTGCGAGGCCGACTTGGGGTCGCGCAGCGACGCCTTGCCCGCCGTCTCGGACTCGCCCGCCCTGGCCCGCTCCTTGTTCACCGTGCGCGCCGCGATCTCCTCGGCGCGGCTCTCCGGCTCCCCGCGGTCCTGTGCGCTCTCCTTGATGTGTTCGTACTGCCGCTCACGCTTCTTGCTCGATCCCGCGGGCATGGCGCTCCCCTTCCTGGACGTGGCCTGTGCGTGGACACGGGTACCCCCGATGGTCCGCGGGTTCACGGTTCACAGGGAATTGAGTCCCTACGGCCCCTGGTCCGGTCCGTGAACCACACCAGGCCGTGTTTCAGGGGCAGTTCCCCGTGGGCCTCCGGCTCGCCCTGCGCGTCCTCGCGGAACGGAGGAAGTCCCCGTGCCGTGACGGCCGGGGACTTCCCTCGGACGCCGGCCGGCGGCGTGGGCCGGACCGGGCGGCGGTGTTCCGCGAGCGCGCCCGGTCTCACCACGTCACGGCATCGCGCGGACGCGCCCTCTCACCGTCCGACGGCACTCCGCGCCGCGCTCGTTCATCCCTTGCGGTGGCGGACCGTCAGCCAGACGATCACCGCGGTGCCCGCTGCGGCCAGGACCAGCGTGCGGTTCTCACGTACCAGGCGAATGCCCTGGGCCGTCTGCCGGCGCAGCGGTTCCGGTGCCTTCTCCTGCCACACACCACCGGCCTGCGCGGCCCTGCTCCGCAGTTGGCCCGCGGCCTGGGCCGCCCTGTCCTTGACGGGGTCGGGGACCTTGTCCTGGACCGCGTGAGCGGCCTTGGCCGCCGCGGTCCTCAGCTCCTCCGCCCTGGCCAGGGCCTGCTCCGCCACGACGGCGGTCTTCTCCCTGGCCTGCTCGGTGACCTCCACGGTCTTCTCCTTGACCTCGGCGCCCTTCTCCTTGGCGCGGGCTTTCACATCGGTCTTGTCGGCGAGCGCCTGGACGGTCGCTCCCAGCTCGGCGCGGGTCCGCTCGACCTCTTCACGCAACTCTGCCGGGGTCGTGGCCGTGTGCCGGCCGTCGGACGGTTCGCTCATCGGTGGGCACTCCTCTTGATCTCGGCGACATCGGCCTTCACGTTCTCGATCGTCTGCTCCGGCCTGGGCGGTGCCGCGCGGCCTGCCTGCCGCTTGCCCGTGAGCGCCATGAGCGCGGCGACGACTCCCAGTGCCACGGTGACGATCAGGGCCGCGGCCCACACCGGAAGCGGAACCGCCAGCGCGGCGATCGCGGTGGCCACGAGTGCCTGTAGCATCAGGAACCCGACCACTCCCGCGCCGCCGAACAGGCCTCCGCTCTTCCCGTAGCGCCTGCCCTTCTCCTTCATCTCCGCCTGCGCCAGCCGGAGTTCGCCTCGCACCAGTTCGGTGAGCTGCTGCGAGGCGCGCTGGACCAGCTCACCCACCTGATCCGGCCCGGTCTCCCGGCTCGGCTCGGCCGATGCGTCGGACCGTGTCCGTACGTCCGGCACGGTCATCACCTCCTGCCCGTGTTCCTGCTCGGGCCGGGGCACATCGGTGTGCTCCGGCCATCGCTCGGCGACCGGGTACCCCGAACCCGGCGGTTCAGGGCGGTTCATGCCGTTCCGGATCGGCGAAGACGCTGGTGTCGAGGTGTTCGAGCAGGTCGGCCGTGTCCCGGTGGACTGCGGTGGCGCCCGGTGTCCTCCGCCCGACTACCGCCTGGCCCCTAGTCGTAAGTCGACCTCCCTCTCCCGGCCTCCCGGCCCGGTGCCCCGCTCCAGCACGGCGAACGCGCCGCTCAGCGCCTCGCGAAGGCGCGCCACGGCAAGACGGCCGCCCTGGATCCTCGCGCCGACCGGGCCTTCCAGCGGGGCCGGGCCGGTCGGTATGCGCTCGTCGGTCGGCGCGAACTCCGCGGTCCATACGGAGGGAGAGGCGCCCGGCGGCTCGTCGGGGACGTCGTCGTGGGGCGGGTCGGTGGGGAACGCCGTGCGCAGGACGCCGAAGACGGTGGCGGCGTCCTCCCTGGACGCGCAGGTGAGGGACACGGTGGCCATGGGTCACGCTCCGTTCCGCTGGGCTTCGACGGTGTGTTCCGGATCCTGTGCGGAGGCGATTCCCGCCGCGAACATCCAGAGGCGGGTACGGACCGGTCCCCCGAGCGGGGCGAATCCACCGGGCACGGCGGCGCGGCCTCGCCCCAGCGGGTCGGGGCCGGTCGGCCGGCGGTGAACGGGCCACTCGCCGATCCCGGTTCGTCCACCCCTCGTGTCTCCCTTCCGGGCGGTGCGGTGGGCTCCGGGGCGCGCCCGGCGGGTGCGGGCCTCAGCCGGAGGGCTCGTCCGGCACCGGGTGCTCCGGACGGGAGCTGCCGGAGTGCGGGGCGCCCCTGCGGCCGGTACCCGCCTCGTCCGTGTCGGGGGTCTCCGCGTCGGGGATGCCGACGACGTCCAGCGGGTCCTCGCCCGGTGCGGCCTGCTGATCGGGAAGATCTCTCGGCAGGGGCTTCACCACCGGCTTTCCCCTGTAGCCGGGGCCTTCCGGGCTGCGTTCGCTCACGGCGTCCTCGTTTCCTCGCTCGGGAGTGGTGTGACGCGCAAGTACCCCTCTCGTTCGTGATGATGCGGGTGACCACCGGACCGTCACGGGCTCCGGCGGCGGTGCACGAAGGACACCACGGACCGCCGCTCCCGCGCCGCGCGTGTCCGCGCCCCCGCCGGGCCCCGGAGGAGTTCCTGTCCCTACTGCAACGCGCGGACCGCCGCCGTGAACACCGGGGGCAGCCGGGACGCGGCGGGGACGACCAGGCGGGCGGTGCCGGGGCGGCGGCTCGCGGCCAGCAGCGCTCCGGTCAGCAGCCGGTGGCGCCTGGTCAGCAGGGCCCACGCCCGCTCGTACTCCCGCGCCCTCCCCGCCGCGACACAGCGGACGGCGGCACGGGCCGTCGCGAGGCCGAGCGCGATCCCCTCCCCGGTGAGCGCGTCGATGTAGCCGGCCGCGTCTCCGACGAGCAGGACACGCCCGGCGACCCTGCGCCGTACCCGCTGGAGCAGCGGCCCCGCGCCCCGCACCTCCGTGGCCGCGCAGCCGCGCAAGGACGCCATGAGGTCCGGGAAGTCGGCCAGGTGGTCGTCGTATCCGCGGCGCACGCGGCTGAGGACCGCGACACCGACCAGGTCGTCGGCGACCGGTGTCACATAGGCCTCGCCCGGGCCTGACCAGTGGACCTCGACGAAGTCGGTCCAGGGCTCGACACGGTAGTGGCGGCGCAGTCCGTAGCGCCGGTGTGCCCCGGCGGGCAGTTCGAGCCCCAGGCCGCGGCGGACGGAGGAGTGCAGTCCGTCGGCGGCGATCAGCCAGCGCGCCGTGAGCCCCGCGGCACAGACGGTGTCCGCGGTCTGACGGACCTCCCCCACCCGGCCCGGCACGATCCGCACACCGAGCCCGAGCGCGCGCTCGTGCAGCGCTCGGTGCAGCTCGGTACGGCGGATGCCGAGGCCGCTCGGACCACGGAAGAGAGCCTCGGCGCGGGTGGTTCCGGCCACGTACCGGATGCCGCGCAGTTCCTTGCCCCCGGCCTCGGCGCCCAGTGCCCGCAGGGCGGCGACGCCGCTGGGCATGACACCTTCTCCGCAGGCCTTGTCCACCGGCGCGGTCCGCGGTTCGACGACCACCGCCTCCAGACCGGCCAGCGCGCCGTGGATCGCGGCGGCCAGGCCGGCCGGGCCGCCGCCGGCCACCAGGACGTCGATCACGCCGGAGCGGACCCGAAGGCGGGCGCCACACCTGCCAGCGCCCGGTTCTCGCACCGGATGCGCACGGTGAGCAGGGCCGCGTCGGCCAGGGTGAAGAGGACCGCCGTGACCCAGGCGGTGTGCACCAGCGGGAGGGCCACTCCCTCCGCGACGACGGCCACGTAGTTCGGATGCCGCAGCAGGCGGTAGGGGCCCCGGGCCACCAGCGGCAGACCGGGTACGACGATCACGCGGGTGTTCCAGCGGAAACCGAGCGTGGCGATGCACCACCAGCGCAGCGCCTGAGCGCCGAGCAGCACGGCCAGCATGGTCCAGCCCAGGGCCGGCAGGAAGGGCCGGCCCGTCAGCCACACCTCGGCCAGGCAGCCGAGCAGCAGGGCGGTGTGCAGGGCGACCATCGTCGGGTAGTGGCCCCGGCCGGCCTCGATCGCGCCGCGTGCACGGCTCCAGCGCTCGTTGCGGCGGGCGACGAGGAGTTCGCCCACGCGCTCGGCCGCGACGGCGGCCACCAGCAGTCCGTACCAGTCCATGTGTCCCTGTCCTGCCCTTCCATGTCGTGCGCCGGGCGGCCTACCAGCGCAGCAGCACCAGTTCACAGGCGAAGCCCGGCCCCATCGCCAGGAGCAGGCCGGGCGTACCGGTGGGCGGGCGACGGGTGGCCAGGGTGTCGCGCAGAACGTGCAGCACGGACGACGAGGAGAGGTTGCCCACGTCGGCGAGATGACGCCTGCTCAGGTCCAGTGCTCCGTCGGGCAGTTCGAGGGCCTCGCCCACGGCATCGAGGATCTGGGGACCGCCGGGGTGGCAGACCCAGGCGCTCACGTCCTTGGGCTTCAGCCCGTGGACAGCCAGGAAGTCCCCCACGTCGTCGGCGAGGTGACGGCGCACCACGTCGGGGATCTCCGGGTCCAGGACGACCCGGAACCCCGAGTCCTTGATCTCCCAGCCCAGGATGCGGCCGGTGTCGGGGTAGAGCCGGCTGCGCGTGTCCACGATCGTGGGACCTGCGGCTTCGCCCGGACGACGGGATCCGCGGGCCACCACCGCGGCGGCGCCGTCGCCGAACAGGCCGGTGGCGACGAGGTTGGCCGGGGAGGGGTCGTCGCGCTGGAAGGTGAGCGAGCACAGCTCGACGGACAGCAGCACCGCCACCTCGTCGGGCCTGCCCAGCAAGTAGTCGTGCATACGGGACAGGCCCGCGGCGCCCCCGGCACAGCCGAGGCCGAACATCGGTACGCGTCTCACGTCGGGCCGCAGTCCGAGACGGCCCGCCAGCCGGGCGTCGACGGAGGGGGCCGCGATGCCGGTGACGGAGGTGAAGACGAGCAGGTCCACGTCGGCCGCGGCCAGACCGGCCAGACGCAGTGCTTCCCGTACGGCCCTGGCGCCCATGTCGGTGGCGGTGTGGATGAAGACGTCGTTCGCGGCGCCGAATCCGTCGAGTGTCTCGTACTGGTCGAGCGGCAGCGTCATGTGGCGGGCGCCGACCTTCGCGGCGCGGTGCAGCCGGTCGAGCGTGCGGCGGTCGGCGCCGTCCGGCAGGCATCTGCGGGCCACCATGTCCGTGATCTCGGACTGGTCGTAGCGGTGCGGCGCGAGGGTTCCGTGAACGGCGGCGATCCGCGTCATAGGGCTCCCGTCCGAACCGACTGGGGTGGGCTGCTGAACAGGCCTTCCCCGGAGCGGCGCCGCGCCACCAGGGTTCCCCCGTCCGGCCCTTCGTCCCGTGGCGTGCTCGGACCGCGTGGGCGAACACTCCTACCATCGCCGGGTGGGTACTCCCGAGCACACGACGGCCGGTGGCACCGCGGGACGCGGGAACGGGCTGGTGGTCGGTCTGGGCCGGGCGTGCCATCCCGGGCCGGTGGTGGCCGTCACCTCGCTGACGGCGGCGCTGGCCGTCATCGGCGGCCGGGGGCCCGAGGGCTGCTTCCTGGCCTGGGCTGCCGTGCTGACGGGGCAGTTGTCCGTCGGCTGGTGCAACGACGCGTTCGACGCGCGGCGGGACGTCGCGGCCGGTCGCCGCGGCAAGCCCGTCGCGGACGGCGCGGTCACGGCCGGCCAGGTGTGGACCGCCGCGTACGCGGCGCTGGTCCTGTGCGTACCCCTGTCGCTGTTCAGCGGCCTGTGGGCCGGTGCCGTCCACCTGGTCGCGGTCGCGGCGGGATGGGCGTACAACCTGCGACTGAAGGCCACCCGTTGGTCCTGGGCGCCGTACGCGCTGGGGTTCGGGGCACTCCCCGCCTTCGTGACGCTCGGGCTGCCCGGCCGTCCGTGGCCGGCCTGGTGGGTGCTCGGGGCCGGGGCGCTCCTGGGCGTCGGAGCCCATCTCGGCGATGTCCTCCCGGACATCCGCGACGATCTGGCGAACGGTGTACGCGGGTGGCCCCAGCGGCTGGGGCCCGACCGTGCGCGGCTCCTGCTTCCGGTACCGCTGGTGATCGCGTCCGCGCTGCTGGCGCTGGGCCCCGCGGGACCGCCCGGCCGGCGCGCGGTGGTGGCGCTGGCCCTGGTCCTGCTGGTCGCGGTCACGGGGACGGTGCTCGGACGCCGCCGGGAGCGGCTGGCGTTCGCGACGGCGGTCGTCGTGGCCGCCGTGGATGTGATCCTGCTGCTCGGCGGCTCGGGGACGGGGGCCGCCTGAGTCCGTGAACCCACCGTACGGGGAGACGGGCCGGGGTCCGCGTGACCTTCGCCCTGGGCGGCGAACGTGCCGCCGTTGTAAGGCAGTTCGGGGGAAGGGCCGTGTGGGCGCGGAACGCGGAGGACCCGCACCGTGCGGTGCGGGTCCTCCTCGGCGAGGCCGTCCGGCGAGCCGAGTGATCACGGGGTCTGGCGGTGCCCGGCCGACGGCCGGCCTTGTACCATCACCCGGCTCTGAACGGGCGTGCCGTCAGGGGCGGTTCAGTGACCGGGGTGGCCGTGGTTGTCGCCGTGACCGCGGTTGTCGCCGTGGCCGCGGTTGTCGCCGTGACCCCGGTTGTCGCCGTGACCCCGGTTGTCGTCGCGGCCGTGGCCACGGTCGTGACGGCTGCCCCAGGAGACGCTGTCCACGAAGCGGCCGCGCTCGGTGCGCAGCGTCGCCACGTCGGAGTGGTTGTCCCACACCTCGTTGCGGCGGTCCTGGTAGAGGTCACGGCTGGTGTCACGGCCCAGTCCGGTGTGGATACGGACGGTGGAACGGCCCGCCAGACGGTAGTGGTTGAAGGTGTAGCGGTTGCCCTCCCGGTCGGACAGCGTCCAGCCGTCCAGGTTCACTCCACGGCGGCCCGAGTTGGTGAGTTCCACCCACTCCGCGTTCAGCGAACGAGCGGAGCGGTCGTCAAAGCCCGGAGCGTCGGCCTGAACCCGGCTGATCTCGACGTGGCTGCGCTCGAAGCGCGGCTCCGCGGCCGAGGCCGAGACGGAGGCCGAACCGACCAGAGCGCCGGCCGCCATGGCGGCGGCCACCAGACGGCGGGCAGTGACAGACGTGGAAACGGACATGAAAGCTCCTCAAGGTTCGAGAGCCGGCACACCCCTTGCGGGTACCCCTCGCGGGGAACCCGCACGGTGCGACCCTGTGCGAGTCCCGGCCCGGTGGCCGAGGACTCATAACTTGCTGCACATCCCCGCCCAGGACGGGCGACACCAGACCCCTGTTACGAATTACGGACATGTCGGTTACAGATGCTTGTATCCGCCCTTTAACCGGTGAAAGCCGATGAGTGATGCCTCGTCATCCTCAACTCCCTTACTCCCGTGGCTTCCAGGAGATAAAGGGGCATCTCTCGCATCACCGCTCCGCGCCGAGCGGTCACCCGAAAGTGGGTAACACCGTTCCGGTCCGCCGCGGCGCCTGACGGGCTCGCTCCGCGCGCCGCGATCGCGGACACATCGTCAAAGCGGCCGCGGGCCACGGAAGGGACGAGGAGATCGGCACCGCCGCCGGCGGCACCGGCCGGACGCCGGGGACATACGCGGGCCGGGAATCCCGTGCGCCTCGACACGACCCCGTACAGGGGGCCGGACACGGGCGGGACGGGAAGGAGGAGAGGACGGCGATCGGGCCGTCACAGCATCGGCGCCCGGGGCGCCGGAAGGGCGGTACGGGCCGCCCGTGGGCGTGTCGCACGCCACCGGTGTGTCAGTACGCGGCCCGGCGGCCCCTCTTGGGGAGATCCGCGGGCAGGCGTCGTACGCGGCCCCGCACGGCGCCTCGGTCCTGGATGTCCGGCGAGGCGCCGTGCGGTGTGACGCGAAGGTCAGGCGGGGGTGATGTTCTCCGCCTGCGGGCCCTTCTGGCCCTGGGTGATGTCGAACGTCACGGCCTGGCCCTCCTGGAGCTCACGGAAGCCAGTGGCGTTGATGTTGGAGTAGTGCGCGAAGACGTCGGGGCCGCCGCCGTCCTGCGCGATGAAACCGAAACCCTTTTCGGCGTTGAACCACTTGACAGTTCCGCTGGCCATGCCAGTGCCTCTCATTCGTTGACGGGTCCGCACCGCGCGAACCCGGAGGTAGTCGTCCTGGTCCTCGGGCACTGCACAGCAAAACGCCCGCACCACGGCGCGGGCAGGTACTGCGAACCACGACATCTGCCAGCGACGTTACACGGCGAGAGCGCCTCTCACCAGAGAGCGAGGGCCGTCAGGTGGAGCGGCACTGGAGGCACATACACCCCACAGGGCCCGGTATCCACCGAGCACGCCCGTATCCGAGCGGGTTCGGGGCACGGCCCGCACATGGCTCGCCCTCACGAACCACCCATCAGGGCGGCACCGGAAGGGACTACCGGGCCGCGCTCGCGTGGCGCACCGACGCGCGCCGCGGTGATCGGGCCCGATCGCCGCACATGGTGCGCGCGGGACGTACGTCGTCCGGTGCGGCACGCGGGTCGCAGACAGTCGACGTCCGCTCTGTCGCACGTCCCTGACTGTCCGTACGCTGTCAACTCAGGTAACTTCAGGCGTGATCGACGGGGGGACCGTCATGTCCTGGGATCATCAAGGTGCTCGTGACGGCTTCGTCGTTCCGCCGATGCCGACCGCACCGCCACCCGGTCCGGCCAGCCCCTGGCGGGCCCTGGCGGTGGCGCTGCTGAACCTCAGCGGGCTCGGGCTCGGTTACGCCGTGGTGCGCCGCTGGTGGGCGGCGGCCGTGTGCTGGGCCGCGACCGCGCTCCTGCTTCTGGTGGCGCTGCCCGCGGACCCCGACGGAGTGCCCGGCACCGCGCTCGTGCTCTATCTGGTCTTCCTGGCGCTGGCCGCCGCGCACGGCGCGTCCGTGGGACTGCGGACCCGCCTCGCGCTGCTGCCCAGCGCCGTGATCGCGGCGGTGCTCGGCGTGGTCCTGCTGGCCGTGCCGGCCACGGGAGTCGTCCTGTACGACGGAGCGCGCGACGAGGCCACGGAGCGGATGCTCCTCGACCGGCTGGACCGGGCCGACGACCTCGTCGCGCAGTCCGGGAAGCGGGACTTCTCGACGGCCGAGGCGGGCTATCGCCGTGCCCTGTCCGCCTACGGCGCGCTCAGCGAGGACCATCCCGGCTCCCGCGCGGCCCGACGTGTCCCCGACCGGCTCAAGACTTTCTACGAGACCGTCGCCGCCCCGTACGCGCGAAAGGACTACTGCGCCGCCGTGGCGCCGTTGAAGTACCTGCGCACGGTGCCGCGCACGACGTCGAGGAAGGATCTGGGGGACCTCACCGGCTGGCCCGACGACCGGCTGGCCACGTCGCTCTACACCTGCGCCGCGGCCTCCCTGAGCGGCGGAAGCGAGGGCTGGACCACGCAGTTCGGCGAACTCCTGTCGACCTTCCCCCGGTCCACGCAGGCCGGAAAGGTCGAACCGGCCGTGAAGAGCGCGGTCGACAAGGCGGTGAAGTCGGTGGGCGGCGACGACCCCTGTGCCGCCGTGCAGCGGCTCGACGGCCTCGACACCCAGATCCGGGGACTGCGGGGAGAGCAGGCCGGAGTGGCCGACGCCCTGGGCAAGGACGCCGACCGGGCCTCCGGCAGCGCGCGTTCGGGCGCGTACGCCTGCGGTGTGGACCAGTACAACGACGGGAGCTTCTCCGACGCCGTCACCACCATGAACGACTTCGCCAGGAACAACCCGCACCACAAGAACCGGGCACGTGCCCAGAAGATAGCCATCGCCGCCGAGGTCGCCCAGACGGTGCCCGCGGCCGGCAAGCATCTGCCGAGCACGGCGTCGGGCGGCAGCATCGCCGTCACGGTGAAGAACGACAGCCCCGACGACATCACGGTCCTGTACACGGGTCCGGTGACCGGGAGCTTCACGCTCGGGCGCTGCGGGAAGTGCACCTCGTACTCGCTCGGCAGCACCCTGGGAATCGGCTTCAAGCCGTGCAACGACAGCGGCAAGCACTACCCGCAGCGGACCATCCACCTGCCGGTCGGCACCACCTACTTCGTGCACAAGTCCCGCAGCGGCACCGGCAAGTCCCCCGCCTCGGACACCGCCAAACTGTCGCCGGGCTATGTCTACACGGAGTGCGCGTACACGACGTCGGGCCTCGGGTACTGAGGGCGACGGCGGGTGTCGGGGCGCGGAACCGGGCGTCCCGGCACAGAGGACCGGGCGCCCGCCGTCGTCGCGGGGCACCTCGCGCGGACCACATCTCACAGAGCTCCGGGCGACGGTGTGTGGAGCGCGTAACCCCTGGTGATCGAGCCGCGTGACAACGGCGTAATGGGGCCTTCGTAGCGTCGGTGGGGAAAGGTGCCGATCACACGGAGGACCGCTCGTGACCACGACCACCCAGCAGGTGCGGACGGTCTGCTCGTACTGCGGTGTCGGCTGCGGGATGGTCCTCGACATCGGCATGGGGCCCGACGGACGGCGGACGGTCCTGAAGGCGTCGGGCGACAAGGCGCACCCCGCCAACTTCGGGCGTCTGTGCACCAAGGGCGCGACCACGGCCGACATGCTCGCCGCGCCAGGACGGCTGTCCTCGGCCCTCGTGCGGGGCGAACGGGGGGCGGAGGCCGTACCGGCCCCGGTGGACACCGCGATCGCGGAGACGGCCCGGCGGCTGCGGGCGGTGATCGACGAGCACGGCCCGGACGCCTTCGCCCTGTACGTGTCCGGGCAGATGAGCCTGGAGGCCCAGTATCTGGCGAACAAGCTGGCCAAGGGCTTCGTCGGGACCAACCAGATCGAGTCGAACTCCCGGCTGTGCATGGCCAGCGCGGGGACCGGATACAAGCTGTCGCTCGGCGCGGACGGCCCGCCCGGCTCGTACCAGGACTTCGAGCGCGCCGACGTCTTCGTCGTGATCGGCTCCAACATGGCCGACTGCCATCCGATCCTGTTCCTGCGGATGATGGACCGGATCAAGTCGGGCGGAGCCAAGCTGATCGTGGTCGATCCGCGGCGCACCGCGACCGCCGACAAGGCGGACCTGTTCCTGCCGGTCCGGCCCGGTACGGACCTGGCGCTGCTCAACGGTCTGCTGCACCTGCTGCACGAGAACGGGCACACCGACCCCGCCTTCATCGCCGCGCACACCGAGGGCTGGGGGGCGATGCCGGAGTTCCTGGCCGACTACCCGCCTGCCACGGTCGCGGACATCACGGGCGTCCCGGAGGAGGACCTGCGCGAGGCGGCCCGGCTCATCGGCGAGGCCGGGGAGTGGACGAGCTGCTGGACCATGGGCCTCAACCAGTCCACGCACGGCACCTGGAACACGAACGCGCTGGTCAATCTGCATCTGGCGACGGGCGCGGTCTGCCGGCCCGGCAGCGGTCCCTTCTCGCTGACCGGCCAGCCCAACGCCATGGGCGGCCGGGAGATGGGCTACATGGGTCCGGGACTGCCCGGCCAGCGGTCGGTCCTCGTCGCCGAGGACCGCGCCTTCGTCGAGGACCTGTGGGACCTGGCCCCCGGCACCCTGCGCGAGGACGGGGTCGGCCAGGGCACCGTGGAGATGTTCCGGCGGATGGCCGACGGGGACATCAAGGCCTGCTGGATCATCTGCACCAACCCGGTCGCCTCCGTGGCCAACCGCAGGACCGTGATCGAGGGCCTGGAGCGGGCCGAGTTCGTCGTCGCCCAGGACGTGTTCGCCGAGACGGAGACCAACGCGTACGCGGACGTCGTCCTCCCGGGAGCGCTGTGGACCGAGACGGAGGGCGTCCTCGTCAACAGCGAACGCAATGTGACGCTCGCCCGGCCCGCGGTCGAGCCGCCCGGGGAGGCGATGGCGGACTGGCGGATCATCGCCGCCGTCGCCCGCGCGATGGGCTACGAGCGGGGTTTCTCCTACGACAGCGCGGAAGAGGTCTTCGCGGAGATCAAGCGCGCCCACAACCCGAAGACCGGCTACGACCTGCGGGGGGTCAGTTACGAGCGGCTGCGGTCCACCCCGGTGCAGTGGCCGTCGGCGCGCGAGGACGGACCCGACCGCAACCCGATCCGCTATGTGGACGAAGGCGGCGGGGGTCCCGTGTTCCCCACGGCGAGCGGGCGGGCGAGGTTCTTCGCCCGCCCGCACCTGGATCCCGCCGAGATGCCGGACGACGACTACCCGTACGTCCTGAACACCGGCCGCTTGCAGCACCAGTGGCACACGCTCACCAAGACGGGCCGGGTCGCCAAGCTCAACAAGCTCGACCCGGGGCCGTTCGTGGAACTGCACCCGGACGACGCCGCCGCGCTCGGGATCGCCGACGGCGACTCGGTGGAGGTCGCCTCGCGTCGCGGCCGCGCGGTGCTGCCGGCGGTGGTGACCGACCGGGTGCGACCGGGCAGCTGTTTCGCGCCCTTCCACTGGAACGACCTGTTCGGTGAGTACCTGAGTGTCAACGCGGTCACCAGCGACGCCGTCGACCCGCTGTCCTTCCAGCCCGAGTTCAAGGTCTGCGCGGTGTCCCTGACGAAGGTGGCGGCTCGGGTGACCGTGACGGCGCCGCTCACGGCCACGGTCGCGGCCGGCGCCACGGCGGGGACCGGGACCGACGCGCGTCCGGCCGTCGCGCTGGCGGCCCTGCCCACGGGTCCCGCGAGCGCCTTCGGACTCGAACCCGCCCCGCCACCGGTCCTCGCCGAGCACGAGCGCCGGTATCTGATCGGCTTCCTCTCCGGCATCGAACCGGGCGCTTCCGGTGTACCGGTGCTGCCGCCCGGCGCGCCCTTCAGTCCCGAGCACGCCCTGTGGGTGAACGGTGTGCTCGCCGGCCTGTACTCCCGGGCCGCTCCGGGAACCCCGCCCCAGGCCCCGGCACCCGCCGTCCCCGTCCGGGAGGTCGTCGTCCTGTGGGCCTCGCAGACCGGCAACGCCGAGGAGTTCGCGACGGCCGCCGCCGACCGGCTCACCACCACGGGACACAAGGCCACGCTGGTCGGCATGGACGACGCCCGCCCGGGGGAACTGCCCGCGGGCGCCGACGTCCTGCTGATCACCAGCACCTTCGGCGACGGTGACGCCCCCGACAACGGCTCCGGGTTCTGGGACGCCCTGGCCGCACCCGACACACCTCGCCTGGACGGCCTGCGCTACGCGGTCCTCGCCTTCGGCGACTCCTCGTACGACGACTTCTGCGGGCACGGCCGCCGCCTCGACCACCGGCTCGGTGAACTGGGCGCCGTACGGCTCGCGCCCCGCACCGACTGCGAGCCCGACTACGGACCCTCGGCGACGGCCTGGCTCGACCAGGTCCTGGCCTCGCTGACCGAGGCCACGCAGGCGGCGGCGCCGGCCACCCCGGGACCACCGTCCGCGGCGCCGGTGACGCCGTCCGCCGCCCCGCCGAAGAGGCCGGCGCCCGTCACCGCCCGTCTGAGCGGAAACGACCTGCTCAGTCTGCCCGGGGCCGGCAAGGAGGTACGGCGGTTCACCTTCGACACCCGGGACAGTGAGACACCGCTCGTCTATCAGGCCGGCGACGCGCTCGGCGTACGCCCCGTGAACTCCCCCGGACTCGTGACGGAATGGCTCGCCACCACCGGACTCGCCCCGGACGGCGCCGTACGTCTGGAAGGCGGCGGGGAGATCGCGTTCCACGACGCCCTGCACCGGCGGCTGGACATCACCCGGATCACTCCGGGGCTGCTGCGCTTCGTGGCCGAACGCACCCACGACCGGGCGCTCAAGAAGCTGCTGCGGCCCGACAACAAGGACGAACTGGCCCGGTGGGCCTGGGGACGGCAGGCGGTCGACCTCATCGCCGAACACCCGGTCCGGGCCGACGCCCAGGAGTGGGCCGAGGTGCTCAAGCCGCTCCAGCCCCGGCTGTACTCCATATCCTCCAGCCCCCTGACCGACCCCGGCCTCGTCTCGCTGACCGTCTCCGTCGTGCGCTACGAGAGCCCCGGCGGACGCCCGCGCCAGGGAGTCTGCTCACCCTTCCTCGCCGACGCGGCCCCCGGCACACCGGTCCCGGTCTTCGTCCAGCCCTCCCCCCGGTTCCGGCTGCCCGGCGACCCGGCCACCCCCATGGTGATGGTGGGCCCCGGCACCGGGGTCGCGCCCTTCATCGGCTTCCTGCACGAGCGACGCGCCCTCGGCCACGGCGGACCCAACTGGCTGTTCTTCGGCGAACAGCACCGGGCGACCGACTTCTACTACGAGGACGAGCTGACCTCCCTCCTCGCGGACGGCACCCTCAGCCGCCTGGACACCGCCTTCTCCCGTGACCAGCGGGCCAAGGTCTACGTCCAGGACCGGATGCGCGAACACGGCCCCCAGCTGTGGTCCTGGCTCCGGGACGGGGCGCACTTCTATGTGTGCGGCGACGCGTCCCGCATGGCCAAGGACGTCGACCGGGCCCTGCGGGACATCGCCGTCACCCACGGCGGGCACAGCGCGGAAGGGGCGGCCGCGTACGTCAAGCAGCTCACGGCCGAGAAACGGTACGTCCGTGACGTGTACTGAGCGCTCCCGGCTCAGCGCGCGAGCCCTCCGCCGGGGGTGAATCCGAGGTCGACGGGCGTCGTGGGCGGACCGTCCCGCCGTGCGGACTCCAGCAGTTCCGGAAGCCGGGGCGGCCACAGCGCCTCCGCCGGAGCGGACAGCTCGCGCGGCGACCACCACCGGCCCGCGAGGATGCCTTCCGCCGCCTGGAACGCGCCCAGTTCGCCTCCCGGCACCCTGTGCGGCCCGTGCGCGAGGAAGATGTGCTCGTACTGCCGCACCGGAACGCCGATGCGGGTGAAATCGTGTTCCCAGAAGCACAGCGGCGTGCCGCCGGGTTCGATGTCCGTCCAGCCGGTCTCCTCCCGCACCTCGCGCAGCGCGGCCTGATACGGGGTCTCCCCCGGGTCGAGACCGCCGCCGGGCAACGCCCAGTGAACGCCGACCTCCTCGTTGTCGTACCGGAACATGAAGACGGCGCCGTCCGGGTCCAGCACCGCGACTCTGGCTGCCTGCCTGGGTATCCGCATCGGCTCACCCTGACAGAGAGATCTGGATCACCGCTACCGAGAGGTCAAGGTCACAGGCGTCGCCTCTGCTGTCGCGCTAGTGCTCTGACCTAGCATCCGAGCATGACAGTCCTGCCCAACGACGGGCTCGCGCTGGCCGCCGAGTTCCCTTCCGCGACCCATGACCAGTGGCAGCTCCTGGTAGAAGGCGTGCTGCGCAAATCGGGCAAGGAGGCCTCGGGCCCGGCAGCCGAAGACGCGCTGTCCACACGGCTCGAGGACGGGCTCGCCACCAGGCCCCTCTACACCGCGCGCGACGCGGCCGCCGACGCCGGTTTCCCCGGCTTCGCCCCCTTCGTCCGGGGCAGCAGGCCCGAGGGCAACACCGCGGGCGGCTGGGACGTACGGCAGCGGCACACGGCGGCGGACAACGCCCTGGTCCTCGGCGACCTGGAGAACGGCGTCACCTCGCTGTGGCTCACGGTCGGCGCGGGCGGCATCCCGGTCACCTCGCTCGAAGCGGTCCTGGACGGGGTGTATCTCGATCTGGCGCCCGTCGTCCTCGACGCGGGAGCCGACGTCGAGGCGGCGGCCGGGGAGTTGCTGCGGCTGTACGCGGCACGGGGCGTCGCGGCGGGTGCCGCGCGCGGCAACCTCGGCGCGGACCCGCTCGGCCACGAGGCCCGCACCGGGACGGCGATGGACTTCGCGACCGTCGTCCCGCTCGCGCTGCGGTGCGCCGCCGAGTACCCGGGACTGCGGGCACTGACCGTGGACGCGCTGCCGTACCACGAGGCCGGCGGCTCGGCCGCGCAGGAGCTGGGCGCCTCGCTGGCGACCGGTGTCGCCTATCTGCGCGAGCTGACCGAAGCCGGACTCTCCGTCGAACAGGCCTGCGCCCAGCTGGAGTTCAGGTACGCGGCGAGCGCCGACCAGTTCCTGTCGATCGCCAAGCTGCGCGCGGCGCGCCGGCTGTGGGCGCGGGTCGCCGAGGTGTGCGGGGCGCCCGCCGCCGGTGCGCAGACACAGCACGCCGTGACCTCGCCGGTGATGATGTCGCGCCGCGACCCGTGGGTGAACATGCTGCGCGCGACCATCGCGACGCTCGCGGCCGGTGTGGGCGGCGCCGACTCCGTCACCGTCCTGCCCTTCGACCACGCTCTCGGTCTGCCGGACGCCTTCGCCCGGCGCATCTCCCGCAACACCTCGACGATCCTCATCGAGGAGTCGCATCTGTCCCGGGTGATCGACCCGGCGGGCGGCTCCTGGTACGTGGAGAAGCTGACCGACGAACTCGCCCACGCCGGCTGGGAGTTCTTCCAGGGGATCGAGCGGGACGGCGGACAGGCCGCCGCCCTGCGCTCCGGCCGCCTCGGCCAGGACCTGGCGAACACCTGGGAGGCGCGCTCCTCGAAGATCGCCAAGCGGCGCGAACCGATCACCGGCGTCAGCGAGTTCCCGTATCTGGCGGAGCGCCCGGTGGAGCGTGAGCCCGCTCCCGAGGCGCCGTCCGGCGGTCTGCCGCGGGTGCGCCGCGACGAGGCGTACGAGGCGCTGCGGGCCCGCTCCGACGCGCATCTCGCGGCCACCGGGGCCCGTCCCCGGATCTACCTGGCCACGATCGGCCCCGCCGCCGCGCACACAGCGCGGAGCACCTTCGTCGCCAACCTGTTCCAGGCCGGCGGCATCGAGCCGGTCACGGAGGGCTCGTTCGAGGACAGCGGCGCCACCGAGGCCGTCCTGTGCTCCAGCGACGCGCTGTACGAGGAGCAGGCCGTGAGCACCGCCGGGACACTGGCGGCCGCCGGTGCCCGGCATGTGTTCCTGGCCGGCCGGCCCGCGCAGTACACCGGTGTCGACTCCTACGTCTTCGCGGGCTGCGACGCCGTCGCCGTCCTCTCCGCCACCCTCGACCGCATGGGAGTGTCCTGATGGGAATCCCCGACTTCTCCGGAATCGACCTGGGGACGCCCACCGCCGAAGGCGGCGCCGACGCGTGGAAGGCCGCCGCGGCCGAGGCCACGGGCGCCGGTGACGCGTTCTGGGAGACCCCGGAGGGCATCGCGGTCAAGCCGCTGTACACCGGCCGTGACGTGGAGGGCCTGGACTTCCTGGAGACGTACCCGGGCGTGGCCCCGTATCTGCGCGGCCCGTACCCGACGATGTACGTCAACCAGCCCTGGACGATCCGCCAGTACGCGGGTTTCTCCACGGCCGAGGAGTCCAACGCCTTCTACCGCCGCAACCTCGCCGCGGGCCAGAAGGGCCTGTCGATCGCCTTCGACCTGCCCACGCACCGCGGTTACGACAGCGACCACCCCCGGGTGACGGGCGACGTCGGCATGGCGGGCGTGGCCATCGACTCCATCTACGACATGCGCCAGCTCTTCGACGGCATCCCGCTGGACAAGATGACCGTGTCGATGACGATGAACGGCGCCGTGCTTCCCGTGCTGGCGCTGTACATCGTGGCGGCGGAGGAGCAGGGCGTACCGCCCGAGAAGCTGGCCGGAACGATTCAGAACGACATCCTGAAGGAGTTCATGGTCCGCAACACCTACATCTATCCGCCGAAGCCGTCGATGCGGATCATCTCCGACATCTTCGCGTACACCTCGCAGCGGATGCCCCGCTACAACTCCATCTCCATCTCCGGGTACCACATCCAGGAGGCGGGCGCGACGGCCGACCTGGAGCTGGCGTACACCCTCGCGGACGGCGTGGAGTACATCCGGGCGGGCCGCGAGGCGGGCCTGGACGTGGACGCGTTCGCGCCGCGGCTCTCGTTCTTCTGGGCGATCGGCATGAACTTCTTCATGGAGATCGCCAAGATGCGGGCGGCGCGCCTGCTGTGGGCGAAGATGGTCCGGCAGTTCGACCCGAAGAACTCCAAGTCCCTTTCCCTGCGCACCCATTCGCAGACGTCGGGCTGGTCGCTGACCGCGCAGGACGTGTTCAACAACGTGACGCGTACGTGTGTGGAGGCCATGGCCGCCACCCAGGGCCACACCCAGTCGCTGCACACCAACGCGCTGGACGAGGCGCTCGCCCTGCCCACCGACTTCTCCGCGCGGATCGCCCGCAACACCCAGCTCCTGATCCAGCAGGAGTCCGGCACGACCCGGGTCATCGACCCGTGGGGCGGCAGCGCGTACATCGAGAAGCTGACGTACGACCTCGCGCGCCGGGCCTGGCAGCACATCGAGGAGGTCGAGGCGGCGGGCGGCATGGCGCAGGCCATCGACGCGGGCATCCCCAAGCTCCGGATCGAGGAGGCGGCGGCCCGCACCCAGGCCCGCATCGACTCCGGCCGCCAGCCGGTCATCGGCGTCAACAAGTACCGCGTGGAGACCGACGAGCAGATCGACGTCCTCAAGGTCGACAACTCCTCCGTGCGCGCGCAGCAGATCGAGAAGCTGCGCCGGCTGCGGGCCGAGCGCGACGACCGGACGGTCCAGGACGCGCTGGAGGATCTGACGCGGGCGGCGGCCGGCGAGGGCAATCTGCTGGAGCTCGCGGTGCGCGCGGCCCGCGCGATGGCCACCGTCGGTGAGATCTCCGACGCCCTGGAGAAGGTGTACGGGCGGCACGCGGGCCAGATCCGTACGATCTCCGGGGTGTACCGCAACGAGGCAGGGGAGTCCCCGTCGGTGGACCGTACGCGCACGCTGGTGGACGCGTTCGAGGAGGCCGAGGGCCGGCGCCCGCGCATCCTGGTCGCCAAGATGGGTCAGGACGGTCACGACCGCGGCCAGAAGGTGATCGCGACCGCCTTCGCCGACCTCGGATTCGACGTCGACGTCGGCCCGCTGTTCCAGACGCCGGGCGAGGTGGCCCGGCAGGCGGTCGAGGCGGACGTGCACATCGTGGGCGTCTCGTCGCTGGCCGCCGGACACCTCACCCTCGTACCGGCGCTGCGCGAGGAGCTGGCGGCGGAGGGGCGTGAGGACATCATGATCGTGGTCGGCGGGGTGATCCCGCCGCAGGACGTGCCGACGCTACTGGAGATGGGCGCGGCGGCGGTCTTCCCGCCCGGGACGGTGATCCCGGACGCGGCGTACGACCTCGTCCAGCGGCTCTCTGCCGACCTCGGGCACGCCCTGTGATCGAACTCGACACCTATGTCAAGGGTGTGCTCGACGGGAAGCGGGCTCTGATCGCCCGTGCCATCACCCTCGTCGAGTCCACCCGGCCCCAGCACCGGGCGCTGGCGCAGGAGTTGCTGACCGAGCTGCTCCCGTACAGCGGGAAGGCCCGGCGGATCGGTGTCAGCGGGGTGCCCGGCGTCGGCAAGTCGACCTTCATCGACGCGTTCGGCACGATGCTGACCTCGCTCGGGTTCCGGGTCGCGGTGCTGGCGGTCGACCCGTCCTCCAGCCGTACGGGCGGCTCGATCCTCGGTGACAAGACGCGGATGGAGCGCCTGGCCGTGGACCCGGCCGCGTTCATCCGGCCCTCCCCCACCGCCGGGACGCTCGGCGGGGTGGCGAAGGCGACCCGCGAGTCGATCGTGGTGATGGAGGCGGCGGGCTACGACGTGGTGCTGGTGGAGACGGTCGGCGTCGGTCAGTCCGAGACCGCGGTCGCGAACATGGTCGACTCCTTCCTGCTGCTGACGCTGGCGCGTACCGGGGACCAGTTGCAGGGCATCAAGAAGGGCGTCCTGGAGCTGGCGGACGTGATCGCCGTCAACAAGGCGGACGGCCCGCACGAGCGCGACGCGCAGTCCGCCGCGCGTGAACTGGCGGGCGCGCTGCGGCTGATGCACGGCAAGGACGCCGTCTGGACGCCGCCGGTGCTCAGTTGCAGCGCCCGTGAGGCGGCGGGTCTCGACACGGTGTGGGACCGCCTGGAACAGCACCGGACGCTGCTCGACTCGACCGGCGCTCTCGCCGGGAAGCGGCGTGAGCAGCAGGTGGACTGGACCTGGACCATGGTCCGGGACGAGCTGCTCGGCCGTCTGCACGCCGATCAGGCCGTACGAGCCGTCGCTCCCGACCTCGAACGGCAGGTCCGCGAGGGCGGGTTGACGGCGACGCTCGCGGCGGAGCGGATTCTGAAGGTCTTCGGCGGCGAGAGCCGCTGACCCGAACGGCGGTGGCGGGGCAGGTCGGAGCCCGGCCACCGCTCGGACCTTCATGGGCGGACAGGTCACCGCACCAGCGTTCAGGCTCCGGCCGCCGCGGTGCCGCGTGATCGCGCCTGAGGTCCACAAGCGGCGCTGCAAACGGCGCCAAGAACCAGAGCGGGGGCAGCGCGGGCGCGGTACGTCAATACGCGTGCCGCGCACGTTCAGGACGGCGTTCAGGTTGATCTTGTCAAGCTCGGCTACTTCGTGACCACGATCATCCTGTTCCTGCTCTTCGTCGTGACGCTGGCCGTCCAGCTCAGGTCCCGCCGGTACAACCCGTTCTTCTACTGGACCGTGATCCTGTCGACCAGCATGGCCGGCACCACCATGTCCGACTTCATGAACCGCGACGCCAGTGCCACGTACCTGCCGGGCGGCGCCACATCACTCGGCTGGGGCCCACAGGGCCTGGGACCGTGCTGCTCGTTGTCCTGTTCGGCCTCATGGCCTACGCGCACATCCGGGAACGCCGCGACATCGAGCCCGGCCCGGAGGCGGAGGCGGTCCGACAGGAAGCCGGCCGTCGGTGAGTCCGGCCTCGGGCAGGTCCCCGCGGCCCTGACGCGAGGAGAGCCCCTCGGATGGTTCCGAGGGGCTCTCCTGCGTTCCGGGCGGCTCAGCTCGCGCTCGGAACCGTTCGCCCGGAGGCGACGGTCGCGGGCTTGGGGTTGAGCATGCGTTCGGCCAACTCGCCGAAGACCAGGCCGAATCCGGTCCACAGGACGGTCTGGATGGCGAGGGCGGAGAGTCTGAACCGCCAGAGCAGGGTGGCCGGGAAGTCCTTGGGCACCTCGTTGATGACGGGCAGGAACCCGTAGGCCAAGGCGATGACGACGGCAAAGGCGGCGATCGCGATGACGGTGGCGTACCAGGTGCCGAGGCTCGGCGCGAGGCGCTTGCCGAGCAGGGTGGCACTCACCGCGAGGAGCACGCTGAGGACCATCATCAGGAAGTACAGGGCGGTCCGCTTGCCGATGGTGTCGGGGTCGCCGACCGACGGCGGGTTGGCCGGGTACTTCAGGAACGGCACGACGTACACGGCCAGGAGCGCGGTCCCGGACAGCAGGAGCGCGGTCGCGCGCGGGCCGAAGCGGCCCACGCGGCCGAGGGCGAAGCAGTAGGCGAGCGCTGCGATGCCGCCGAAGGAGACGCCGTAGACGAGGACGCCGGTGGCGAGGCCCGCGGTGGACTGGAGGCTGCGGGAGACGAGTTCGACCTCGTGCCCGTGTGCGTGGGAGTGGGCCTCCTCGAAGCCGATGGCGCTGTCGACGGTCGGTTCACCGAGCAAGTAGGCGACGACCAGGGCCAGTACACCGGCGACGAGGCCGGCGAGCATGCCGCGTACGAGGAGGTTTCTTACGGTTGCGGAGTTCATGATCGGTGCTCTCCCTCGCGTCAGTGGCAGGGGAAGCCGAGGAGGTGGCGGGCGTCGTGCACCCACTCGTGGACGTCCTCGCCCGAGACGACGGAGGTGGCGCCCTGTTCGGCGCCGACGAAGTAGAGCAGGACCAGCATCAGGATGCCGAAGAAGACCGCCCAGGGGACGATCGCACCGATCGGCAGCTTGGCGGGGAGAGCGGGGGTGGTGGCTGTCGGCGGAGCGACGGTCTGCGCCATGGCAGGACCTCCTCGGGAGTTCGCGTCCCATCTCGGTGGTGCACAGGATGTCGTCTACGGGTCTGACTCACGCGACACCCGCCGTGGCTGGGCGTCTCGCTCACAGTGGCGCGACCGTGCCGGATTTCCACCGGCTTCCGTCTTGACGTCATCGATATCGGACCGACCGTACCGCGTGCCGCGTGGCTGGCCAAGACCGCGCCTACCGGGGTGATCTTCCTCTCGTCCCAGGTGGCAGGTCCCCGCCGACCGTCAGAAGCCGCCGTCGGACAGCCCGAGTTCACGCTCGCCGAGCGGGGCGAAGAAGCGCTCGACGTCGGCATCGGTGACCTCGTCGAGCGTGGCCGGGGACCAGCGCGGCCGGCGGTCCTTGTCGATGATCTGGGCGCGGACGCCCTCCACCAGGTCGGGGGCGGACAGGGCCGCGCAGGACACCCGGTACTCCTGGTCGAGAACAGCCTCCAGGGATCGGAGCTCCCGGGCCCGGCGCAGCGCGGCCAAGGTGACCTTCAGGGCGGTGGGCGACTTGCCGAGCAGGATCTCCGCCGTCTCCTTGGCGTCCGGGTCTCCGGCCGCGAACAGTCGCCCGATGATCTCCTCGACCGTGTCGGCGCCGTAGCAGGCGTCGATCCACTCGCGCCGCGGCGCGAGGTCCGCCGAGGGCGCGGGCCGTGTGTGGGCCGCCAGTACCTCCGCCACGGGCCGGTCCGCGAGGTCGGACACCAGCCGTGGGAGCGAGGCGGACGGCACGTAGTGGTCGGCGAGTCCGCACAGGAGCGCGTCCCCGGCGCCGATCGAGGAGCCGGTCAGGGCGAGGTGGGTGCCGAGTTCGCCCGGGGCGAGGCCGAGCAGACGCGTGCCGCCGACGTCGGGGACGAATCCGATGCCGGTCTCGGGCATGGCGACGCGCGAGCGTTCGGTGACGATGCGGACGCTGCCGTGGGCGGAGATCCCGACGCCGCCGCCCATGACGATGCCGTCCATGACCGCCACGTACGGCTTGGGGTAGCGGGCGATCCGGGCGTTGAGGTGGTACTCGTCCCGCCAGAACGCGGCGGAGGCGGTGCCGTCACCGTAGCGCGCGTCGTCGTGGACGACGCGGATGTCGCCGCCCGCGCACAGTCCGCGTTCTCCGGCTCCGGTGATGACGACGGTGTCGACGGTGTCGACGGCGGGGTCGTGCTCCCAGGCGGTCAGGGCCCGGTCGATCCGGCGCACCATTGCGTGGTTCAGGGCGTTCAGCGCTCCGGGCCGGTTGAGGGTGATGCGGGCCGCCCGTCCCTCGGTGCGGAGCAGGACGGATTCCCCGGCGCCTGGCGCCTCGGTGCCGTTCACTCGGACGCCTCCGCCGGGCGGCCGGCCACGATGACGCTCATGATCTCGGTGGTTCCTTCCACGGTCCGTTCGATCCGCCGGTCACGGCGGTCTTCCCGCTACCGTACCCACCGGGTGACCGGGCCCGTCCCGTCAGGCGTCCTCGCCCGACCCCAGCGCGTACAGCCGCGGCAGGTTGACCACGATCGCCTCCTGGGTGCTGCGGGCGATGACGACGACGGCCTCCTCCTCGGGATCGGGATTCTCCTCGCGGTGCGGAACGAACGGCGGCACGAAGATGTAGTCACCGGGCGAGGTGCGCAGGCGCACTTCCTCGGGCCGGTCCCCCGAGTCGTCGACGAACACGAACTCGGGGTGTCCGCTCACGACATGGATGGCCGTCTCGGACTCCCCGTGGTGGTGGTCCGAGGACGCGGTGGAGGGGGCGACGTGGGTCTGGCCCATCCACAGCTTCTCGGAGCCGACGGTGGTGCCGCTGATGGCGGCGAATCGGCGCATGCCCCCCGTCTGTGCCGTGTCGCCGTCGAGGGCGTCGGCGCGGATGTGGTGCAGACGGCTGCGCAGCGGGCGTCCGGGCTGCGCCGGCGCGTCCGGGAGATGGGGGTGGAATCCTTCGCCGGGGGTCGTCAACGGCTCGCTCATGGAGGGGGACGCTAGAGCGGTCCGGAAAAGGATGTCAAGAGGTGTCCATTGCCGTTCAGCTGCGGCAATGTTCCCGCAATGCAGGGAGGGAAGGAGGAGAAACCCGTTCGGCGGACACCGCGTCGGGCATCATGTGCGCATGCATATCTCCGCGAAGGCGGACTACGCCACGCGGGCCCTGCTGGAGCTCGCCCGCGAACCGGCCCGCCCGCTCACCTGCGAGGCCATGGCCTCCTCACAGCACGTTCCGTTCCGGTTCCTCAAGTCCGTGGTGGGCGAGTTGCGCCGGGCCGGACTGGTCCGCAGCCAGCGAGGCTGCGAGGGCGGGTACTGGCTCGGACGGCCCGCCGACGAGATCACCCTGCTGGAGGTCGTACGGGCCGTGGACGGTGAGCTGATCACCTTGCGGGGCGAGCCGCTGGCCGGCCTCGACTACCCGGGGCCCGCCTCCGGGCTCCCCGGGATATGGCGCCGAATCGAGGCGGACGCCGCGGCGGTCCTCGGCGGGACGACCCTGGCCGCGCTGCTGCCCGCCGGGGCGGCCGGGCGCCTGGACCGCGAGGGAGCCGCGTGAACCGCGCCGCGGACCGGACGGCGCCGGAGGCGGACTCCGTGGACGTGGTGGAGGTCGTGGAGTACACCGACCCGCTGTGTCCCTGGGCCTGGGGATCGGAGCCGGTGTTCCGCCGGCTGCGGGCCGCGCTGGCCGGCCGGGTCCGCTGGCGTCGCGTCTACTGCGTCCTGTTCGACCACGACGACGACCCGGTGCCCGACGCGGAGGCAGAGACCGCCTGGTACACGCGCTACGTCGAGGACATCAGCGCCCACACGGGGGCCCCGCGGGCGCGGCGGCTGAGCCGGGTCGCGGCGAGTTCCTGGCCCTCCTCGCTGGCCGCCAAGGCCGCGGAGCGGCAGGGCGAGGAGGTGACCGAGCGGGTGCTGCGGCGGCTGCGGGAGAGCGTGTTCGTGCTGGGTGAACCGGCGGACACGCCCGCGCTGGCGCTCCGCGCTGTCCACGGTGTGCCCGGCCTCGACCTCGCGCGACTGGCCGCCGACGCGGCCTCGGCGGTGGTGTCGGAAGCCGTGCGCGCCGACCGTGCCGAGGCCCGCCGGCCGGTCGGCGAGGTGCTGTCGGCGGTGGGGGATTCACCGCATCCCGGCGCCGCCAAGGAGACCGCGGACGGCGGACACCGTTACGCCCTGCCGACGTTGCTGGTCAGCACGCGTGCGGGGTGTCGCGCCGTGCCCGGGTGGCGCTCGTACGAGGAGTACGCGTCGGCGTTCGACGAGCTCAGTCCGGGGCTGCTGAGGGAGCGCGTGAGGCCCGCGCCTTCGGAGGCTCTCGCCCGGTACCGGAGCCTGACCGGACCGGAGCATCGGGTGCTGACCGCCGGCTCCTGGCCTCCGGACGACGCCGTGCGCGTGGAGACGGGCAACGGCCCGGTGTGGCTGCACCCCGAGGAAGCCACCGTCCATCCTGCCACCGGCGGCTCTTCCGCCGTGCGTTGAATCATTTCTGAGCGATCGTCAGGAGTACGGCGGCGAATACGGCGTGACGCTCGCCCTGCGCCGAGTACCTGATCGATCGTCAGGCGTCGGCCGAGCGGCACCGTCCCGGGCTCCCGCCGATCGCCGGCGAAGACCCGTCCCGCCCAATGAGACACCAATTGGTGTCCATTGACAGCCGTCGAGAACCGGCCCCAGGATGTGCACCATGCTCACGACGCACCCCGGCGTGGTGTGCCGCTACGTGGACCTGCGGCGCACCTCCAGCGCTCTCTGTCGCTGACCGCCTGCCGACCACGGCCCCCTGGCGCCTGACTCCCGTCCCGCCGGCACCGGCCCCGCGCCGCACCGCCGCCCGGCCGCCGTCATCGCGCGCCCCCCTCTCGGTGTTCCTCCGCCTTCCCTCCCCAAGTCTCCCGGCCCTCCCCGCGGCCCGACGACGCCTCCTGCCCTGACCCGGCATGCCTTTGTGTGCGCCCAAGCCCGCACCGGCATGCCCGTTCCCGGGCTGCGCGTCGCCCGCCGTCGGGGCTGCCGTCCTTCGCTCCCCCGCCGTCGCCCCGGCGCCGGCGGGAGCTCTCGCAGAAAGCGAACCGATGTCCGGACGCCTCACGCCCCGCCCCTCCGCAGCGGCATCCCGCTCCTCCCGGCGCCCCGGGCGGCTCCGCGCAGCCGCCCTGGGAACCGCCCTCACCACCGTGCTCGTCCCCGCGCTGAGCGCCTGCGGCGGCGAGACCGCGTCGGCCACCGGCTCCGCCGCCCTGAAGTGGACCTCCTCCTACTTCCCCGCCCACTGGGACCCGGTCGTCAGCGGCAGCGGCGCCCAGTTCCGTGAACTCGCCCTGATCTACGCCTCGTTGACCCGGACGGACGCGAGCGGAAAGGCCGTCCCCGATCTGGCCAAGAGCTGGGACTACAACGCCAAGGGCGATGTGATCACCTTCCATCTGCGGCCGAACCTGAAGTTCAGCGACGGCGCGCCGGTCGACGCCACCGCCGTGAAGGCCGCGATCGAGCGCGCCAAGAAGCAGAAGAACTCCGCCCTGTTCGGCGACCTGACCTCGATCACGTCGGTGGACGCCAAGGGTCTCGACGCGGTGATCCACCTCAGCCAGGTCGACTACCAGATCCCCCAGCTGCTGGGCGAGCGCGTCCTTCAGATCGCCAGCCCCAAGGCGGCGGCCTCTCCCGGCAAGCTGGACCAGAGCCCGGTCGGCGCGGGCCCGTTCATCGTCACCCAGCTCGTCCCCGGCACCAAGGCGGTGCTGAAGAAGAACCCGGACTACTGGGACGCCGAGAACATCCACATCGACCATGTGGAGCTGAGCTCCGCCCCCGACGCCTCCACCGTCGTCTCCGGACTCCAGACCGGCGTCTACAACTTCGCCGACATAGCGCCCAGTCAGGCCGACGCGGCCAAGAAGGCCGGACTCGACGTCTTCGTGCAGCCCGGCTTCAACGCCTCCAACCTCAGCCTCAACACCAACAAGGCGCCGTTCGACAACGACAAGGTCGTCGACGCGGTCCGCTACGCGGTCAACCGCCAGGAGTTCGTCGACAAGCTGACGTTCGGCTACGGCTCGGTGACCGACCAGCCGTTCCCCAAGGGCTACGTCGCCTACGACCCGCAGTCCGAGAACGCGTACGCCTACGACCCGGCGAAGGCCAAGAAGCTGCTGGGCGAGGCCGGTTACCAGGCGGGCGCGCTCAAGCTGAACCTGGTCATCCCGGCCGAGGACCCTCAGGCCGAGATCGTCCAGGCGCAGTTGGCGAAGGTCGGCATCAAGGTCACGATCAAGATCGACAAGAACTGGGCCACGCCGTTCTTCGCCAAGGACCTGACGTTCTCGCTGTACGGCACCACGGGCCGTGACTCGGCGGCGCAGACCCTGACCGCGCACTTCGGCCCGGACGGCCCGCTCAACCTCAGCTCCCCCTATGAGCCGTCCGGCTTCGAGGCGGCCATCGCCAAGGTCCGCAGGACCCCGCTGGGCTCGCCGGACTACGCGAAGGTCCTCCAGGCGGCGACCCGGGCCGGCCTCAAGAGCAAGGCGCTGGTCTTCACGTACTCCTCGCCCAACCTCATCGCCAAGAGCAAGTCCATCTCCGCCCTGCCGAAGAACCCGGCCCACATCGACTGGACCGGCGTGACCATCGCCGGCGGCAACTGACAACCCGCCCACGACAGAGAGGGGGCAACCCATGACGACGACGGAGGCACCGGCCCCGTCCGGCGTCCGTCTCCCGGGCACCGCGGTCAGGACCGGGCACACCCTGGGCCGTGTCCTGGCCGTCCTCGCCCGGTCGGCCGCGATCTTCGTGCCCGTGTTCGTGGTCGCGACGTTCGTGACCTTCGCCCTGCGGTCGCTGAGCGGGCTGAGCCCGGCGCGCATCCAGCTGGGCGAGGAGGCGACGCCCGCGGCGGTCGCCCGGGTCGAGGCCCACTGGGGTCTCGACCGGCCGTTCCTCGTGCAGTACGCGGACTGGTTCGGGGGCGTCCTGCACGGACGGCTCGGCACGAGCTGGACCAATGGCGCGGACATCTCCACGCTCATCGGCCTCGGCCTGGGCGTGAGCCTGTCGGTGGCGACGTTCGCGCTGATCATCGGCGTCGTCGCGGGATTCGCCCTCGGCACGATCGCGGCCGTGCGCCGCACCACCTGGATCGACCGCGCGATCACGGGCTTCGTCACCCTGATCTCGGTGATGCCGGCGTTCGTCGTCGGCATCGTGCTCGTCGCCGTCTTCGCGGTGGGACTGCATCTGTTCCCGTCCGCCGGGTACGTTCCGGCGGAGCAGGGGTTCGGGCCGTGGCTCGCCCACATCACCCTGCCCGCCGTCGCGCTGAGCTTCGACGTCGTCGCCGACGTCGCCCGTCAGCTGCGCGGCAGCCTCGTCGGGGCCTACCGCGAGAACTACGTGACCGGCGCGGTCGTCCGGGGCCTGAGTCCACGCCGGATCTTCTTCGGCCATGTACTGCGCAACGGCCTCGGACCCGCGCTCGCCACGCTCGGGCTGAAGTTCCCCGCCCTGGTCGGCGCCTCCGTCGTCACGGAGTGGATCTTCGGGCTCCAGGGGTTCGGACGGTTCGCGAACGACTCCGCCCAGGCCGGCGACGTACCGGCCGTGCAGGGGGTCCTCGTGGTGTCGATCGTCCTGGTCGTCGTCTTCAACCTGCTCGTCAATCTGGTGCTGGCGCGCGTCACGCCCGCCGCGGGGCGGGGGGTGTGACGATGGTGCGCCGCGTTCTCACCCTCACCTCCGCCCGGATCGCCCTGGCCGTCCTCGTCGCGATCGCCGTGCTCGCCCTGTTCGGGCCGCTGCTCGCCCCGCAGGACCCGCTGGCCACCAGCGACCACACGCTCGCCGCCGCTTCCGGCGCCCACTGGCTGGGAACGGACTACCTCGGCCGTGACGTGCTGAGCAGGCTCCTGGCCGGCTCTCGGGTCAGCGTCCTCGGCTCGCTGGAGGTCGCGTTCACGGCCCTGGCGATCGGTGCCGTCCCCGGCATCCTGTCGGTCCACCTCGGCCGGGCCTTCGAATGGGTCACTCTCCGGCTCGCCGACACCCTGGTCGCCCTGCCGTTCCTGCTGTTCGCGGTCGCCGTCGTCGCCCTGCTGGGCAACGGGCTCACCCAGGCCATGCTCGTCACGGGCGCCCTGGTGTCCCCGTTGTTCTACCGCGTGGCCCGCGCCGCCACCCTGGCCGTGGCCCGCTCGCCGTACGTGGAGGCCGCGATCGTCTCGGGCGCCTCGACCGGCTGGATCGTACGGCGCCACGTGTGGGCCAAGGTGCTTCCGCCGATCGCGGTGGCGCTGGCCCAGACCGTCGGTGTCGGCTTCGTCATCGTGTCGAGCCTGACCTTCCTCGGGATCGGGGTGCAGCCTCCCGCGCCCACCTGGGGCGGTCTGCTCGCGTCCGATCTGGGTTATCTCAGCCATCAGCCGTGGGCACCGCTGGCCCCCGCCCTGCTGATCATGGTGACGGTCTGGGCCTGCAACCTCCTCGCCGACGCCGTCCGTGACGTCTCCGGCGAGGCGGGCCGCACGGCGGCCGGACGCGGCAGGACCCGCCCCGACCGGCGTGCCCCGGCCGCTCCCGCTCCCGCCGGAGGTGTGCGATGACGACCCTGTCCGGGAAACTCCTCACCGAGACCCCGAAGGCCGAAGAAGCCCCGGAGACCACGGAGCCCGCTCCGCCCGCGCCCTCCGAACCGCCGGCCCCGGTGCTGGCCGTACGCGATGTACGCATCGGCGAGGGGGGCGGCGGCCGGGAGATCGTCCACGGCGTCAGCTTCACGCTCACGCCCGGCAGCGCCGTCGGCATCGTCGGCGAGTCCGGCAGCGGGAAGACCCTCACCTGCCGTGCCGCGCTGGGAATCCTGCCCGCGCCCTTCGAGATCACCGGCGGTTCGGTGGAGATCGGGGGCCACGACATCGCCGGTCTGTCCCCGGCCCGGTGGACGGACCTGCGCGGTGCCACGATCAGCGCCGTCTTCCAGGACCCGGCGTCCTACCTCAACCCCTCGATCCGCGTGGGCGCCCAGATGGCCGAGGTCCTCCGGGTCAAGACCGGTCTCAAGCGGCGCACCGCACGGCGCCGGACGATCGAACTGCTGCGGTCGGTCCAGCTCCGGGACCCCGAACTCGTCTCCTCCCAGTACCCCCACGAGCTGTCCGGCGGCATGCTCCAGCGAGTCCTCATCGCCGTGGCCATCGCCGCCGGCCCGCGCGTCCTCATCGCCGACGAGGCCACCACCGCGCTCGACGTCACCGTCCAGGCCGAGATCCTCGACCTGCTGGCCGATCTGCGCGAGCGGACCGGGCTGGCCCTGGTCCTGGTCTCCCACGACCTGGCCGTCGTCGCCCAGCTGTGCGACGAGGTCCTCGTCATGCGCCACGGCGAGGTGGTCGAACAGGGCCCGGCCGAGGTCGTGCTCCACCGTCCCCGGCACCCCTATACCCGGCTGCTGATCGCCGAGCACGAGCAGTACGGCCTGGAGAAGTTCCTCGCGCCCGAAGGGGAGTCATGACCACCGAGACCGTGAAGTCCGCTCCGGCCCCGGAGTCCGCCCGCTCCCCGGAACCGGAGCGGGCCGTCCTGGAGATCAGGGATCTCGCGGTCCGCTACGGATCGCGCAGGCGGCCCCGACTCGCGCTGCACGGCGTCTCGTTGAGCGTCGCTCCGGGCGAGACCGTCGGGATCATCGGCGAGACGGGTTCGGGCAAGTCCACCCTGGCCCGGGCGGTGCTCGGTCTGGTGCGGCCCTCGGCGGGGTCCGTCGTCGTCGCGGGCGAGGACGTCAGCGCGTACGGCCGCGGGCAGTGGCGTGCGCTGCGGCGGCGCGGCCTGGTCCAGTACGTCTTCCAGGACCCCCTGCGCAGCCTCGATCCGGACCTCACCGTCGAAGCCTCGCTGAGCGAACCCCTGCTCGTCCGGGGCGTGTCCCGCGCCGAGACGGCGGACCGGGTCCGCGCCTTCCTGGCCCGCGTCCATCTCTCCGCGGACCTGCTCGGCCGGTTGCCCGGTGAACTCTCCGGCGGTCAGCGCCAACGCGTCGCCGTGGCACGGGCGTTGATCACCGAACCCCGGCTGCTCATCCTCGACGAGCCCGTCAGCGCCCTGGACTCCGCCAACCGCGTCCAGATCCTGCGCATCCTGGAGGAACTCCGCGACGACGGGGTGGCCCTCGTGTTCATCTCCCACGACCTCGGCTCCGTCGCGGGGATCGCCGACCGCATCGCCGTGCTCTACCGGGGCGAACTGGTCGAGACCGGGGCCGCCCGCGATGTCATCGGCCGGCCCCGACACCCCTACACGCGCCTGCTCGTCCGTTCCGCGCCCACGCTGCGCTCCGCCTCGGCCGACCGGGCCGAACGCGCCGCCCTCCGCGCCCTGCTGAACGTCTGAAGCACTCGAAGACAGGAAGAAACCCATGACCCGCACGATCCACCTCGCCCTGCACCCCTACGGCGTCGGCGGTCCCGGCCAGCACGGTCTGTGGAAGGACCCGCGCGTGGCGAAGAACGCGAGCATCGACATCGACTACTACATCCGGCTGGCGAAGGCGGCCGAACACGCGCTGTTCGACGCCCTGTTCATCGTCGACAGCCAGTTCATCAACGCCACCTATCCGGCGCACTACCTCAACCGCCTGGAACCGCTCACCCTGTTGTCGGCGGTCGCCACCCACACCCGGCACATCGGCCTGGTGGGAACCGCCAGTTCGACCTACAACTCGCCCTTCAACCTGGCCCGGCGGTTCGCCTCCCTCGACCACATCAGCGGCGGCCGGGCCGGCTGGAACGTCGTCACCAGCTTCGACACGGGTACGTCCCGCAACTTCGGACTCGACGAACACCTCGACTACACCGCGCGCTACGGCCGCGCGCTGGAGTTCGTCCAGGTGGCCCGGGGTCTCTGGGACTCCTACGAGGACGACGCCTTCCCCGCCGACGTGGCCAGGGACGTCTTCCTCGACCCGTCCAGGCTGCACGCGCTCGACCACGAGGGCGAGCACTTCAAGGTGGCGGGACCGCTGAACCTCTCGCGCTCCGCGCAGGGCCAGCCGGTCATCTTCCAGGCCGGAGTCTCCGAGGAGGGCCGCGATCTGGCCGCGCAGGTCGCCGAGGGCATCTACGCGCCCGGCGGCACGCTCCAGCAGGCCCAGGAGTACTACGCCGACATCAAGAAGCGCACCGTCTCGTACGGCCGCGACCCCGAGCACATCAAGATCTTCATCCACGGGAGCCCGGTGGTCGCCTCCACCGACGAGGCGGCCCGGCGCCGCGAACGGGAGATCTTCGAGGAGGACAACGACTTCGTGCGCAACCTCGCCCTGCTCGGACGCGCCTTCGGCGCCTACGACTTCAGCGAGCACGACCTGGACGCGCCCTTCCCCGATGTCGCGCACCTCGCGGAGAAGGGCGGCCGCACCGGCGCCGCCGCCCTCATCGAGCGGGCCCGTACGGAGAACCTGACGCTGCGCCAGGTCGCCGAGTCCGTCAATCAGTTCCGGAGCTCGCCGTTCGTCGGGGCTCCGGAGACCGTCGCCGACACCATCGAGAAGTGGTTCGACGCCGGCACCTTCGACGGCATCAACCTCGCCTTCCGCACCGAGGAGGAGCTGAACCTCTTCGTCGACGGCGTCGTGCCGGTCCTCCAGAAGCGCGGGCTGTTCCGCACCGAGTACGCGGCCGACACCCTGCGCGGCAACCTCGGGCTGCCCGTCCCGGCCAACCGTCACGCCCGCGAGCCGCAGCTCGCGGACGACTGAGAATCCGCCGCGACCGGCCGGTGGAGCAGAACCGGCCTCCACCGGCCGTGCCCGGTGGCCGCCTCACCGAAGAACCGTCCGGCACGGCGCCCCGACGAGACGACCCGCCACCGAAAGGCCGACATCGCATGACGAGCGAGCGACCACGCTTCAGGCTCGGCTTCCTCACCCACGTCCAGGGACGCGATCAGGACGTCGCCCGTACCTACCGCAACGCACAGGACCTGTTCGCCGTCGCGGACGAACTCGGCTTCGACGTCGGCTGGGTGGCCCAGCACCACGTCGCCCTCGGCGGCGGGGGTCTGTCCTCGCCCTGGACCTTCCTCGCCCACGCGGCCGCGCGGACCACCCGGATCCGGCTGGGCACCGCCGTCACCGTGCTCCCGCTGGAGGACCCGGTGCGCCTCGCCGAGGACATCGCCACCGTCGACGCCCTCAGCGGCGGCCGCGTCGAGATCGGCGTGGGCAGCGGATCGAGCGACCGGGAGTACGCCGCGTTCGGCAAGGACGCCGCCCGCAAAAGCGAACTGACCAGCGAGAACCTCGACGTCCTGCGGCGGGCCCTGGCCCACGACGAGGTGGGCACACCCGGCTTCCGTATCCAGCCCCGCCCCGGCGACTTCGGCCGCCGTGTCTGGCAGGGCGTGTTCAGCGCGCACGGGGCCGAGTACGCGGCGCGCCGCGGTTCGAACCTGCTGCTCAACCGGGCGGCCTACGGATTCGACTCCCCCACCGACGAGGTGCAGCGGCCCTGGGCCGACGCCTTCCTCGCCGCCTGGGACCAGCCGCACCGCCCGCGCGTCGGCCTGTCGCGCTTCGTCTTCCCGGCCAAGGACCGGCGCACGGCGCTCCGCGCGATCGGCGACGACGTGCACCGGGCGGCGCTGCGCATGGCGAAGAGCGGCGCGTTCCCCCGGGGCCTCGACAGGGACGAGGCGCTGCGCCGCTTCCAATCGTTCTACGGCCGTCCCGACGACGTCGTCGAAGCTCTGAGCCGGGAGAAGGTCCTGCCGGTGGCGACCGACCTGATCGCCCAGTTCAACCCCGCCGTCCCCGACCACGACGCCGCCGTGCGCGCCCTCGAACTCATCGCGACCGAGGTGGCGCCCGCGCTGGGCTGGAAGCCCGTGCACCCGGACGAGGCCGCCCCCGTCGCACCCGTATCCGCAGGAGCCTGAGATGTCCCAGTACACCGACCACCACGGGCCCGAAGGGCTCCTCGTCCGCGGCACGATCCTCGTGGTTCCCGGCCGCGGCGAGACCCGGGCGACCTACACGCGCCTCGGCGGACGACTCGCCGCCGACGCCTACCGGGTCCGCGTAATCGACCCGCCGACGCTCGACGCCGGAGACCCGGCCGCGTCCCTGACCGAGCTGGAGGCCCGGCTCGCCGAGGCCGTCGAGGACACCGCCTCGCAGGAAGGTGTCGTACGGCCGGTCGTCCTCGTCGGCGCGGACTCGGGGGCCGTGGCGCTCGCCGCGCTCCTCGGCGGGGCCAGGGCTCCGGCGGCCTGGTGGCCGAACGCCCTGGTCCTCGCCGGTCTTCCCGGCCCGTCCGCGAAGACCGACGCCGCCGGCGAGTCGTGGGACGCCGAGCTCGACGTCCGCACCTCGTGCCCCACCCATCGAAGCCGCCTCACCCAGGACCCAGAGGTACGGCGCGGTTCGCTCGACGACGTGATCCCGGACTCGCTGGTCGGCGCGGCCTACGACAGCGAGTCGTCCCTGCCCACCCTGATGCTCGTCGGCGACTCCGATCCGCTCGCCGACGACGAGGCACTGGCCCGCCTGGCCAAGTCGCTTCCCCTGGCCCGCCTTTCGGTCGTCCACGGCGCTCACCACGACGTCCTCAACGACCTCCAGCACCGTTCGGTGGCGGCCGAGGTCGTCGGCTTCCTGGAGGCGCTGCGGGGTGACCTGCGGCCGCTGGTCAGTGTGCGCTCCAGCGCCTGGTGAGTTCCCGTCGGGAGGGCCGCCGGCCGCGACGTCCGCCGACGGCCCTCCCGACGAGCGGGCCCGGCCGACCGGCCGGCACCCGACGACCCGCGTTCACACAACCGCATCCCGACCCGGAAGGTCCGCCATGGCCACCATCGTGTCCGTCTCCGGAAGCCCCTCCCCCACCTCCCGCACCACCCGGCTCCTGCGCCACCTCGACGACCGGCTCCGCCTCCAGGGCCACGAGGTCATCTCCCTGGAGGTGCGTACGCTGCCCGCCCACGCGCTGCTCGGAGCCGACTTCCGGCATCCGGCGATCGTCGAGACGGCGGCCCTGTTCGAGAAGGCCGACGGCGTGGTGATCGGCACTCCCGTCTACAAGGCCGCCTACTCCGGCCTGCTGAAGTCGCTCCTCGACCTGCTCCCGCAGTACGCGCTGACCGGCAAGACGGTGCTGCCCCTCGCCACCGGCGGCAGTACGGCCCATGTCCTCGCCATCGACTACGCGTTGCGTCCGGTGCTCACTTCCATGGGCGCCTCGCACATCGTGCCCGGCTGGTTCACCCTCGACAAGGACATCACCGCGGGCGAGGACGGCACAGCCGTGATCGCACCCGCCGCGGCCCGTGCCCTGGAGCAGGTGACGGACCACTTCTCGGCCACGCTGGGCGGCCGCACGACGGCACTCGCGTCGACCGCCTGAAATGCGAGCACCCGGCCCGGGTCCGCGCCTTCTCCACGGGAGATCGCCCCGTCCACGAACAAGGCACCCCGTGCCCGGAACTCCGGGCACGGGGTGCCTTGTTCGTCGCCCCTGGCCGTCACTCCAGGGGCCGGTGCCGGGTCACCGCTTGCGCCACTCCTCGGCCAGCAGTTCGTAGGAGCGGACCCGGTCCGCGTGTCCGTGGGTGATCGTGGTGATGAGCAACTCGTCGGCCCCGGTGGCCTCTTGCAGCTGCTCCAGTTGGTCGGCGACCCGCCGGGGGGAGCCGACGAACTGGGTGTCGAGGCGGTCCTGGACGAGAGCCCGGTCCGCGTCCGACCAGACGTGGGCGCGCGCCTCGTCCGGGGTGGGGAACTCGATGGCCCCCTCGGCCGTGCGGATGCTGCGGACCCAGGGGCCGTACCCGGTGGCGAGTTCGCGGGCCCGCTCGTCGTCCTCGGCGACCACGACGTCCGCGGACACGCTGACGTAGGGCTTGTCGAGGATGTCGGAGGGCTGGAACGCGGCGCGGTAGCCGTCCACGGCCTCCAGGACGGTGGCGGGGCTGACGTGGTAGTTCGCCGCGAACCGGAGACCGCCCCGGCCCGCGACCTCGGCGCTCTGCCCGCCGCTGCTGCCGAGGATCCACAGTTCCAGGTCGGCGCCCTCGCCGGGGACCGCGCGCGCCTCGACGCCGTCGGCCGAACGGTAGGTGCCCGCGAGCAGCGCGAGGATGTCGTCGATCTGCTCTCCGTAGTCCTGCGACTGGGCGTTGGGCTGCTGGAGGAGCGTGCGCTGAAGGGCGATCCTCGGTGAGCCGAGGAGGTGCTCGAAGGAGAAGCGGGGCGGTATGAGGAGCCCGTTCGGGGCGCGGCCGTCGGTCACGGGCGTCGCGGTCACCGGCGGTGCGGCGGGCTTGCCTGACGGCCGGCCGCCGGAGCGTCCGAGGCCCAGGTCGAGGCGTCCGGGGTGCAGCGCGTCGATCAGGCCGAACTCCTCGACCGTGGACAGGGCGGTGCGGTGGCCGAGTTGGACGGCACCGGCGCCGAGCCGGATGGTCGAGGTCGCGGAGGCGGTCAGGGCGATGACGACGGCCGGCGAGGTGCCGGCCACACCGGGGTTGAGATGGTGCTCGGCGAACCAGTAGCGGGTGTAGCCGAGGCTCTCGGCCCGGCGGGCCAGGTCGATGGAGTTGCGCAGCGCGTCCCCGGCCGTGGAACCCGAGGACACCGGAACCAGGTCGAGTACACCGAGAGGGATGTCGGACATGTGCTGGGGCCTCCTCAGCGGTCGACGGACAGGGGGGCGGTGGCGGACGGTGGGCCGGGAGGGCGGTGGCACGGCTCCCGGTACGGGGCCCGGTACGGGCGTCTCATGACGCCACCCGGGCGGCCCGGGCCTCGGCGTCGGGGTGGGCGAGGCCGAGGTGGTCGCGCAGGGTGGTGCCCTCGTACTCGGTGCGGTAGACGCCGCGTTCCTGGAGGAGCGGGACGACGGTGTCCGCGAAGGAGTCCAGGCCGCCCGGGGTGATGTGCGGGACCAGGATGAACCCGTCGGAGGCGTCGGCCTGGACGAACGCGTCGATGGTCCGGGCGACCGTCGCCGGGCTGCCCACGAAGGCCTGCCGGCTCCCGGTCTCGATGACGAGGTCGCGGATGGACCAGTTGTTGGCGGCCGCCCGCTCCCTCCACTCCCGGACGGTGGCCAGCGGGTCGCGGTACATCCGGACCTGGGCACGGCCCCGGGCGACGGTGTGTTCCCCGAGGTCCGGGTCGATGTCGGGCAGCGGCCCGTCCGGGTCGTACGCGGACAGGTCGCGGTTCCAGACGAACTCCAGGTGCTTGATGGCGGTGGCGCCGCTGACCTGGAGGCGCCGCACCTCGCGCGCGTGCTCCTCGGCCTCGGCGTCGGTGTCCCCGAGCACGAAGGTCGCGGCGGGCAGGATCAGCAGCTGGTCGGGACGGCGGCCGTGGCGGGCGAGACGGCCCTTGACGTCCGTGTAGAAGGCCTGGCCCTCCTTGAGGGTGGAGTACCGGCTGAAGATCGCGTCGGCGCTCGACGCGGCGAACTCCCGGCCTTCCTCGGAGTCACCGGCCTGGAAGATCACCGGGCGGCCCTGCGGGGAGCGGGGGACGTTGAACTGGCCCTCGATGTCGAAGTGCCGGCCCTCGTGGACGAAGGCTCCGGCCTTCGCGTCGTCCAGGAACGTGCCCGTCTCCTGGTCGGCGACGATCTCGTCCCCGCGCCAGGAGTCGAAGAGCTCGCCTGCGGTGCTCAGGAATTCCTTGGCCCGGGAGTAGCGCTCCTCCTGCGGCAGGAAGCCGCCGCGCCGGAAGTTCTCGCCGGTGAAGGCGTCCCAGGAGGTGACGACGTTCCAGGCGGCGCGTCCGGCGGAGAGGTGGTCGAGGCTGGCGAACTGGCGGGCCACCTCGTAGGGCTCGTTGAAGGTGGAGTTGATGGTGCCGGTCAGACCGAGGCGTTCGGTGACGGCGGCGAGCGCGGCGAGGACGGCGAAGGTGTCGGGCCGTCCCACGACATCCAAGTCGTATATTTTCCCGCCCTGTTCGCGTAGTCGCAGGCCCTCGGCGAGGAACAGGAAGTCGAACTTGGCGCGCTCGGCGGTCCGCGCGAAGTGCGCGAACGAGCTGAACTCGATGTGGCTGCCGGCCTCGGGGTCGCTCCACACGGTGGTGTTGTTGACACCGGGGAAGTGCGCCGCGAGGTGGATCTGCTTGAGCGGCTTGCTCATGGTCGGGGTCCTTCCGGCTCAGGCGGTCGTGGCGTAGCGGTTCGCGGGGCGGGCCAGCCCGAGCAGCCCGCGCAGGGTGTCGGCCTCGTAGGCCCGCCGGAACACGTTCCGGCGCTGGAGTTCGGGCACCAGGTCACGGGTGATCGCGGGGAGGTCGTGCCCGGCGACGGCGGGCCGCAGCCGGAAGCCGGATAGTCCTGCCTCGCTCAACTCCTGGAGCAGATCGGCAAGTTGGACCGGCGTGCCGGTGAAGATCCGGGCGTCGCTCGTGTACGGCCGGCCCGCGAGGGCGTCCAGTCGCTCGCGGCGGGCCTCGGCGGCTCCGGGCTCGTCGTCCAGGAAGACGACGAGGTCGCCGAAGACGTGCACGGTCTCGTCGGCCCGCCCGGCCGCGGTCTGCTCGGCGCGGATCTCCCCGACGACGGCACGCGCCTGGTCGGCGTCGTGCGGGGTGACGTAGCCGATGTCGGCGGACCTGGCCACCAGCCGGTACGGGACGGTGGCGTGGGCCAGCGCGCTGACGACCGGCTGTCCCTGCGGCGGCCGGGGCGTGATCGAGGGGCCCTTGACGCGGAAGTTCCCGCCCTCGAAGTCGATGTAGTGGAGCTTGTCGCGGTCGATGAAACGGCCGGTGGCACGGTCGCGGATCTCCGCGTCGTCCTCCCAGCTGTCCCAGAGCCTGCGCACGACCTCGACGTAGTCGGCGGCCTCGTCGAAGAGCTCGGTGACCAGTTCCTGGGCGGCGGGCGTGTCGTAGTCCTCGATGCGGAAGGGCGGGAAGGTGCGCCGTCCGAAGTGCGCGGCCTCGTTCTGGCGTGCGCTGACCTGTACGCGCAGGCCCGCGCGGCCGGAGCTCACGTAGTCGAGGGTGGCGATCGCCTTGGACAGGTGGAACGGCTCGGTGTGGGTGGCCACGACCGTCGGCACGAGACCGATGTTGCGGGTCAGCGGCGCGACGCGCGAGGCGATGAGGACGGCGTCGAGGCGGCCGCGGACCTGGTCGGTGCGCCCGTCGGGTCCGGTGAAGGAGGAGGACTGGAGGCCGAGTCCGTCCTCGATGGTCACGAAGTCGAGCAGACCGCGCTCGGCCTCGGCGACGAGGCCGGTCCAGTAGCCGGCGGTCAGCAGGTCGTGGGGGCGGGCCACGGGCTCGCGCCAGGCGGCCGGATGCCAGCCGGCGCCGTCCAGGGCGACGGCGAGGTGCAGCGAAGGGGGTGACGAGGACACGGAGGTGCCTTCCTGATCGACCGTACGAGGAAGCCCGCCCTGGTGAGCGGGGCGCGGCTGCGTGGAAACAGGTCAGGGGCGACAGAGGGCGCCGGCGAACCGCAGCAGATCGATGTGCGGCCGGCCGTACAGGTGCGGAAGGCGGGGCGGGAGCGGGCTCGGCGCGCGGTGGGACACGTGCCGCATGTGTCTCACCTCCGCCCTCTGGGCCCCGCGCTCGCGGGGGCGTTCTCCGCCCGGTGCCCGCCGGCGCCCGACGGGGCGCCGCACGGTCCTGAACCATGGCAACCGCACGGCTATGCCTTTTCTTCCGGCGCTCCGGCGGCATCTTGTCGTTGCGGCGCGGCCTGGTGTCCGCCAGGGGTGCGGACGAGCATGAACCGGGTGCGGCGGCGCAGGGTGAAGCCGATCGATTCGTAGAGCCGGATCGCGTTCGTGTTGTCGGCGGCCGCGTGGAGGAAGGGGGTGTCTCCCCGTTCCCTGATGCCCGCCGCGACCGCGCGGACCAGGCGGGTGGCCAGGCCCCGGCCCCGGTGGCCGGGGTGGGTGCACACCGCGCTGATCTCGGTCCATCCCGGCGGGCGCAGCCGTTCGCCGGCCAGCGCGACCAGACGGCCGTCCTCGCGCAGGCCGAGGTAGGTGCCGAGTTCGACGGTACGGGGCAGGAAGGGGCCCGGGCGGGTGAGGGCGATCAGGTCGAGGATCTCGGGGACGTCGTCGGGGCCGAGGCGTATCGCCTCGGGCGCGGGCTCCGAGTGCAGCGCGGTGGCGGTCAACTGGACTCCCTCACCGCTCTGTTCGATCGTCCAGTCGGCGGGCACGGTCTGGACCGCGGTGACCGGGGTGAGGGTGCCGGGACCGACGAGCTCGGCCAGGTCCGCCCAGGAGCGGGGGTCGGCGGGGTCGTCGAGGGCGGCGAACGGGGACACGTCCGTGGGGTAGCGGGCGGCGCCGCCGACGCGCTCGGCGAGGTGGGCGTGCGGGCCGGTGAGCGCGGCCCAGGCCGCGTTGTCGAGGACGTGCGGTGCGGTCGGACCCGGGGAGGCGACGGGGCTGAGGCTGGTGGACATGGCGGTGCGGGTTCTCCGTATCTGGAACGCGGCCGGACGCGCCCCGGGACTCCGCCGCGGCGCGGCGGAGTCCCCTGGGCGGGCGGTGTGGTTCAGGAGTTGTCGAGCGGCAGGCCGGGCGGGTTGACCTCGGAGGTCTTGACCGCCTCGTTCGAGAGGTTCCAGGCGGCCAGCCACTTGCCGTACTGCCCGTTCTTGATCAGGTAGTTGATGGCGTCGGCGACCGGCTTGGCGAGCCCGCTGTCCTTCTTCGCCGTGGCCGCGATGAGCCCCTGGATCGTCTCGCCCGCGCCGGAGAACTGCCCTGCGTTGCGGGTCGGGTTGGGGGACTTGGCGTTCTGGGTGACGTGGTAGGCGACGGCGGGGTTGGGGCCGAAGGAGGCGTCGATCTTCCCGCTGTTCAGGGCGAGGGCGGTGGCGTTGTTGTCCTGGTAGTACTTGACGGTGAGCTTCTTGCCCTCCTTGGCCAGCTTCGCCTTCCACTCCAGGAGGATCTTCTCCTGGTTGGTGCCGGCGCCCACCGCGACGGTCCTACCCGCGAGGTTGCGGTAGTCGCCGCCGAAGTTCCAGGTGCTCTTCTTCGGAACCTCGAAGGCGAGGTTGTCCTGCCGGTAGGAGGCGAACTCGTACTTTCTCTTGCGCTCCTCGGTGTCGGTGACGTTGGAGAAGGCCACGTCGACCTTGCCGCTGTCGACGCCGACGAAGAGGTTCTCCCAGGTCGAGTTCTTGACCACCGGCTTCAGTCCGAGGACGGCCGCGACCAGTTTGCCGAGGTCCGGTTCGCTGCCGGTGAGCGTCTTCTGGTCCGAGCCGACGAAGTTCAGCGGCGCCGAGCCGGCGGGCAGCGCGCCGATGCCGACCACCAACGTGCCTTTCTTGGTGACGGACTTGGGCAGCTCTGCGCTGATCGCCTTCACCTCGGACACGTTCAGCGCGGTCTCCTTGGCGGCTCCGTTGGACAGTGCTCCCACCGTCACGGTGCCGGCCTTGTCGGACCGCGTCCGGGTGGCGGCGTCGCTGTCTCCGCCGCAGGCGGCGAGAGAGGCGGCGAGGGAGGCGACGGCGGCGGTCGCGGCGACGCCGCGCAGGGTCCTGCTGTTCAGGCCGAGGGTACGCATGGCTGTCCTTTTCGGGTGTGCGGTGAGGAACGTGGGGGGAGCGGCCCGGGTGGGCCGCGGAATCGAGGGGGCTGCCCCGCCGTGGGTCGGGGAAGGCAGCGCGAGGGAGCGCCCCGTCGAGCGGTGTCGCGCGGGGCGTCCGGGCGGGAGCGGTCAGAGCACCTTGCTCAGGAACTCTCTGGTGCGCGCTTCTCGCGGCTGGTCCAGCACCTGCTCGGGCGGTCCCTGTTCGACGATCCGGCCGCCGTCCATGAAGACCACCCGGTCGGCGATCTCCCGGGCGAAGCCGATCTCGTGGGTGACGATGACGAGGGTGGTGCCGCTGTGGGCCAGGTCCTTGATGACGGCGAGGACCTCGCCGACCAGTTCGGGGTCCAGGGCGGACGTCGGTTCGTCGAAGAGGATGACCCCGGGCCGCAGGGCGAGAGCACGGGCGATGGCGACGCGCTGCTGCTGACCGCCCGACAACTGCCGTGGGTAGGCCCCTGCCTTGTCGACCAGGCCCACCCGCGCGAGCAGCTCGCGGGCCAACTCCCTTGCCCCGGGCCTGGACAGCCTGCCGGTCGCCACCGGAGCAGCGGCCACGTTGCCCAGGACGGTCAGATGGGGGAAGAGGTTGAAGTTCTGGAAGACGAACCCGATGCGGCTGCGCTGGGCCAGGATGACCCGCTCGCTCAGCTCCTTGAGCCGGTCGCCCTGCCGGCGTACGCCGATGAGCTCGCCGTTCAGGCTGACATGGCCGAGTTCGGGCTTCTCCAGGTGGTTGATCACGCGCAGGAGGGTGGACTTCCCGGAGCCGGACGGTCCGAGGATGACCGTCACCTCACCGGGCCGTACGGTCAACTCGACGCCGTTCAGGACCTGTTGGAGGCCGTACCACTTGTGGACGTCGTGCACCTCGACCGCCGCCGGCCGGGGGCTGCTCGTCACGCCGCTCATATCGCCGTCTCCCTACGGACCCGGGCCCGCGCCTCGCGCAGACCGCTTCGCACCTTCTGCAACGGGGTCGGCGGCAGGGTGCGCAGCGCGCCCCGCGAGTAGTACCGCTCGACGTAGAACTGGACGACGGAGACGACGCTGGTGAGGATCAGGTACCAGGCGGTGGCGACGAGGAGCAGGGGCACGATGTCGCCGGGGTAGGTGCTGCCCATGCTCTGCACGGTTCCGAACAGGTCCAGCAGGGACACGTAGAAGACCAGCGAGGTGCCCTTGATCAGACCGATCAGCTGGTTGACGTAGTTGGGGGTGATGGAGCGCAGTGCCTGCGGGAAGACGATCCTCGCGAACTGGTACCGCTTCGGCAGACCCAGGGCGGAGGCGGCCTCGTGCTGCCCCTGGTCCACGGAGAGGAGGCCGCCGCGTACCACTTCGGAGGCGTACGCCGCTTCGTTCAGACTCAGTCCCACGACGGCGACGGCCATGTCGGTGGCCAGGCGCGACTCGTCGAAGCTGAAGAAGGCGGGACCGAACGGAACACCTACGCTCAGCGTCCGGTACAGCGCACTGAAGTTGTAGAGGAAGAGCAGCACCACGATGAGGGGCACCGAACGGAACAGCCAGGTGTAGACCCAGCTCACCGCGCGGAGCACCGGGCTCCGGGAGAGCCTGGCCAGCGCCAGCAGAATGCCGCCGAGCAGGCCCAGCACGGCGCTGTAGAACGTGACTTCGAGGGTGATCAGCAGGCCGTCGAGAACGGTCGGGCGCAGGAACCAGTACTGGAAGCGGTCCCACTGGTAGAAGGGGTTGGTCACCAGGCCGTGGGCGATCTGGGCGACCAGCACGAGCACCACGGCCGTGATGATCCAGCGGCCGGGACGCCGGAGCGGAAGGACCCGCTGAGCGGCCAGGGGTTCGGGTGCGGCAGGAAGGTCGGTCAGGGGGATCGCCTCTGCGGGCGTCGCTGATCCCAAGGACACAGCGCTGCCAGGAGGTTGACTCATGGGGAGCTCCAGCGGATTCGGACACCCCGGATCCACGCGGGCGGCAGCGCCGCGCCGAGCGGGAGACGGCTCGGTACGAGGCGGTGCGCGGCGGCATGCGGAACGGGGGCTGGACAGGAAGGGACGCACCGCGACAGCGGTGGACGTCAGAGACTCGGAGGAACCGTCAGCCCTGGCTGAGAGGGCGGCACATGCCCGTACACAGGGCGCTGTTGACACGCAGCAGGTCCACGGAGCGGTCGGCGCACAGCACATCGCGACCGGTGCGCCGCCATGCGGCCGTCCCGTCAGCTGTGTGCATCGCCGTCACCATTTCTTCTCCGGCCGAAAAGGCATCCTGTTGTGGGCCGCACGTTAGGCCTGTCCGGAAAAGAATGTCAATGCGGGTGACCACCAGGTGAGACCGTGTTGTCGGCCTTCTTGACGGCACAACAGAGCGCCCCGAAACTTGCATGGACGGTCACGATTGTCAGCGCCCCTCGGTGCGGGTTCGCCCCCTCCGGTGGTCATCGGCCCCGGCCCGCTGACAGGCAACCCTTCCACCGCGACGGGGTGCCCCGGGTGACGACCGGGTCCCGCCGGCGTGGCGGGGCAAGCGTGGTCTCGCGTCTCGCGAGCCCTGAGGTCGGGACCGGTGGGAATGCCAAGGAACGGCTTGACGAGGCGCCTGCACATCGATCTGTTGCGTGTCTCCAGCGCCTACTGATCCGCGACCGGTCCGTCAGATCCGGACCGGTGCGACAGGCGCAGTCAATCCGCATTCCGGCCGCCGGTGCCCACAAAGCGGCGGTGGCTTCCGTCTTCCCCCAGGGAGAGTCATGCCTGAGACAGCTTCGCGCACGTCCAGTTCCGTCAACACCCGTCCCTGTGAACAGATTTCGCTCCCCTCCACGCTCCCCTCCACGCTTCGGCTCACGCCGGCGGTCGCGCCGTCCGTCCTCCCCCACCGTGTCGACAGCCGCATCGGCGTGGGCCTGGCCGGCGGCTTCTACCCGGCTCCGCACCGCTACGAGCTGTATCTGTCGCGGAGTTGTCCGCACTCGCTGCGCATCGCCATCACCCTGGGGCTGCTCGGTCTGAAGGACTCGGTCGCCACCACACTCCTCACGGACCCCGTGCGCACCCCCGACGCCTACGCTTCACTGCGCCGGGCCTACGAGGCGACCGAGCATCACTTCGACGGGCCGCTGACGGCACCGGCACTGTGCGACCGCTGGAGCGGACGCATCGTCAGCAACCACACGCCCGACATCCTCCGCGATCTCGCGGGGCTGCTCTCCGGCCACTCCACGACCTGCCCCTCCACTCTCTGGCCTCCCTCCCTCACCGCCGACATCGAGGCCCTCCGCGATCTGCTGGAGCGCGATGTCACCCCCTCCGCCCCGCCCTCGGAACTCGCGGCGGCCCTGGACCTGCTGGACTGCCAACTCACCTCGCGGCCCTACATCCTCGGCGACGGTCTCACGGCGGCGGACGTCGACGTATGGGTGGCGCTCACCGGTCTCGGCGGCCCGGAGGCCCTCGGCGCGCGGCCCCGGCTCCTGGACTACGCACACCGTCTCGGCGAGCACCCCGCCTTCCGGCCGGCCACCGACGCGGTACCCCTGACGACGGACGCCTGAGGCCTGACGCCCCCGACAAGACCCGCTGTCCAGCCCGCCCGGGGTCGCCCGGGCGGGTGCGCGTTCCTCACGCGGACCGACGCGCGGCCCGCAGCGCACGCCTCACACACGAACCGGCCGCCGCGGCCCCGGAAGTGGCCCCGGTCGGCCGCCCCCGCCGCCGTGCGGTTCACCCGCGTGGATCCAGCAGGATGGGCGATCCCGGCGAAAGCCGTCCCTTTCGAGCGTGTCCCGTGCCGTGCGGCCGGGCGTTCGCACTTCCATGTGGCGTCCGGCCCCGCGAACCAAGTCCCGGCGAGCCGCCGGACCGGGCCGCTCCGTTCGCCGTGCCCGCTCGCCGGCCCGTCCGGCGAACCTCCTCCGGGCAGGGAAACCCCATGGAACCGGCACCTCCCGCTGTCCGGCCGCTCCCCCGGCCGTCGCCCCCATCCGGCGGATCAGCCGACACCGCGCGGCTGGGCTGGCTGGACGCGCTGCGCGGGATCGCGGCACTTCTCGTGGCGGTCGACCATGCGTCGTACGCCTTCCTGGCGGAGTCCAGGGAGCAGCTGGCGCCCCTGGTGAACATCGGCCGGTACGGCGTGATGCTGTTCTTCCTGGTGAGCGGCTATGTCATCCCCGCCTCGCTCGAACGCCGGGGCTGCGTGCGGACGTTCTGGATCGGGCGGGCCTTTCGTGTCTACCCGCTGTGGGCCGCCCTGGTCGGCTCGGTCGTGCTGCTCGACCTCCTGGGCGTCGCGCGCCTCGGCCCTCGCTTCGCGGGGCGGGATCCCGTCACGGTCGCCGTCGCGCATCTCACCCTGCTCCAGGAGCTGCTGGGGACGCCGAGTCTGCTGCTCGTCCTGTGGACGCTGTCGTACGAGCTCGCCTTCTACCTGCTGGTCGTCTCCCTGTACACGGTCCGCCTGCACCGGCACCCGGCGACCGTGGCCGTGGTCCTGGGAGCGCTCGCCGCGATGAGCGCGGCGGCGGCGTTCGTACCGCGGGCGTCCGCGCTGTCCTGCGTGGTCGGCACCGGCCCCCTGGTCATGCTCGCTGCGACGGTGCTCGTGATCGCCGTGTGCTGCGGGAGTTCCCGGCGTTCCGCGCCGCGTGTGCCGGGGGCCGTCGCGGGAGGCGTCCTCGCCCTGGTCCTGGTCGCCTTCAACGGCACGGTTCCCCTCTGGGAAGGCCTGGTGATCCTGGCCGTGATGTTCCTCGGCAGCGCGGTACGGCGGGCGGAGGCCGGCGAGTGCACCTGGCCGCACGCGGCCCGGACAGCCGCGGTGGTGCTGGTCTGCACGGTGGGCAGCGCCTACGAGCAGGGCGACGGCGCTCACTTCGCGCGGCGCGGCTGGATCACGGCTCTCCTGCTGGCCGCGCTCACCTTCGGCCTGGCTCTGGCCCTGCGCCGACGGAGGTTCCCGCGCGCTCTGACCCGGCTGGGGACGATCAGCTACTCCGTGTACCTGGTGCATCCGGTCCTGCTGGCGGTGAGCGACAGCGTCATCGGCCGGTGCCGGCATGACCGTCCCGTGCTCGAAGCGGGGTTCTTCGCCCTGCTGCTGCCGGTGTCCGCGCTGGCCCATCGCCTCATCGAGGTGCCGGGCATGGAACAGGGACGCGAACGGATCCGCCGGATTTATTCGACGTGACCCCGTCAATCCATGGTCCGTAGTAGACATGCGACGTGTCCCGCTCGGTCCCGCGCGGGCGGAGAACGGATGCGCATGAAGGAAACGAAGCGAGGCTCGCGACGGCGCGGGCGCGGGCCGAGGCCGCGGAACGCCGCTCTGGTCGCCCTGGTCGCGGCCGGGGCTCTGGTCGCTCTGGTCGTGGCGTTCCGTCCCGGCGGCCACCCGGCCGACGCGGGGCATCCCGTCGCCTCTACGGTCGGCGGCGCCCGGGGGACCTCGGGTCCGGGCCGGTCGGCTCCGGCCGGATCGACGTCTCCCACGGCCACGCGGTCGCCGGACCCCTCGGTCTCCCGGGCCGTGACGGCCCGCCCGTCGGCCACGGCGGCGCGGCCGTCGGCCACGGCCACCCCGCGCACCGCGGCGACGACCGCTTCCCTGGCGGGACGGATCCGCCCCGGGGTCGGCTACCGGGGAGTGGCGACCACGTACGACGCCGGGAACGGAGACGGCTCCTGCTCCTACGGTCCGAGCGACGTCGTCCTGACCGCGGCGATGAACCACACCGACTACGAAACCTCGAAGGCGTGCGGGGCGTACGTACGGGTGCGGGCGGCCGGCGGCGCCACCGTCACGGTCCGGATCACCAATGAGTGCCCCACGGGCTGCGCTCCCGGGCAGCTCGACCTGAGCGCGCAGGCGTTCGCCCGGCTCGCGAACCCGTCGGCCGGCCGGATCCCGATCACCTGGAAGCTGCTGAGCCCCGGCACCTCCGCTACGGTCGCGCTCCGCTACAAGACCGGATCCAGCCGCTACTGGTGCGCGGTCCAGGTGATCGGGCACCGCAACCCGGTCGCCCGGCTCGAACTGCGGGCCGGCGGAACCTGGCGGCGGCTGCCGCGCAGCGGCTACAACTACTTCCTCGCCGAGGACGGCGGCGGGTGCGGCGGCACGATCCGGATCACCGACATCTACGGTGAGCGCCTGACCGTCGACGGCATCGCGCTGAGCCCCGACACGGTGCAGACGACCCGGCTCCAGTTCGCCCGGCACTGAACGGGGTCCGGGGGTGCGCCCCGCCGTGTCCCGGGTGCGCCCCTCGCACGCCGGGGCGCACCGGAGCACACCTGGAGGTGAGCGACTCGGTCGCTCACCCCCTCACCGGCACAGTTGGTCCGTACCCCCGCCGCAGCCCACCCCGGCGACCGCGGAACCGGCTCCGGCGGTGACCGCGGTCATCGGCTCGGCGAGGACCGGCTTGCGGAGCAGCAGCAGCGCCGCGTCGTCGTGCAGACGCCCGCCCACATGGGCCTGGAGTTCGGCGTCGAGCGCGGCGAGCGTGGCAGCCGGTTCGTCGGACACGTGCCGTGCCAGGCCTTGCGCGAGGGCGTAGAACTCGCGGCCGTGGTCGCGGGCCTCGGTCACACCGTCGGTGTACAGCAGGAGCTGATCGCCGTCGGCCAGCGGCAGTACCTGAAGGCTCGGGGACTCCCCCGTCAGGGCCCGCAGCCCGAGCGGAGGGGCGGGATCGACGGGGTCGACCGACACCACGCCGCCGGACGCCCGGACATGGAGCGGAGGAGCGTGCCCGCAGTTGACGACCTCCAGCCGGCCCGGCTCGGGGTACCCGGCGACCACGGCGGTGACGAAGTCGTCGAAGCCGAGGTTGCGCGCCAGGCTCCGCTCGATCCTGGCGACGACCGCGAGGAGGTCCGGTTCGTCGTACGCGGCCTCGCGGAAGACGCCGAGCACGAGCGCGGCCGTACCCACGGCGGGCAGCCCCTTGCCCCGGACGTCACCGATGATCATCCTCACGCCGTGCGGTGTGGGCACCAGCGCGTAGAGGTCGCCGCCGATCCGGGCCTCGGCCGCTGCGGCGCTGTAGCGCACGGCGACCTGGAACGGACCGACGTTCGACGGAATGGGCGCGAGGAGCGCGTGCTGCGCGGCCTCGGCGACCGAGCGGACGGCCGCGAGGACCCGTTCGCGGCGCCAGCGCAGCGCGCTGGCCAGGACGCTCGCCAGCGTGACGGACGCCAGCGCCGACAGGACGGCCACGAGCTCGCCGCCCGGAACGCCGTCCCGGATGCCGAGCATCGCGCTCAGCGCCGAGGCCAGGAAGCCGACGCACAGCACCCCGTACGGCCGGCTGGTCGTGGCCGCCAGCGCGGGTCCCGCGGCGAGCAGCGGGAGCCACAGGATTCCCGCCCGGCCCGCCAGGTCGACGAGCACGATGGCTCCGACGATCAGTAAGGGCAGCACCGACGTGCCGAAGGCGAGGTGGGCGGCGCGCTTGCGGGCCGCCGCCCAGGAACCGGCACCTCGCTTCCCGAACGTCCGTTTCAGCCAGTGCTCGCTACCGTGCTCTCGGGCCCGACTCATACTCGTCCGCAGTCCTCACCTGGGTTCATCCCTGAAATGTCCGGTTGGTCTAGGAAAGACGTTCGAGACGTGATCCACAAGCACGGAGATTTCACATAGTGAGCGACAGGCTCCTGGTCACGCGGTTCGCGGTCGGGATCAGCTTCGTCACGACGTCGCGGAGCCGGGACAGCCGCTCCGCGGGGAGCGAGACGCCGAGCGAACCGAGCGTGTCCCCGCTGTAGACGGGTACGGCGACGCAGACCGTGCCGAGGGCGTACTCCTCCAGGTCGGTGACCGCGGGGGCCACCGGCGACGCGGCCAGGCGCCGGAGCAGTTCCGGCCGGCTGGTGATGGTCCGCGGGGTGAGGTCGGCGAGCGTGTGGCGGGCGAGGTAGTCGTCGCGGGACTCCTCGTCGAGTTCCCGCAGGACGGACTTGCCGAGGGCGGTGGCGTGCCCGGCGTCCTCGAATCCGACCCAGAGGTCGACCCGGGGCGCCCGGGGCCCGTCGACGATCTCGGCGACCCTGATCTCGCCCTCCTCGTAGAAGGTGAGGTAGGCGGCCGCGGCGAGTTCGTCGCGCAGGGCGGCGAGGGTGGGGCGGACGCGGCTGAGCAGCGCCTGCCCCCGGCCCTGGGTCTGGAGCGTCTGCATCTTGTCGCCGAGGATGAACCCGCCGTCGTCGAGCTTGCGGATGTATCCGTCGTGGACGAGGGTCCGCAGCAGGTGATAGGCGGTGGCCAGCGGAAGCTCGGTCTCACGCGCCAGCTGCTTGGCGGGCGCACCGGTCTCGTGCGCGCTCACCGCCTCCAGCAGGCGGAAGGCCCGCTGGACGGAGGTGATGAGCGTGGGCCCGTCGCGAGCTCCCATGCCACCAGCGTGCGCCGAGCGCACGGGACAGGCAAGGCGGAGTCGACGGGACGGCTTGGGAGCCGCCGGATCCGAGACCGGCCGGCACCGGACGGCCTCCTCGGACGGGACACCGCACAGGACACTCCGTCCGACCCCGGCCGGCGATTCGCTTCAGGACCCGCCCGACCCACGCCGCGCGAACCCGATGCCTCCGAGGCGCCCGAGAAGGCCGGCCAGCCGTGTCGTCTCCTCGGTGGTCCACGCCGGTTCGGCGAAGACCTCCTCGGCCACGTGCTCCGCGGTCACGAGCATCTCCGCCAGGCGCTCCCGGCCGGTCTCCGTCAGGGCCGCGTAGGCCACCCGCGCGTCGCGGGCGTCCGCGTCCCGCCTGACCAGCCCGATGCGTTCCAGCGGTACGAGACCTCGGGTGACACCGGACGCCGTCAGCCCGAGCGCCTCCGCCAGGTCCACCCGGCGCATACGGTCGCCCGGAGCCTGGGACAGGCGCAGCAGCATCGTGAAGTCGGCCAGGCTCACCCCGTGCAGTCCGCCGAGACTCGCGTCGAACCGCTTCACCAGGGCGGCCTGCGCCCGCATCAGACGCAGGACCGCGTCCAGCCCCTCACTCATTGACACCTCCTTGACTACTCAAGCATATCGACGACACAAGCCCTCGTTCACTACGAGGGGATCAGGGGGTGTGCTGCGCGGCGGCCCGGCGCTGCCGCTTGCCGAGGGGCGCCTGGGAGAGATCCTCGGCCTGGGACTTGAGCCGCTTGAAGCCGTAGCCGCGCTCGGTGAGCCAGGCGGTGGCGGTGGCCTCGGCCCGCTCGACCGCCTCCAGGATGTCCTCCTCCGCCTCTCCCGAGTCCAGGAAGCGGAAGGTGAAGGCCGGCCGGGCGGCCACGTCGTAGCTGAGGTGCCCCTCGGGGGTGAAGGCCGCGCGCAGGACGTCGTGTTCCGGCGCGCGCGCCAGCAGTCCGGCGCGCTGGTCCGCGCTGAGCCCGTCGAAGACACCGCGAACGGTGATACGGAAGGTACGTGTGGTCATCCGGGGAGCCTAACCAACGAGGCCGGAGGCTTTCCACCGCGTTTCCCGCGCCCGGCACGGCACCGCTCCCCGGCGCCGGCGAGCGGACCGGGAGCGGTGGCCCGCACCCGGTCCGCCTCCCTGCCGGATCACTCAATGGCGGTGCTGGTGGCAGTCCCAATGACCCTTGACCCACACCTTGTCCCAGTGACCGGGGACGTAGACCCACTTCTGCACCCAGCCGTGGGCGTGGTGACCGTGGTGCCAGGTGTCCTGGTGGACCCACTTCTTGGCCCAGTGACCGGGCACCCACTTCTTCTCCCAGTGCCCCTTCTTCCACTCGCAGCGGTCGTGGTGGCCATGGTGGTCGGCCGACGTCCCCGACGGCGCGGGCGGCGGGGTCGTGGTCGCGGCGGCGACACCGGACGTACCCAGCGCGGCCCCACCGGCCAGCAGGCCCGTCGCGGCCGCACCGGCGAGCAGGCGCCGGACGCTGACGCGTGTGGTCATCGGACTCACCTCCCTCTGGATGTGATCGACGTGCACAACGGGAGCCGGTGTCACGGAGGTTCGCGCCGAGACTGTCGGTACGTTCCAAGGCTCCCGCCGTGCTGGACATAAGCCATTCGGAGTGACAAAAGGTACGTATGAGGATAGACCCGGGTAAGTTTTCGGTACGAGTTTTCGGGAGACCGTTACGACTTCTCGTCGGATCCGTCCGGAACCGGCCCCCGGCACCCCGACCCGGCACGGCGATTTCGCGGCGCTCCCGGCTCATCCGCGGGCCGGGACGGCTACGAATACACGCTGAAAGCGACGGACGGATGCTGTGAGCGATGCCCAAGACCGGCCAGGACGGACACGGTTCGCGACGCCCCCCATCGGCGGAGGCGTGGCTGGACGCCCGGCTCGCACGCGCCGCGCGAGGTGACCAGGACGCGTTCGCCGACGTGTACGACACGCTCGCGCGGCCGGTCAAAGGCCTCGTGTGCCGCGTGCTGCGGGACGAGGCACAGGCCGAGGAGGTGACGCAGGACGTGATGGTCGAGATCTGGCGGACCGCGGACCGCTATCGCCCCGAACTCGGCAGCGCCCGGGGATGGGCCCTGACACTCGCGCACCGGCGGGCCGTCGACCGGGTCCGGCAGGTCCAGGCGAGCGCGGCGCGGGAACGGCGCAGCGCCCTGCTCGCGGAGGACCGCCCGTTCGACGAGGTGGCCGAGGCCGTGGAGCGCCACGAGGACCACGACCGTGTGCAGCGCTGCCTCGCCGGCCTTGAGCGGCACCAGCGCGTCCCTCTGGTGCTCGCCTACTACCAGGGCATGACCTACCTGGAAGTGGCCGCCTGTCTGGCCACTCCGGCGGGCACCGTGAAGTCCAGGATGCGCTCCGGGCTGCGGCTGCTCCGCAGATGTCTGGAGGCCGGCCCATGACGGCGGCCCGGGACCCGCACGAGCTCGTCGGCGCGTACGTCCTGCACGCGCTGCCGGCGGCCGAGGAGGCCTCCTTCGAGAACCACCTGGCCGGCTGCGCGGAGTGCCGGGACGAGGTGACGGAGTTGTCCGAGGCCACCCTGTGGCTCGCCTCGGCCCAGGAGGCGGCCCCCTCCCCCGAGCTGCGCGGACGCGTCCTCGAACAGATCGCCCGGACACGTCAGGAGCGCCTGCCGCGCGCCCTCCCGGTCCGCCACCGGGCCCTGCGGGCGGCCCTCGCCGCATGCCTCGCCCTCGCGGCCGCGCTCGGCGGAATCGCCGTCTGGCAGCACACCCAGGCCGACGAGGCCCGCGCGGAAGTCACCTCCCGGCAGGCCCAGGCGTCCGTCCTCGCCGACCTCCTGACGGCCCGCGACGCCACGATCAGCACCCGCGGGCTCGGCGACGGGGCCGACATCAGCGTGGTCGCCTCCCGCTCCCAGGGCCGGGCGGCCTTCGTCGCCTCGGGCCTGCCACGCCTGGCGGGCGATCAGGTCTACGAACTCTGGTACGCGGCCAAGTCCGGTGACCTCCGCCCGGCGGGCCTGCTCCCCGGCACCAGCGGGGGGCACGCCCGGCTGCTCCACGGATCACTCGACGACGTCAGCGCCGTGGGCATCACGGCCGAACCCGCGGGCGGATCACGACAGCCGACGAGCGAGCCGCTCGGCATCGTCACGGTCCCCGCATGACACGGCCGGGGCGGTCCGGGCTCCTCGGGCGACGGCCGCTCCGCCGTATCCCACCCAGGAGTAGCCGGATATGACCCAGTAAAACTAGATAGTTAACTTTTGATGCATTTCGCTGTTGATCATCCTATGCTGAGGTGAGGGAGGGCTCGGGCGGCGGTCAACAGCCGGTCCTGGACCGGCGGGAAGCGGGCTTCCATGACTGAGCGGTTCAAAGGGTCGGGGCTGATCGGCGAGTTGTCCGGTGAGTTCCTCGGCACGTTGATTCTCATCCTCTTCGGGTGCGGCGTGGTGGCGCAGGTGGTCGCCGGCGGAGCACTCACGACACCGCCGGGCGGTCTGGGAAACCACGACAGCATCGCCTGGGCCTGGGGCATCGGCGTCACCATGGGCGTCTACGTCGCGGCACGGCTGAGCGGCGCCCACCTCAACCCCGCGGTGACCCTGGCCCTCGCCACGTTCCGCGGATTCCCCTGGCGCAAGGTGGCCCCGTACGTGGTGGCCCAGACCATAGGCGCCTTCGTGGCCGCCCTGATCGTGCGCTGGAACTACACCGAGGCCCTGGCGAAGGCGGACCCCGGCCACACCATCAAGACCCAGACGGTGTTCTCCACGCTGCCCGCCAACGGCAATCCGAATCTGCCGATCCACGAGTGGGGCGCGTTCCGCGACCAGATCATCGGCACCGCCATCCTGCTCCTGGTGATCATGGCGGTCACGGATCTACTCAACACCCCGCCCGGCGCGAACCTGGGCCCGTTCATCATCGGCCTGCTGGTCGTGGGCATCGGCATGGCATGGGGCACCAACGCGGGCTACGCGATCAACCCGGCGCGCGACTTCGGACCGCGGCTGGCCAGCTTCCTCACGGGATACGGAGGGGCATGGCGAGATCAGTACGGGAACTTCTACTTCTGGGTGCCGATCATCGGTCCGCTGATCGGTGGTGTGCTCGGCGCCGGAATGTACAAGTTCTTCATCGGCCGGTTCCTGCCGACGGCGGAACCCGAGCCCCCGGGACGCATCCCGGTCCCCGAGGCCTGACACCCGGCAGAGGCGGCAACTCATGGCTGACTTCGTGGGCGCGGTGGACCAGGGGACCACCAGCACCCGATTCATGATCTTCGACCACGCGGGCAACGAGGTGGCGAAGCACCAACTGGAACACGCGCAGATCCTTCCGCGCTCCGGATGGGTCGAGCACGACCCCGTGGAGATCTGGGAGCGCACCAACTCGGTGATCCAGAACGCCCTGCGGCACAGAAACCTGACCGCCGAGGACCTCGCGGCGATCGGCATCACCAACCAGCGGGAGACCACCGTCGTGTGGGACCCGCGCAACGGCCGTCCCTACTACAACGCCATCGTCTGGCAGGACACCCGCACCGACTCCATCGCCGCGGCCCTGGAGCGTTCGGGGCAGGGCGACGTCATCCGCCGCAAGGCGGGGCTGCCACCGGCGACGTACTTCTCCGGGGGCAAGATCCAGTGGATCCTGGAGAACGTCGACGGGGTCCGCGAGGCCGCGGAGCGGGGCCACGCCCTGTTCGGCAACACGGACGCCTGGGTCCTGTGGAACCTGACCGGCGGTCCCGACGGCGGCATCCACGCCACCGACGTGACCAACGCGAGCCGCACCATGCTCATGGACCTCGAAACCCTCGACTGGGACGACGAACTGCTGGGCTTCTTCGGTGTTCCGAGGGCCATGCTGCCCAGCATCAACCCCTCGTCCGACCGCGAGGCGTATGGCACGGCGCGCACCTCGCGGCCCCTGCGCGCCGCCATCCCCATCACCGGGGTCCTCGGCGACCAGCAGGCGGCCACCGTCGGACAGGTCTGCTACGCACCGGGCGAGGCCAAGAACACCTACGGCACCGGTAACTTCCTGGTCCTCAACACCGGTGCGGAACTGGTCCGTTCACAGCACGGCCTGCTGACCACCGTGGCCTACCGGTTCGGCGGCGAGCCGGCCGTCTATGCGCTGGAGGGCTCCATCGCGGTCACCGGATCCGCGGTGCAGTGGCTGCGCGACCAGATGAAGGTCATCAAGGACGCGGCCGAGAGCGAGGCGCTGGCCCGCAGCGTGGAGGACAACGGCGGGATGTACTTCGTCCCGGCGTTCTCGGGCCTGTTCGCCCCGTACTGGCGTTCCGACGCCCGCGGCGCGATCGTCGGACTCGCCCGGTACAACAGCAACGCCCATCTGGCCCGTGCGACGCTGGAGGCGATCTGCTACCAGAGCCGCGATGTCGTCGAGGCGATGGAGCAGGACTCCGGAGTCCATCTGGACGTGCTCAAGGTCGACGGCGGCGTGACCGCCAACGACCTGTGCATGCAGATCCAGGCCGATGTCCTCGGCGTACCCGTCAGCCGTCCCGTCGTCGCCGAGACGACCGCGCTCGGCGCCTCGTACGCGGCCGGTCTGGCCACCGGGTTCTGGAAGGACACCGACGAACTGCGCACCCATTGGCAGGAGTCCAAGCGCTGGGAGCCCCAGTGGTCCGAGGACCGGAGGCAGCAGGGGTACGCGGACTGGAAGAGGGCGGTGGAACGCACGCTCGACTGGGCGAAGGTGGAATAGCGGGAGCGACGGAGCACCGACGGTGACCGTCGGTGCTCCCTCCGGCCCCCGCCGTGGATCGCGGCGGGGGCCGAACGGGTCTCCGGACCTCATGCCGTGTGCGGTCGCGAACCCGGCCCGTCGCCCGCGACCGCTTGCGTCCGGCTCGCTATGCGGACACCTGTCACCGGCGGACGGTCGTTCCCTCCCCGCGGGCCACACGCCGAACGATCACCCCCGGTCACGCGCCCACCGCCTCAGCTTCTCTATGCTCGGAGGCGAACCTTCGCATCCATGAGGAGCAGAGCAATGAGCCAGAACGTCTTTTTCGAGGTAACCGCCGACGGCGAGCCGCTGGGCCGCATCGAGTTCAAGCTCTTCGACGACGTCGTCCCGAAGACCGCGCAGAACTTCCGTGAGCTCGCCACCGGCGAACACGGTTTCGGTTACGAGGGCTCGCCGTTCCATCGCGTCATCCCGGACTTCATGCTCCAGGGCGGCGACTTCACGCGCCAGAACGGTACCGGCGGCAAGAGCATCTACGGCGAGAAGTTCGCCGATGAGAACTTCAAGCTCAAGCACACCAAGCCGGGTCAGCTGTCGATGGCCAACGCGGGCCCGAACACCAACGGCTCGCAGTTCTTCATCACCACCATCGTCACCGACTGGCTGGACAACAAGCACGTCGTCTTCGGCGAGGTCGTCGAGGGCATGGACGTCGTGAAGGCGATCGAGGCGTTCGGCAGCGGTTCGGGCACCCCCTCCAAGAAGATCGTCATCTCCAAGAGCGGCACCGTCTGAGCGGTCCGGCACACCGTGCCGGGTCCCTCCCACGGACACCCCGGGCGAGGGCGGCGGGTGACGAACCCGCCGCCCCCGCCGGGCGGTGGTCGCACGGGACCCCGCGGCCACCGGAACCGAACCCGCCCCACGCGTCGCGGCGTCCCGAAAGAGTTCGGCCGGATTCATGGCCGGATCCCGTACACCAGGGGACCGGCCGCGCCGCGAGGGGTAGCCCTTCCCGGACACGCCTGAGCGCGTGAGGGTTGGGGGGAGCTGGCCCGGGTGAGTTGGCGGGGGCGGACACCGGCACAACGCTTGTCAGGACGCGCGCAACGGCGATCGGCCGTACGCCGGCTGCGTGCGGAAGGGGCCTACGGGCCCGTACTTCGCGATGTGCTGCCCGCTCTCGCCGCGGTCGTCGTCCTCCTCTGCGCGATCGTCGCGGGCCTCGCCGTCGGCTACCGCGTCGCCGGCATCGGCGTGCCCCTCGCCGCACTGGCCGTACTGGCCGTCGCCACGCCCACCGCGATCCGGCGGAACCGGCCGACGGCCCGGCGCCGCCTCGGCTTCTACACACCCGAGGAACTCGCGGAGCTGGACACCCAGGGCCTCGCCCTGGCCGTCTCCCGGATGCTGCGCCGGGACGGCTGGCGTGTGGTCGCGCCGCGCAGAGCCGAGAACCGCGTCCGGGTCCGCGCGCGGGACGGTCACGGGCACCGTCTGGAAGTCGCCTTCCGGCCCGTGGCCGAGCCGCTGCCCGACGAGGACACGCCCTCGCGATCCAGCCGTCCGGGCGGCCCCGGCCCGCCGCTCCGGCTCGTGGTGCACCGTGGAACCTTCACCCGGCGTGACGTCCACTGGGCACGGCGCCAGGGCGGTGTCCGTCTGATCGACGGTTCGTGTCTGAGGCGGTGGGCCCACGGGACACCGCTGAACGAACTGAGCGACTTCCCCTGAGTCCGCAGGGACCCACCGACCGTACGAACCGACCGCCCGTACGAACCCGGCCTCCACCGCATGTCCGTGCCGGCCACACCACAGACCTCACTCCGAGCTCTCGCGCAACAGCGGTTTCTCCCACAACAGACGAGGTCAGCGGCATGGACACGTTCCCACCAGGTAGTTGAAGGAAAGCCCTTCGCACGGACCGACGAGCCGCATAGCGTTCGAGGACCCGAGCCGTCCCCCACCGTCCCGCGGTCCACGCACGCCGGGCCCGCACCCCACGAGGAGACCGGCATGTCGTACGACAGTTCCGCCCCGCGGCCCGAACGACCGCCCCGGGGACACCACAGCTCCTTCGCCGACCACGTCCCCGACCCGGCCGCGGCGGAACCCTTACGCGGCGGGGCATCACCCCGCACCTGGACCGGACACCACCGCGATCTGCGGATCCTGCGCCGCGCCTACCGACGCCAGCGGCGCGTGACCACCTTCGCCGTGCTCGGCTGCTTCACCCTCTTCCTCGGCCTCTGCGCCGGCTGCCCCACCCTGATGGACCGGCCCGTCACCGACGGTCTCTCGACGGGCCTGGTGATCGCCCTCGCCCAGATCCCCGCCACCTGGCTCGCCGTGCTCCTCTACGAGCGCACCGCCCGCCGCTATGTCGACCCCCTCGCCCACCGGGTGACCCGGAGTGTCCCGTGGGCCGGCGGCGAGCGGGAGCGGAAGCGGTGAGCGCCTTCTCCGGCTCCACCCAGTCCTGGTCCCTGGTCGCCTTCTCCATCGCCGTCACGGTCACCCTGCTGCTGTGCGTGCTGACCGGCCCCGACAGCGACGACCTCGCCGAGTTCTACACCGGATACCGCTCGCTCTCCCCGCTGCGCAACGGACTCGCCATCGCCGGCGACTACATATCCGCCGCGACGGTCCTGACCATCGGCGGTGTGATCGCGCTGTGCGGTTTCGACGGCGTCGTCCTGGCCCTCAGCACCCTGCTCTCGCTGCTGGTCCTGATGTTCCTGCTGGCCGAACCCCTGCGGAACACCGGCAAGTTCACCATGGGCGACGTACTGGCCCGGCGCATGCCCGGACGCTCCGTACGGATCACCGGGTGCGCGGTCACCATCGCCGCCCTCGTACCGATGATGCTCGTCCAACTCGCCAGTACAGGAAAGCTGTTGGCGTTCATCCTCGGTTTCACCGACAGCTCCATGAAGACGGGCTGCATCGTCGGGGTCGGCGCTCTGATGATCACGTACGCCGCCATCGGCGGTATGCGGGGCACCGCGTTGATCCAGCTCCTGAAGATGGTCGCGCTCCTCGGTTCCGGCATCGTCGTCGCGGTGCTGATCCTCGGCCGGTTCCACTGGAACCCCGGGGCGCTGTTCGACGCGGCCGCGCGGCGCAGCGGTTCACCGGACGCGTTCCTGCACGGCGGGCTCGAGTTCGCCGGCGGTCCGCATCCCCGGCTCGACATGATCAGCACCCAGTTCGCCATCGTGCTGGGCGGTGCCTGCCTGCCGCATGTGACCATGCGGATGTTCACCGCCAACAGCGCGCGCCAGGTGCGGCGTTCGATGTCCTGGGCGGTGTCCTCGGTGGCGTTGTTCATGCTGGTGGCGGGAGTTGTGGCCATCGGCGCGACGGCGATGATCGGCCGGTCCGGTGTCACCGCCGCCGACCCGCGCGGGCACACCGCCTATCTGCTGGGCTCACGTGCCGCGTTCGGCCCCGTGGTGTCCCGGCCCGAGACCCTGGTGTTCACCACGGTCACCACGGCCATCTTCCTCACGCTGCTCGCCTCGGTCGCGGGGATGACGCTCGCCTGCGCCAACTCGCTCGCCCACGACGTGTTCGCGGGCCGCGGCACCGCTCTGTCGTCGCAGCGCGAGACCGGAATCGCCCGCGGCTCGGCGCTCGTCGTCGGCACTCCCGTGATCGCCCTCGCGGTCGTCGTCCAGAACCGGAGTCTTCAGCCGCTGGCCACCCTGTCCTTCTGCGTGGGCGCCTCGGCGATCGCGCCGGCCCTGGTCTACAGCCTCTTCTGGCGCCGCTACACCCGCGCCGGTCTGCTGTGCACGCTCATCGGCGGCACCCTCGCCGTGCTGGTCCTGATGCCGGGCACCCGGCTGGTGTCGGGCTCCCCGACGTCCGCGTTTCCGGGCGCCGACTTCAACTGGTTCCCGTTCACCACCACGGGGCTGGTGTCCATCCCGCTGGGCTTCCTGTTCGGCTGGCTCGGCAGCGTGCTGTCCGGGCGCCGTGCGGCCGACCGCGAGCGGGGGGTGTACGAGAGTGTCGAGAGCCTGATCCTCGCGGGGCCGCGCCCGAGGGAGTGGTGAGGGTGGCGGGGCCGCCGTCACCCTCACCACCCCCGACAAGGCCTGCGCCCGCACCGGTTCACCGGCCGCCGCCACGGGTGCACGACCACGGACCGGTTCAGGAGCCGCTGATCACGATCTCGCGCTTGAGGATCTTGCCCGTGGGGCCGGTGGGCAGCTCGGCCGCGATCTCGACGACCCGGGGGTACTTGTACGCGGCGACCCGCTCCTTGGCGTAGGCGCGGATCTGCTCCGCCGTGGCCTCGGCCCCGGGCCTGAGCGTGACCACGGCCGCCACCTCCTCACCGTGCAGGGGGTGCGGCACGCCGACGACGGCGGCCTCGGCGACGGCGGGGTGCTCGTACAGCACCTCCTCGATCTCGCGCGGGTAGACGTTGTAGCCACCGCGGATGATCATGTCCTTCTTGCGGTCGACGATGAAGTAGAAGCCGTCCTCGTCGACGCGGGCCAGGTCTCCGCTGTGGAACCAGCCGTCGCGGATCGCCTCCGCGGTGGCGTCCGGGCGGTTCCAGTACCCGGTCATGACGTTCTCGCCGCGGATGGCGATCTCACCGACCTCGCCGGGCGCGGCCACATCCCCGTCCTCGGCGACGAGCCTCATCTCGACCCCGCGGACGGGCACGCCGATCGAGCCCGCCTTGCGCGGGCGGTCCGGGTGGTTGAACGCGGCGACCGGTGAGGTCTCGGACAGTCCGTAGCCCTCCAGCACGGCGGCGCCGAAGCGCCGCTCGAATCCGTGCAGGACCTCCACCGGAAGCGCTGCCCCGCCCGAGACGGCCAGCCGCAGCAGACCGGCGTCGAAGCCGTCCGGCAGGTCGGCGTGCAGCAGGGCCGCGTACATCGTCGGCACCCCGAGGAAGACGGTCACCCTGTCCCTGACGACGACCTCCAGAGCGCTTCTCGGGTCGAACCGGGGCAGCAGGGTCAGCGTGGCTCCGGCCGCGACGGCCACGTTGAGCGCGCAGGTCTGGCCGAAGGCGTGGAAGAGGGGCAGGCCGCCGAAGAGGACGTCGTCCGGTCCGACCTGAAGGAGGGTCTCGGCCGTGGTGAGGGTGTTGCGGGCCAGGTTCCGGTGGGACAGTTCGGCGCCCTTGGGGGTGCCGGTGGTGCCCGAGGTGTAGAGGATCAGGGCGGGATCGTCGTCGGCCCGGTCCGGGGTGTCGCGCAGGGGCTCGTAGCCGCGCAGCAGGGCGTCGAAGGTCCCGGGGTCGGTGACCAGGCAGTCGGTGCCCGTCTCCGCGGCGGCCTTGGCCACCTCCTCGGCGAACAGCGGGGACACCAGGGCGATCCGCGCTCCGCAGTCGCGCAGGGCGAAGGCGACCTCGCGGGCCTTGAGCAGCGGATTCATCGGGACGACGACTCCGCCGGCGCGCAGGATGCCGTAGTAGAGGACCGGGAACAGCGGCACGTTGGGCATGGTCAGCGCGACACGGTCGCCCGGCGTCAGACCGCGCTCGCGCAGCAGCCCGGCCACCCGCGCACTGGCGTCGTCCAGTTCGGCGTAGGTGAGCGTGCTGTCGTCGTGGCGGACCGCGACGCGCTCGCCGTGGGTCGCGACGGTGGCGGCCAGAAGGGTGACGAGGTTGGTCATGCCGGGTATCTCCTTGAGTTCGTCGCGCGGGGCGCGGCGGTGGCGCGCGGTCGGATCACATCGCGAAGCGTGACCCACGGGTGTGCGTCCTGGCCACCTGGTCCCCCGGGAACGGCCGGCCATCGGCATGGCAGGTGGCCTGAACGCTCCGGCGAACGGCGTCATGCTAGGTTCCTCGACCACCGCCCCGCTTGTCATGGCGGGACAGGAAACTTGGCTTTTCGGGACATTCCTGGAGCGCGCCCATGAAACCGCTGGTCCGCACCGCCGCCCTGAGCGGCTATGTCGAGCTGTCCCGCTCCCTGGGGATCGATCCGCAGGCCCTGCTGAAGCGGGTGGGCCTGGACACCGCGGCCCTCACCGTCCAGGACCGGTGGATCTCCGGCACGGCGGCCGTCCAGGTGCTGGAACTGTCGGCGGCCGAGTCCGGTCACGAGGACTTCGGGGTGCGGCTCGCGGAGTTCCGGCGTTTCTCCACCCTCGGACCCATCAGCCTGGTCGTCCGCGAGGAACCGGACGTGCGCAGCGCGCTGGAACTGCTGATCCGTCATCAGTACATGTACAACGAGGTGCTGCACACCCGGCTGTCCGAGGGGGACGGACTGGCCACGCTGAAGGTGGGCCTTCGGCTCGGTGAACCGATGGAGTCCCGGCAGGCCACGGAGCTGGCCGTCGCCGCGTTCCACCGCATCCTGAGCGACTTCCTGCACGCCAGCTGGCAGCCGCTCTCCGTGTGGTTCCGGCACCCCGCGCCGGCGGACACCTCGGCGCACCGGCACGCGTTCGGGCCCATCGTGGAGTTCGGCCGCGAGGTCGACGGGATCGTCTTCTACGCCGACGACCTCGACGCCCCCAACGCCATGGCGGACCCGTTGATGCGCGAGTACGCCCGCCAGTACTTCGACGCGATCGCCGTCCCCAAGGACACCACCGCCGCGGACCGGGTGCGCGAACTGATCGAGGTCCTGCTGCCGACCGGGCGCTGCACGATCGAACAGGTCGCGCGCAGTCTCGGCGTCGACCGGCGCACCGTCCACCGCCATCTGGCCGCGTCGGGCGAGACCTTCTCCTCGGTGCTCAACACCACCCGGCGCCACCTCGCGGAGCAGTTCGTGGCGAATCCGCGGCGGTCGCTGACAGAGATCTCGGACCTGCTGGGGTTCTCGTCACTGAGCGGGTTCTCGCGGTGGTTCCGCGAGCAGTTCGGGTGCAGTGCCAGGGCGTGGCGCGGGAGCAGGACCCTGTAGCGCTCCCGGCGCGCCGACGCCCCAACTCCCTTGCCGGGCACCTGCCGTGACGGGTGGGACGGGCGTACCGGACCACACGCGGCTCCCCGGGAGTGCCGCGTCACCGATGTCCCCAAATGACAAATCATCTGTCCCCTGGCGGCAAGCACGTCCCCGGATGCGGCCCTACCTTGGCACCACCGCACAGAACAAGCGGTCGGCCGGCGGATGGAGTTGCACCACTCCCCCGTACTCCCTCCGGACCGGCCGATCGCGGCGGGCCGGCTCGCGCCCGCTGTCACCGGTGACCCGCATCGATCCCGCCGGAACTCCCAGGCCCGCGCAGCTCGCGGCGATGCCCCCCGGCGAGTGATCACCGATCCGACGAAGGAGACGGACCGTGCACTTCCACGACGACTCGCTCTTCCCCGAGAACCAGGAAAAACTGGTCATCCAGGCCGCTCCCTACGGGCCCGAATGGCTTCCCGGCGACGCCGACGACCTTCCCCTGACGATGGACGAACACGTGCAGGCGGCCGTCGACTGCCACAACGCCGGTGCCACCGTTCTCCACATCCACGTCCGCGAGCTCGACGGCAAGGGCTCCAAGCGCCTGTCCATGTTCAACGAGTTGATCGGACGGCTGCGCGAGGCCGTACCGGACATGGTCCTCCAGATCGGCGGGTCGATCTCCTTCGCCCCCGAGGGCGAGGGCTCGGAGGCCAAGTGGCTCGACTTCGACAGCCGTCACATGCTCGCCGACCTGGATCCGAAGCCCGACCAGGTCACCATCGCGATCAACACCAGCCAGATGAACATCGTCGAGATCATGACCGACGAGGACCTGGAAGGCACGTCGATCGCCAAGCCGGACTACTACAAGGCGTACCGGGACATGTACCTGGAGGCCGGTCCTGACTTCTACCTGGAGCACCTGGAGCGGCTCGGCGCGAACGGCATCCAGCCGCACTTCCAGCTGGCCACCCTCGCCCAGCTCGAAACCGTCGAGCGCCTGATCCGGTCGGGTGTCTACAGCGGCCCGCTGGTCCTCAACTACGTGGCGATCGGCGGCGGTTTCGCCGGCCGGCACCCCGCAGACCTCATCGAGTTCGTCCGTCGCGTTCCCGACGGGGCCGTCCTCACCATCGAGAGCTCCATGCGTGCGGTGGCGCCCATGAACGCGATCGGCATCGCGCTCGGCGTGCACGTCCGGGTGGGCAACGAGGACAACCTGTGGCGGCGCAAGGGCGAGCGCATGTCCAGCGTCGAGCAGGTCGAGCAGATGGTGCGGATCTCCGAGGCGCTCGGCCGTGACATCGCCACCGGCGCGGAGGCCAGGAAGATCTACCGGATCGGCGAGACCTACTCGGGCACCGACGAGACGCTCGCGCAGCTCGGCATGGTGCCGAACCGCCGTCCCGGCCGGCGCGGCTTCATGCTCCGCGACGCCTGACCCTCGGCTCCGCGCGACCTGATCGAGGAACCCGCCGCGCCCGGCCCGAAGGTTCCGCCACACCCGGCCCGACGGTCCCGCGACACCTGGACCGAAGATCCCGCCGCGCCCGGCCCGAGGGCGTACGCCCACCCCTGGCCCGAGATTCACCGCCGCGACGGACCGGGCCCGTCCTGCCACGTGGCCGCCGGAGCCAGACCCCCCGGCTCCGGCGGCCGCCTCCCCTCCCCTCCTCCCCATCCACCCCACAACCACCCGACACGAACAACGGAGCGCCCCCGTGGCCCACGCCATTCGATTCAAGGAGACCGGCGGTCCCGAGGTCCTGCGCTGGGAGGAGGTCGTCGTCGGCGACCCCGGGCCCGGCGAGGTCCGGATCCGCCACCACGCCGTCGGACTGAACTTCGCCGACACCTACTTCCGTACCGGGCTCTACCCCGCGCCGCTGCCCGCCGGTCTCGGCGTCGAGGCGGCGGGCGTGGTCGAGGCCGTGGGCGAGGGCGTCACGGGGTTCGCCGAGGGCGACCGCGTCACGTACACGGGAAGCCCGCTCGGCGCGTACAGCACGGAGCGCGTCATGCCCGCCGGGTCCCTGATCCGGCTGCCGGACGGCATCTCCTTCGAGACCGCCGCGGCGATGACCATGCGCGGTCTGACCTCCGCCTATCTGCTCCGCAGGATCCGCCCCCTCGACGCGGGGGACACGATCCTGCTCACAGCGGCGGCGGGCGGCGTCGGACTCATCGTCTGCCAGTGGGCCAAGCTGCTCGGACTGAACGTCATCGGCACCGTCTCGACCGAGGAGAAGGCCGAACTGGCCCGGGCCCACGGCTGTGACCACGTCATCCACTACCGGCGCGAGAACGTGGCCGAGCGGGTCCGCGAACTCACCGACGGCGCAGGGGTCCCGGTCGCCTTCGACAGCGTCGGCAAAAGCACGTACGCCTCCTCGCTCGCCTCACTGCGCCGCCGCGGCCTGCTCGTCTGCTTCGGCACCGCCTCCGGCCCCGTCCCGCCCATCGACGCCATGCAACTCGCCGTCCAGGGCTCCCTGTTCGTCACCCGGCCCGCCCTCGCCGACTACATCGCGGACCCCGCCGAACGCGCGGAGCTCGCCGGCGAACTCTTCGACCACGTCCGCTCCGGACGCATCGACATCAAGGTCAACCAGCGCCACGCCCTGGAGGACGCCGCCCGGGCGCACCGTGAACTCGAAGGGGGACGGACCACCGGCTCGTCCGTCTTCGTGCTCTGAACGCGCCACTCCCCCGCGGTCAACTCCGCTGTCACCAGGAGGAAGCATCATGGAACACACGCTCGCTCCGCCCGAGGGCGCGCCGGTCCGCGCCCACCACCGCGGCTCGATCCGGGTCGAACCGCTGACCTGCACGATCGGCGCCGAACTGTCCGGGGTGAACCTCGGCGACGCCGCTCGCGACGACGACCTCTTCGCGGAGATCAAGTCCCTGCTGCTCCAGTACAAGGTGCTGTTCCTGCGCGACCAGGACATCACCCGCGCCGAACACGTCGCCTTCGCGGAGCGCTTCGGCGCGCTGGAGGACCACCCGGTGGCCGGCAGCGACCCCGAGCACCCCGGCCTGGTGCGGATCTACAAGGACCTGGACAGCCCGGCCGAGCACTACGAGAACGCCCTGCACACGGACGGGACCTGGCGCGAGAACCCGTCGATGGGCGCCGTGCTCCGCTGCGTCGAGGGGCCGCCCGTCGGCGGCGACACGATCTGGGTGGACATGGCGGCGGCGTACCGCCGGCTGCCCGAGGACGTACGGACCAAGATCCGGGGGCTGCGTGCCCGGCACAGCATCGAGGCGACCTTCGGCGCCGTGATGCCCGAGGCGAAGCGGCACGCCCTCAAGGCGCAGTTCCCCGACGCCGAGCATCCGGTGGTGCGCGTCCACCCGGAGACCGGCGAGGAGATCCTCTTCGTCAACGCGTTCACCACCCACTTCGTCAACTACCACACGCCCGAGAACATCCGGTTCGGACAGGACTTCGCCCCGGGCGCGAGCCTGCTGCTCAACTACCTGATCGGGCAGGCCGCGATCCCGGAGTACCAGGTGCGCTGGCGCTGGACCCCGAACAGCGTCGCCATCTGGGACAACCGCTCCACCCAGCACTACGCCGTACAGGACTACTGGCCCGCGGTCCGCCGCATGGAACGCGCGGGCATCGTCGGCGACAGACCCTTCTAGGCCCCTTCCCCCCCAACAGCGCGTGAGGTGATGACAATGGAGTTGCACACCCCTGCCGGATCCATCCCCTGGACGGACCCGACCGCCTCGTCCCGATGGCCCGTGTCCCGACGCTATGCCTGGGTGGTCTTCGCCCTCAGTTTCGGCCTGCTGCTGTCCGACTACATGTCCCGGCAGGTCCTCAACGCCGTCTTCCCCGACCTCAAGAGCGAGTGGCTGCTCACGGACGCGAAGCTCGGCACGCTCAGCGGTGTCGTCGCCCTCATGGTCGGCCTGTTCACCTTCCCCATGTCGCTGATCGCCGACCGCTGGGGCCGGGTCAGGAGCCTGCTGCTCGCCGCGGCGATGTGGAGCGTGGCGACCCTGGGCTGCGCGGTCTCCGCGGACTACGGCCAGTTGTTCGTCGGCCGCCTCTTCGTCGGCATCGGCGAGGCCGCGTACGGAAGTGTCGGCATCGCCGTGGTCCTGAGCATCTTCCCGATCGCTCTGCGCGCCACCCTGTCCGGCGCCTTCATCGCCGGCGGTGCCTTCGGTTCGGTCCTGGGCGTGTCGATCGGCGGCGCCGTCGCCCAACACCTGGGCTGGCGCTGGGCGTTCGGGGTCATGGGCATCTTCGGCCTGGTGCTGGCCGCGGTCTACGGCTTCGTGGTCACCGAGCGGAAGCTGGCACCGGGGTCCGGTTCCACCGACGCGGAGCCGGATCCCGGACCGCGGGGCCGACTGCGCGTGCTGCTGCCCCGGCTGTTCTCCTCGGTCTCGGTGATCAGCGCGTACGTCGGCAGCGGTCTCCAACTGTTCATCGCCGCCTCCCTGATGGCCTGGCTGCCCAGCTTCTTCAACCGCTACTACGACATGCCCACCGCCAAGGCGGGAGCGACCGCCGGTGTCTTCATCCTCGTCATCGGCGTCGGCATGATCGGCGGCGGCATCGTCTCCGACCGCATCAGCCGGGTGTTCCCCCTGCGCAAGTGGTCGGTCGCCATCGCGTGCAGCATCGGCTCGCTCGCCCTGCTGATGACCGCCTTCCGGCTGCCGACCGGCCCGCTCCAGCTGGCGGTTCTGGCGGCCGGAGCCCTGCTGTCGGCCGGAACGGCGGGGCCCGCGACCGCCATGGTGGCGAATCTGACCCCGGTGTCCATCTCCGCGACGGCCTTCGCCACCCTGACCCTGGCCAACAGCCTGCTGGGACTGGCTCCGGGACCCGCCGTGACGGGCGCCCTCGCCGACGGCACGGGACTGCTCGGCGCCCTGCGGATCATCCCGCTCACGGCGCTGGCCGCCACCCTCGCCTTCCTGGTCGGCCGCCACTTCTACGAGCGTGATCTGCGCCGTCTGACGAGCGCACCCGCTCCCGCGGCGGAACCCGAGGACGCGGTGGTGACCGCGTGAGCACCACCGAGCCGGTGATCGTGATCGTCCCGGGACTGCGCGGTCATGTCGCCGACCACTGGCAGACCCTGCTGGCGAACCGGCTGGCCGAGGCCGGGCGCACCGTGCGCACCGTCCCGCCGCTCACCGAGGACCCGCTGAGCCGCGAGGCCCGCGTGGCGGCGCTCGACAAGGTGGTCGCCGAGACGGCGAGACCCGTGGTGCTCGTCGCGCACAGCGCCGGCGTGATCACCACGGTCCACTGGGCCCGGACGTGCACCGCGCGGGTACGCGGGGCGCTGCTGGTGACCCCGCCGGACTTCGACACTCCGCTGCCCAAGGGCTTTCCGGGTCCCGGGGAACTCGGCGAGAACGGCTGGACACCGGTGCCCCGGAGCCCGCTGCCCTTTCCCAGCGTCGTCGCCGCGAGCTCGAACGACCCCCTCGGCACGGCCGAGCGGGTCGCCGGGCTGGCGCTCGACTGGGGCGCCGACCTGGTGGAACTCGGCGAGGTCGGCCACCTCAACCCCGCGTCCGGCTACGGCCCGTGGCCGCGCGCGGAAGAACTGCTCCGCGACATCGAGGCCGGCTGAGCGCCGCGTCCGGCCCGGGAGGCGACCGGGATGCCGGCGTGGTTCGTGGAGTTCGCCGCAGGACGACATTCGTGATCACCGGTCGGGCAATGGCGATCAATTCCATGCCTCCCGAAGCACTGTTCCATCCTCCTTCCGCCAGTCCCGAAACAACCCGGCCGCCCGCCGCGGACGGTCCGTAGGGTCCGGGTCACCGGCCGGTCGGCTCCTCCGTCCGCGCGGTGACCCGAAGGAGACATAGGTATGGCAAATGTGGAGATCTCCCTCAAGGAGACGATGACGTCGATCGAGGGCGCGCTGGGCGTCGCTCTCGTCGACTACACGAGCGGCATGGCCCTGGGCACCCTGGGGGGTGGCAAGGATCTCGACCTGAACGTCGCCGCGGCCGGCAACACCGACGTGGTGCGGGCCAAGGTGCGCACCATGGAGCACCTCGGACTCAAGAGCAAGATCGAGGACGTACTCATCACCCTGGAGAACCAGTACCACCTGATCCGCCCGCTCACGGGCCGTGACGGCAACGGTCTGTTCCTCTACCTCGTGCTCAACAAGGGGACGTCGAACCTGGCCATGGCCCGCCACCAGCTCGCACGCATCGAAGCCGAACTAGAGGTGTAGACAGCCACGTTCTCCGCACCTTCGCATGCCCACGACTTGAAGACTTCTTCAATTAGGTAAATCCAGATCGAGTCAATCACGTGGGCGTGCGGAGGTGGAGCCGACAGGATCGGTCCTTCAGGGACCGCTCGAGCGCGCGGACGACGACCGCACCAGCCGGAGAAACAGCCCGTCCCCAGGCGGCAGGGAGCGAACGAATTTGACCAGGCAGGTTCCCCTCTACCAGGCCAAGGCCGAGTTCTTCCGCATGCTCGGACACCCCGTGCGCATCCGCGTCCTGGAACTGCTTCAGACCGGCCCCGTCTCGGTACGCGACCTGCTCAGCGAGATCGAGGTCGAACCGTCCAACCTCTCGCAGCAACTGGCCGTACTGCGCCGCTCGGGGATCGTGGTGTCCATCCGCGAGGGATCGACCGTCAGTTACGCGCTGGCGGGCGGGGACGTCGCCGAACTACTGCGCGCCGCCCGCCGCATCCTCACCGAACTGCTCGCGGGACAGACCGAGTTGCTGGCGGAACTACGGCAGGCCGATGTCGGCACCGGCCTGCCTCCCGGGCCGCGCGAACCGGACCTCGTCATCACCCGGTCCGCGCGGCCCGCGCCCGTCGTCCGGGGGCACTGACGCCCGCCGACGCCACGCGGGAGGACGTCAGGCCCGGCCCCTGCGCGCGGCGTGCCAGCCGAGCTGGACACGGCTCTCGGCGCCGGCCCGTGCCATGAGTTCACCGATGCGCCGCTGCACGGTGCGACGGGAGACGCCCAGGCGCGCGCCGACCGCCTGGTCGGTGAGTCCCGCGAGCACCAGAGCGAGCATCCGGGTGTCGAACTCGTCGATGGCGTCCGGCCGTTGCTCCACCAGCCCGTCACCCGCCGCCTGCGGCGACAGCGGATACGCCTGCTCCCAGGCCAGCTCGAAATAGGCGACGAGCGCGTCCAGCAGACCTCCGGGGTGCACCAGGACGGAGGCGGCGGCCGTGTTGCGGCCACTGAACAGGGGCAGCATCGCCAGATCGTGGTCCGCGATCATGAGCTTGACCGGCACGGCGTCGGCGACCCCGACCCGCTGTCCGGCCGCCAGCACCGCGAGGGCCTGGGCCACCACGCCCGGCTCGGTCAGCGCGTCCCGGTGCAGGATCGTCCGGTAGAGCACTCCGCGGCGCATGCCCGCCCCTTCCGCGGTGTTGTCGTCGCGCGTCACGACGCTCTGCTCGGGCACCATCATCGACCGCACTTCGCGCCGGGCGGACTCCTGGAGCTGCCGGAACCGGTGACGCACCGCGTCGATGTCGCTGATCACCTCGACCGCTCCGCCCTCGGCACCCGTGCGGTGCTGCTCGGCGAGGGTGAGCACAGCGTGTTCCGCCGCGCTCAACTCGTCGCGGCGACGCCGCAGTTCGCCGCCCAGCGCGACCGCGGGCGGCGCCGCCACGAACAGGGTGGCCGCGCCCTCGACGGGCTGGGGCACGACGAGACCGCGTCCCGCGAGGGCGGCGAGGATGTCCCGCACCTCGGAATCGGGGCGGCCGCCGTCGGCCGCCAGTTCCTGGACGGCCGCCCGTCCGCGCTTCACCAGGAGACGGTAGATCTCCTCCTCGGCCGGACCGAGACCGAGCGCGGCGAGCATGGGCCACTCCTTGAAGTCGGCTGGCGGGACGGGGGCGAGGCCCGCACGGCGGAGCCGAAGCCCGCCGGGTCCCACGGATACGCCAAGGTCTACTTCACCCCACCGGCCCCTGTCATCTCCGCAGACCCTTCTGCCCGCATCGCCCGAGTGCGTTCCCCTGCGAGGCACGGCGGGAGGGCATTGTCAGTGGTGGCAGGCAGGATGGCGGGTATGACAACACCTGTTGCAGTGATCGTGGACGCCGTCGCCTACGCGCAGGCGGTCGAGGACGCGCTGAAGGCATCGGCCGCCTATTACGAGGGCGGCACCTCCGTGCTGGACGACGACGCGTACGACCGGCTGGTGCGGGGCATCGCCGCGTGGGAGGCCGGCCATCCCGATCAGGTGCTGCCCGACTCGCCGACCGGGAAGGTCGCGGGCGGCGCCGTCGAGGGGGACGTCCCGCACACGATGCCGATGCTGAGCCTGGACAACGTCTTCTCACCCGAGGAGTTCACCGCCTGGACGGCCTCGCTCGCCCGGCGGACCGGTCATGAGGTGGAGCGGTACAGCGTCGAGCCGAAGCTCGACGGCCTGGCCATCGCGGCGCGTTACGACCAGGGCCGGCTCACCCGGCTGATCACCCGCGGGGACGGGACGGCCGGTGAGGACGTGTCGCACGCGATCGGCACGATCGAGGGGCTGCCCGGCGAGCTCACCGAACCCGTCACGCTGGAGGTGCGCGGCGAAGTCCTCATGACGACGGCGCAGTTCGAGCACGCCAACGAGGTGCGCACCGCGCACGGCGGTCAGCCGTTCGCGAACCCGCGCAACGCAGCGGCGGGCACACTGCGCGCCAGGGAACGCGCGTACACCGTCCCGATGACCTTCTTCGGCTACGGCCTGCTTCCGGTGCCCGGCACCGACGCGGACACGGCCGCCCGGCTCGACGAGCTCGCGCACAGCGAACTGATGGCCAGAGCCGCGGAACTGGGGGTGAACACCACCGCGAGCACGGCCGTCCCCGGCGTCACCGCGGCGACCGCCGAGCAGGTCCTGGACCGGGTGCGGGAGATCGGCGGCCTGCGCGCCGAACTGCCGTTCGGGATCGACGGCATCGTGATCAAGGCCGACCTCGCGGCCGACCAGCGCGCGGCCGGGTCCGGTTCACGCGCGCCGCGCTGGGCGGTCGCGTACAAGCTCCCGGCCGTCGAGAAGATCACCCGGCTGCTGGCCGTCGAGTGGAACGTGGGCCGTACCGGCATCATCGCCCCGCGCGCCGTGCTGGAACCGGTCGAGATCGACGGCTCGACGATCACGTACGCCACGCTCCACAACCCGGGGGACATCACACGTCGCGATCTGCGGCTGGGCGACCATGTGATGGTCCACCGCGCCGGGGACGTCATCCCCCGTGTCGAGGCGCCCGTCGCCCATCTGCGCACCGGCGAGGAACAGCCCATCGCCTTCCCCGAGGCCTGCCCGAACTGCGGGTCGGCCATCGACACCAGTGAACAGCGCTGGCGCTGTGAACAGGGCCGCAACTGTCATCTGGTGGCCGCCCTCTCGTACGCGGCCGGCCGCGACCAGCTCGACATCGAGGGCCTCGGCCACACCCGGGTCGTCCAGCTCGTCGAGGCGGGCCTGGTCACCGATCTCGCCGGTCTGTTCGCTCTGACCCGCGAGCAGTTGCTCGCTCTGGAGCGGATGGGCGAGACCAGCACCGACAACCTCCTGGCGGCGATCGGGAGGGCCAAGGGCCAACCGCTGTCCCGGGTGCTGTGCGCGCTCGGTGTCCGCGGCACCGGCCGTTCCATGTCCCGGCGCATCGCCCGGTACTTCGCCAGCATGGACGCGATTCGCGCGGCGGACGCGGAGACGATGCAGCGGGTCGAGGGCATCGGCACGGAGAAGGCCCCCTCGATCGTCGCGGAGCTGGCGGAACTGGCCCCGCTCATCGACGGACTCGTCGCCGCCGGGGTCAACATGACCGAGCCCGGGGCCACCCCGCCCGCCGCACCCGGCGAGGACGGCGCGGACGCGGAGGGCGGTGGGACGGCCGGGGGGCCTCTGGCCGGGATGACGGTGGTGGTCACCGGCGCAATGACCGGGGCCCTGGAGGAGCTCAGCCGCAACCAGATGAACGAGCTCATCGAGCGTGCCGGGGGACGCTCCTCCTCCAGCGTGTCGAAGAAGACGAGCCTGGTCGTCGCCGGGGAGGGGGCCGGATCCAAGCGCGCCAAGGCCGAGACCCTCGGGATCCGGCTGGCGGCACCGGAGGAGTTCGCCGAGCTGGTCACCGACTACCTCACCTGATCACTCAGCACGGGCCGCGCGCCGACTACCTCACCTGATCGCCGTGCGCGGGCGGTGCGCCGATCCGCCGGGCGAGCACCTGGCCGGGCCAGGTCCCGGACAGGAACGGCTCGGTGGGGGTGAATCCCTGCCGCTCGTAGTAGGCGACCAGCTCGCCCCCGCCGCCCGCCCAGCAGTCGACCCGCAGCAGGCCCACACCGGCCAGCCGGGTCTCCTCGGCGGCGTGGGCCAGCAGCGCGGCCCCGACGCCCCGGCCGGTGCGCCGGCGGTCGGACACCAGCAGCCGGACGTAGCGCTCGGGTTCTCCGGCGGGGCCGATCGGCATCTGCGGGTTGGGCCCGGTGTCGAGGACCAGGGCTCCGACGGGTCTGCCGCCGTCCTCGGCGACGAAGGCGGTGTTCTCGGTCAGGTACCGATCGATCCGCTCCACCAGACTCGGCGTCGTCGAGAACGGGGTCGTGCCCCACTGCTCGGTGTTGCCTCGGGCGTTCATCCAGACCACCGCTCCGTCGAGCATGTCCAGAACGGCCTGTGCGTCGGCCGGCTCGCCCGGCCTGATCCGTATCGGCTGTGAGGTGTCCCACTCGAACTTGTCCACGGCGGAAGCCTAGGCGGCCGGCCGGACGGGTCCCAGGGAATGGCCGGCGGCACCTAGGCGCACGAAGGGCACAGCCCCCGGTAGGTGACCTCGACGGCGGCCACCGTGAAACCGAATCGTTCGGCAGCCGGAAGGTCGGCCAGCGGGTTCCCGGTCGGGTGCACGTCACGGACGGTGCCGCAGCTGGAGCACACCAGGTGCTGGTGCGGGTGGTGGGCGTTGGGGTCGTAGCGCTTGGCCCGGCCGTCGGTGGAGACCTCGATGACCTCACCGAGCGAGACGAGCTCCCCCAGGGCGTTGTAGACGGTCGCCCGGGAGATCTCGGGCAGCCGTTCGGCCGCGCGGGCATGCACCTCGTCGGCCGTGAGATGCACGTGGTCGCCGTCGAGGACCTCCGCAACGACACGCCGCTGGGAGGTCATGCGCCAGCCACGCCCTCGCAGTCGCTCCAGCAGGTCACTCATATCGGTTCACCTTTTCGGGATCGGTGGGAACCCGCAGTTTATCTGTGCGCATCCTGGGTCCGATCGAATATGGGTCTGGTGTCCTTCTTGACTTGGACTCTGTCCATCGTAGGATCGGTTTTGGCACTGGCCAAGGGACACGAAGACTTCGGTACGGCAGGAGAGACTCAGATGTCGGGACCACCGCCGTGGGACCTCACGGCGCCGGTCTGCGGGTGACGGCCGTCGTGACACGCAGCCCGGGGCTCTCCCGGAGCCCGGGATCCTCTCGGCGTCGACCCGGTCGCCACCGAGGCGGGCGGCCCGGCGCCGTACCTCCCCGCTCGTCGCACCCAGCCCTCCGTCCGCCCTCCGTGGCGGGATGCGTACCCCGTTTCGGACCGGTCCAGCCGGTCCGGCGCGAGCCGTGTACGCCGTCCCCGCCCCCGGCCGTGCGGACGGGCACGCCCTTGGCCCGTTCCCGTCCGAAGACCGAGGCCTCCCCGTCGATCCCTTGGACGGTTCCGAGGCCGCCCGCCGGGGCCCCGCCCCGGCTGTTCCCCCCACCCGCAGTCGCTGAGCACCGAGATCGGCCCGTCCGGAAGGATTCCCATGTCTGAGAACCATGACGCGATCGTCACCGACGCGAAAACGGAGGGCGCAGGCGGCTGCCCCGTCGCCCACGACCGCGCTCCGCACCCGACCCAGGGCGGCGGCAACCGCCAGTGGTGGCCGGAGCGGCTCAACCTGAAGATCCTCGCCAAGAACCCCGCCGTGGCCAACCCGCTCGGCGAGGACTTCGACTACGCGGCCGCCTTCGAGTCCCTCGACCTGCCCGCCGTGAAGCAGGACATCGCCGAGGTGCTCACCACCTCGCAGGACTGGTGGCCCGCCGACTTCGGCAACTACGGCCCCTTCATGATCCGTATGGCCTGGCACAGCGCGGGCACCTACCGCATCAGCGACGGCCGCGGTGGCGCCGGAGCGGGCCAGCAGCGCTTCGCCCCCCTCAACAGCTGGCCGGACAACGTCAACCTGGACAAGGCCCGCCGTCTGCTGTGGCCCGTCAAGAAGAAGTACGGCCAGAGCCTGTCCTGGGCCGACCTCATGGTCCTCACCGGCAACGTCGCCCTGGAGCAGATGGGCTTCGACACCTTCGGCTTCGCCGGCGGCCGCGCGGACGTGTGGGAGTCCGAGGAGGACGTGTACTGGGGCCCGGAGACCACCTGGCTCGACGACGAGCGCTACACCGGCGACCGTGAGCTGGAGAACCCGCTCGGCGCCGTCCAGATGGGCCTCATCTACGTCAACCCCGAGGGCCCGAACGGCAACCCGGACCCGATCGCCGCGGCCCGCGACATCCGTGAGACCTTCCGCCGGATGGCGATGAACGACGAGGAGACGGTCGCCCTGATCGCGGGCGGTCACACCTTCGGCAAGACCCACGGCGCCGGTCCGGCGGAGAGCGTCGGCGACGACCCCGAGGCCGCCGGGATCGAGGCGCAGGGCCTGGGCTGGAAGAGCACGTACCGCACCGGCAAGGGCGGCGACGCGATCACCTCCGGCCTGGAGGTCACCTGGACGACCGCACCCACCCAGTGGGACAACGGCTTCTTCGACATCCTCTTCGGCTACGAGTGGGAGCTGACCCAGAGCCCCGCGGGCGCCAACCAGTGGAAGCCGAAGGACGGCGCGGGCGAGGGCACCGTCCCGGCCGCCCACGACCCGGCCAAGAAGATCGCCCCCTCGATGCTCACGACGGACCTGTCGCTGCGCTTCGACCCGGTCTACGGGCCGATCTCCCGCCGCTTCCACGAGAACCCGGCCGAGTTCGCGGACGCCTTCGCGCGCGCCTGGTACAAGCTGACCCACCGTGACATGGGCCCGAAGTCCCTCTACCTCGGCCCCGAGGTCCCGGAGGAGACGCTGCTGTGGCAGGACCCGCTGCCGGAGGCGCAGGGCGAGGCCATCGGCGCCGAGGACGTCACCGCCCTCAAGGCGAAGATCCTCGGCTCGGACCTGACGGTCGCGCAGCTGGTCTTCACCGCGTGGGCGTCGGCCTCGACGTTCCGCGGCAGCGACAAGCGCGGCGGCGCCAACGGTGGCCGCATCCGTCTGGAGCCGCAGCGCGGCTGGGAGGCCAACGACCCCGACACGCTGGCGTCGGTGCTGCGCACGCTGGAGGGCATCCAGCGCGACTTCAACGCCGGCGACAAGCACGTCTCGCTGGCCGACCTGATCGTCCTCGGTGGTGTCGCCGCCGTCGAGAAGGCCGCCAAGGACGCCGGGCACGACGTCCAGGTGCCCTTCGCCCCGGGCCGCGTCGACGCGACGGACGAGCAGACCGACGCGGAGTCCTTCGCCGCGCTGGAGCCGACCTCGGACGGCTTCCGCAACTACCTCGGCAAGGGCAATCGTCTTCCGGCCGAGTACCTGCTGCTCGACCGGGCCAACCTGCTGACCCTGAGCGCGCCCGAGCTCACCGTCCTCGTCGGCGGTCTGCGTGTCCTGGGCGCGAACCACGGCCAGTCCTCGCACGGTGTCCTCACCGCGAACCCCGGACAGCTCACGAACGACTTCTTCGTCAACCTGCTCGACCTGGGCACGACGTGGAAGGCGACCTCCGAGGACGCGACCACCTTCGAGGCGCGTGACGACGCCACGGGCGAGGTCAAGTGGACCGGCACGCGTGCCGACCTCGTCTTCGGCTCGAACTCCGAGCTGCGCGCGCTGGCCGAGGTCTACGCGAGCGACGACGCCGGCGCGAAGTTCGTGAAGGACTTCGTCGCCGCCTGGGACAAGGTCATGAACCTGGACCGGTTCGACCTGGTCTGACACCTGGCATGAGGGCCGGCTCCCACCCCGGGGGCCGGCCCTCACGCGTGTCGCGGCGCGGTGGCCCAAGGCCTCCCGGCCGCGCTCGTCCCTTCGCCGAGGGAGCCGACGTTCTAGGCTGGCCGCCATGAGCACACACTTTGACGTGGTGGTCCTGGGCGCCGGTCCGGGAGGATATGTCGCGGCGATCCGGGCCGCCCAGCTCGGACTCAGCACGGCGATCGTCGAGGAGAAGTACTGGGGCGGTGTGTGCCTGAACGTGGGGTGCATCCCGTCGAAGGCGCTGCTGCGCAACGCCGAGCTCGCCCACATCTTCACCCAGGAGGCCAAGACCTTCGGCATCCAGGTGAACGGAGAGGTCACCTTCGACTACGGAGCGGCCTTCACCCGCAGCCGCAAGGTGGCCGACGGACGCGTCAAGGGCGTCCACTACCTGATGAAGAAGAACAAGATCACCCAGTACACCGGCCGCGGCACCTTCCGCGACGACCGCACGCTCGACGTCGCCCTGTCCGACGGCGGCACGGAGACCGTCACCTTCGGCCACTGCGTCATCGCCGCCGGCGCCACCACCAAGCTGCTCCCCGGCACCTCGCTGAGCGAGCGCGTGGTGACGTACGAGGAGCAGATCCTGTCGGACACCCTCCCGGACAGCATCGTCATCGCGGGTGCCGGCGCCATCGGTGTGGAGTTCGCCTATGTGCTCCACAACTACGGGGTCCCGGTCACCCTCGTGGAGTTCCTCGACCGGATCGTCCCGCTGGAGGACGAGGAGGTCTCCGCCGAACTGGCCCGCCGCTACAAGCGGCTCGGCATCAATGTGCTGACGTCCACCCGTGTCGAGGCGATCGACGACTCCGGCGACCGGGTCAAGGTCATGGTGACCACGGGCGGCCAGCGGCAGACGCTGGAGGCCGGCAAGGTGCTCCAGGCGATCGGGTTCCAGCCGCGCGTTCAGGGCTACGGGCTGGAGAACACCGGGGTGAAGCTCACCGACCGCGGCGCCATCGACATCGACGGCCGGTGCCGGACGAGCGTGCCGCACATCTACGCCATCGGTGACGTGACGGCGAAGCTGATGCTGGCGCACGCGGCCGAGTCGATGGGGATCGTGGCCGCCGAGACGATCGCCGACGCGGAGACCATGGAGCTCGACTACGTCATGATCCCGCGGGCGACCTACTGTCAGCCGCAGATCGCCAGTTTCGGCTGGACCGAGGCGCAGGCCCGCGAACGGGGCTTCGACGTCAAGGTGGCGAAGTTCCCGTTCACGGCGAACGGCAAGGCCCACGGTCTCGGCGAGACGGCGGGATTCGTCAAGATCCTCAGCGACGCGCGCCACGGCGAACTCCTCGGCGCCCATCTGATCGGCCCCGAAGTAACCGAACTGCTACCGGAGTTGACGCTCGCCCAGCAGTGGGACCTGACGGTCCACGAGGTCGCGCGCAATGTGCACGGACACCCGACGCTCGGCGAGGCAGTGAAGGAGGCCGTGCACGGGCTGGCCGGCCACATGATCAACATGTGACGGACGGACGCTGCCGCACCCCTTCCAGGCGCCGCCCTCACGCGACAACCCTCGGGCGAGCCCTCGAAGGGGGCCGGCCTACTTGGTCTTCAAGTGCGCGGTCAGGCGTGACAGCAGGGGCAGCGCCGCGGCGAGCGTCTCCCGCTCCTCGGAGCTCAGGACCTCGCTGATCGCCGTACCCAGCCAGTCCTCACGCCTTCGGCGCTCCTCGGTCAGTCGGCTGCTTCCCGCCGCGGTGAGGCGGAGCAGGAGCTTGCGCCCGTCGCTGGGATGGGCCTCGGCATGCACGAAGCCGTGACCGAGGAGTTCCTTGACCGCCTTGGCGACCGACTGATGGCTCACTCCCCGCTGTTGGGCGATGTCGGCGGTGGTCAGCGGACCACCGCGGTCCAGGTACCCGAGGACGGCGGCCTCGCCGGGGGGCATCGTGTCGGCAGGACGCACAGCGCGTACGAGCTGCCCGACGGTCGAGCGAAGATCTTCGGCCAGCCGTTCGTCGTCCATGCCCGCAGCCTACCCGCAACTCGTCAACCAGGCTGTACACCCTGGGTGCATGGTTCACCGGTGCACCGCGCGAACGCGCCCCTACGGCCGAGGCCGAGCCGCACCGACCCTTGCCCTCATTATGCACAACCAACATGTACAGTTTGGCTGTAGATATTCGTCAGGCCGGAAGGGACTCCCCATGAAGCTCACCAAGCACGCCCACGCCTGCGTCACGCTGGAGAAGGACGGCACCCGCCTGGTCATCGACCCCGGCACCTTCACCCCGGACGCGGCGGAGGCCGTCTCCCGGGCTCACGCCGTACTGATCACTCACGAACACTTCGACCATTTCGACGAGAAGGTCGTCGCCGCAGCCCTCGAAGGCCGGCCGGACCTCCAGGTCTACGGCACGGCGGCCGTCACGTCCGCCCTGGGCGGCCCGAACAGCCGCGTGCACACCGTCATCGCGGGCGACACCTTCACCGTCGGCCCCATCACCGTCGATGTCCACGGCCACCGCCACGCGTCGATCCATGCCGACATCCCGTGCCCCGACAACGTCGGCTACCTCCTCGACGAGGGAGTCCTCTACCACCCCGGCGACGCCTACTTCGCGCCCAAGGCTCCCGTGCGCACCCTCCTGCTGCCGACCAGCGGGCCGTGGACCAAGCTCGGCGAAGCCGCCGACTACGTCCGGGCCGTCAAGCCCGGGCGCGTCATCCAGATCCACGAACTCATGCTCAGCGACCTCGGCCGGCAGTCCACCGCCACCCTCCTCGGCGAGAACGGCCTGACGGGCACCCCGATCGACTGCCTGGAGCCCGGCACCACCGTCCAGTTGTAGAGCCCTCGTACGCGACCGTGAGACGTTCGCCCGGTCTCACTCTCGGTGGCGACGCGCCGTCATGGGGATCGTCGAAGCCACCCGGCCGTGCTCCGTTTCGTGGGTCAGGCGTTCCTGAGCAGCAGGCCGCTGAGCTCCACGGGCTCGGTGATCATGGAGTCGTGACCGGTCTTCAGCTCGTGGACGCGGGACGGCTCACCGTTGGGCTGCGTCTCCGGGACGGGCCGGCGGGCGATGCCTTCGGGCGCACTGCCGACGCAGAGAATGTGAACCCGGGGGATCAACGCCTGTGCGGGGTTGTCCATCTCGGCCGGCTGTTGGAAGCAGAGGACCGACTCGTCGGTGAGCGTGGTCCTGAGCCAGGCGATGTCATCGGGGTCGGTGACGCCGAACAGGCCGAGCGGCGCGGGAAGCTCCGGCAGCGGCGGAATGCGCCAGGGCTGGGCGCCGGCCGCGGCACCGTCGATCATGACCTGGGTGATCGGCATGACGTCGATGGCGTTCTCACCGTGCGTCGGCACCATCGCGTCGATGTACACGAGACGCGAGATGCGCTCGGGGATCCGGTTCGCCACGCTGGAGATGACCATTCCCGCGTAGCTGTGCCCGGCGAGGACGACATCGGTCAGGTCGTGACCGAGGATGAGGCCGACGATGTCGTCGACATGGGTGGTGAGCCCCACATGGGGGCCGAGCAGGTGCGCCTTGTCCCCGTGGCCGATGAGGGACGGGGCGAAGACGCGGTGGCCCTGGGCGGTGAGCAGGGGGACGACACGGTCCCAGCACTGCCCGTCGTGCCAGGCGCCGTGGACGAGTACATAGGTGGTCGGCTCGGACATGACGACTTCCCTCACGTGAGCACATGGATCTACTGGCTGATGCGGTCGCACGCACACCTTCGGGCGGGCATCCTCGTGCGCGGCCGTGGCGGTTGAAGGCCCCGTGGGTCCTGCCGGCGTAAGAAGCCGCCGAACGCGACCCCCGGCATCCCTCCGGACTGTGCGCTGCATGCCGTCGACGTTAGGGGGCCGACAGGTACCCCTAGGTACCCTTCGGCACATGAGCCTCCGCCCGGGAACCGTCTTCCTCGCCGACTGCCACGCCCGGCTGGCCATCGAGATCATCGCCGGCAAGTGGGCCGTGGTCACGCTCTTCGCTCTGAGTGACGGCCCCTTGCGGCACGGGGAGTTGGCCGAGGTGATCGGAGGCGTCTCGCGCAAGGTGCTGACACAGACGCTGCGTCGGCTCCAGGGCAACGGGCTCGTCGAGCGGCGCGTGTACGCCGAAGCGCCACCGCGGGTGGAATACGGCTTGACCGAGCTGGGACGCACCCTGGAGGAGCCCATCGCGCAGCTCACCGCATGGGCGAGAACCAACGGTGAAGCGATCGCCGCCTTTCATGAGGCGGGGCGGAAGATGCCTAGCCAACGCGCCGCGGGATCGGGCGAGGGCTAGGTGTATTGACCCGCAGCGTTGTTCACACGGCTGATGGGTGGCTGGCCTCCGAGGGCGGTGTGGCAGCGATGGTAGTTGTAGCCGTGGAGG
>NZ_JBVHLK010000009.1:0-288207 GCF_055559015.1 Streptomyces sp. NPDC024698 | reverse complement strand
CCGCCCGCTGGGCATCAGTGACCGACAACGGCGGAATCCTCGGACCCGGACGACTCATGCCCGACTAACGACGAACCTCTGACTCAGGTCACTAGCGGCGGGCCCTGCGGTACGCGATAAGCAGTCCCAGCAGGATGCCGACGAGCAGGGTGGCGGTCAGGACGATCCACAGCGGGAGGGTGACCTTCGGGATCCAGAGCCGGATGGTCACGGAGCTGGTGTTGGCTGCGATGAACCAGATCGTCAGGGCTGTCAGCACGAAGAAGCCGATGCTGCGGAGCCGGTAGTCCCGCCCCTTGACCGTCACGGTGGACGGCCCGTGTGCCTTCGCGGTCTTCTGGGCCATGAAGCCAGTATCCGGCTGTTCACGCGAGCGGGCGACTCGATCGGCCGCGGCCGGGCGGCGCGCCGCCGATGGGTGGGCTCTCGGTTCCCGCGTCGCGCCACCGCGGTTCCCGCGTCGCGCCACCGCGTTCCCGGTCAGGCCGCGGTTTCGTCCGGGGGGATGCCGAGCCGGCCGGCCACGGTGGTCAGGGCGGTGCCCAGGGGGAGCGCGATCCGGGTCAGGGCGTGCTGGTCGCCCCGGGTCGCGTCGCGGTTGACGATCAGGACCGGCTTTCCGGCGTCGGCCGCCTGGCGGACGAACCGCAGTCCGGACATCACCGTCAGGGACGAGCCCAGGACCAGCAGCGAAGTCGCCTCACGGACCAGCTGACGGCAGTGTTCGACCCGCGACGACGGAACGGACTCGCCGAAGAAGACCACGTCCGGCTTGAGGATGCCGCCGCAGACCGCGCACGGGACCACGTGGAAGTCCCCGACCTGCTCATCCGTGAGGTCGGCGTCTCCGTCCGGGTTCACGGCGGCGGCCACCGGCGCGAAGCCGGGATTGGCCTCCTCCAGGTGCCGGGCGAGCTCGCGGCGCGGGGTGCGGGCGCCGCAGGAGAGGCAGACGACCCGTTCCAGACTGCCGTGGAGCTCCACGACGTCCTGACTGCCGACGGCCTGGTGCAGACCGTCCACGTTCTGTGTGATCACGCCCGAGAGCAGACCGTGCCGCCCGAACGCGGCCACGGCCCGGTGCCCGTCGTTGGGACGGGCGCGGCCGAACGTGCGCCAGCCCAGATGGCTGCGCGCCCAGTAGCGCCGCCGGGCCTGAGCGGTCGCGGTGAAGTCCTGGTAGGTCATCGGGGTGTGCCGACGCAGGCTCCCGCCCTCGCCTCGGTAGTCGGGGATGCCCGACTCCGTCGAGATGCCGGCCCCGCTCAGCACCAGGACGCCCCCGGTGTCCAGCGCGGAGACGACCGGCTCAAGATCGGAGGTGCCCGGCGGCAGCTCCCCGGAAGGGATCCAGCTGAGAGTGGGGCGCATGCGCATGCGTCCAGGGTACGGATACGGCGCCGGGCCCAGTCCTCGCGTTCGCGATCGGCTTCTACGCCCCGCTCGGGCTGATCCCCGGGCCCCTCGTAGGACGGCTCGCCCTCCGGTCCCGGCCGATGGCGCTCCTCAGCTCGTGCCCGCGCGTCAGCTCCTGCCCGCGCGTCAGCTCGCGCCCGCGCGTCGGAGCCGGGCGGAGAGGTGGTGACGCAGGGGCTGCCCGACCGCCGCGAGATCATGGAGGAAATCGAGGGCGTCGGCGTCCGTCCAGGTGTACCGGCGGCGGGTGGCGGTGACCTCCTTGGCCGTGGGGGCGAGCGCCACCTGCCGGGTGCTCAGATCCGCCGCGCCGTCGGCCGCCCGGCCGACCAGGATCTCCGCGACACCGGTCGGCTGCGTGATCAGCGCCTCCACCCGGCCGTCGGCCTGCATCCGCCACCAGCCGCTCTCCCGGGCCGACGGCCGCAGCGGAGCCCCGTCCGCGTCCAGCAGCCAGGCGCGCGCCTCGTAGTGGAGGAACGGCCGGCCGTCGTGGCTGAACGTGACCTCCTGTGCGTACACGAACTCCTCGTCGAGCGTCGGATAGCTTCCGCGGCCCTGCCCGGCCCACGTGCCGAGCAGCCCGGTCACCGGCGTGAGCGACGGGTGCGGTGCGGGCGTCCCGCTCGCGCGGAACGCGTCGGGGTACGGGTGCTTCCCGGCGGGGTCGACCATCAATTCCACTCCTGCGTCGATGCCAGTGCCGTCCGGAAGCCTATGTGACGCGCCCCGTCGATCGCGGTCCTCGCGGCGGGGCGGCCTGTCGTCGCGGTGGCCGCCCCGGTCCGGAGGATCAGGTGCCCTGCGGTCGGGCCGCGGTGCCGGAACAAGGGCTTCCCGGCACCGCGGCCGAGCGATCACTCCTCGTCGCGCAGGCGCGCGGCCAGGGCGGTGAGCGGCTCGGTCTCCGTGGTGTGGCCGCCGGCGGTCAGGAGGGATGTCGCCGCGTCGAGGCGGGCGAGGGCGGGGGAGACCCGTTCCAGGTAGATGCCCTCCACGGCACCAGCGAAGCGGACGCACTCGGCCCACTCGCCGGCCCGCTCGTTCCCCGGTCCTGGCTCGCCGAGCAGGGCGAGAGTCTTCTCCAGAGCGGCCAGCGCGGCCTCGTACTCCCCGGCGTAGGCGTTGACCCGCCCGTGCTCGTAGGCCAGCGCCGAGTCCAGGGAACGTCCCCGGCTCTCGTACTTCGCCTCGCGGGCCTCGTCGGCGATCCTCCCCGCCTCGGCGAGGAAGGCGAGGGCGCCCGCCAGGCCCTCCGCGCCCTGCTGTTGGGCCTGGAGGCGGGCGAGTTCGCGCAGGCAGTTGCTGAGCTGTTCGTGACGCGGTGCCTTCGCGTGGGCCGCGAGCGCCTGGGCCACGGCGTCGCCGGCCCGTCCGAACTCGCCCGCCTCGCCGAGGAGTACGGCGGCCTCGGCGGCGATCATGGCGTGGCTGCCGGGGTCGTCTTCCCAGCCGGCCGACTGGGCCGCGAGAGCGACGAACTCCGCCGTGGCGGCCTTGAGATCCTCACCCGTGTGCAGCGCCCGGGCCCGGGTCAGCCGCAGTTGGGCCAACAGCCGGTCGTCCAACTCTCCCGCCACGACATCCGGTTCGGCCATCAGGGAGTCGAGCAGGGCGATGCAGTCCTCGACCCGGCCCAGGTCGAGACTGAGCTGGGCCGCGTTGCTGTACGTGCAGTACGCCTCCGTGCGGCTGCCCTGGCGCAGGTCCAGTTCCGCCGAGCGCGTCAGGTGGCGCAGCGCCTCCTCGGGGCGGCCCAGACGCATGGAGACCTCGGCCAGGTCACCGTGCAGGCGGCTGGTGTCGACCGCACGCGCGGGCCACTCGGCGGCCAGCCGCAGTGCCTCGCTCAGGTTCGCGTGCGCGGCCTCCGCGTCCCGGAGACCGATCTGGAACCTGCCTCGCAGCGCGAGTGCGCGGGGCAGGTGCCAGGCGGGGCCCTGCTCCTTGAGCCGCTCGATCAGCTCGTCGACGGAGGTCACGGCGGTGGGCAGATCGCCGGACAGGGCGTGCGTCCCGGCCCGGAGCAGGAGCCCGCCCGCGACCTGCCCGTCGATGCCGTGCCGGGTGGCGAACGCGATCAGCCGGTCCACCTCGGGGAAGACGGGCGCCGCGTACTCCTCGCGGCCCGACGCCTGGAGGCGCAGGCCCAGGGCTGTCGCCCGCAGGCGCAGGAGGCGGGCCTCGTGGACCGGCGCGAGGCCGGGCGTCTCCTCGTGCAGGGCGGCCATGGACGCGTGCGCGGCGGTCAGCGCGGCGGCCTTCGCCTCGGCCTCGTCGTCGACACCCTCCGCGGCCGCGAGCAGGGCGCAGGCGCGGGCGAGTGCCGCGTGACTCGGAGCCTCGGCGTCGTCGTACAGGCCCGCCGCCTCCTGGTAGAGGCTCTCGGCGACGGCGAACTCGTCCTTGTCGCTTGCCCTGTTGGCCTGTTCGTCCAGCAGGTCCGCGCGGAGCAGTACGAGCGGGCCCACCCGCGGGTCGTCGGGGTGGACGTAGTCGTCGGCGGCGGTGAGCTTTCGGAGTTGGGCCCAGACGGCCGGTGCGTCGGGGTGTCCCTGGTCGTCCAACGCGCGTGCCTGGAGGATCAGTTCGGTGAGCGACTCGGGTATCGCGGTGGTCGTTCGGGTGACGGGTGCGGCGGCAGGGGCGGCCGTGGCGATGTCGTCGAGGCTGCGGGTGCGCAGGGTCAGCTCCAGGGTGTCCAGGAGCGGGGCGGCCTCGACGCGGGCCGTGCGGCGGTCGGTGTGCGCGGTGGTTCCGTTGCGGGTGTCGAAACGGGTGGCGAGGTCGTCGGCGCGGTTCCCCACCTCGGCGCGCAGTCCGGCCACCGTCCAGGCACGGCCGGCGTATCCGGCGGCGGGCAGTTCGCCGTGGCCGAGGTGCTCGACCCGCCGCAGGAGAACCTCCACGCCGGTGAGGAAGTCGAGCGTGTCCCGTGGGGAGTCGACCTCCTCGAACAACCCCCGGTTCTCGGCGAGCAGTTCGAGGCCGCGGGCCTCGTTGCCGGTCAGCGCGCAGAACTCCAGGTGACGGCCGACCTCCCCGGCCATCGAGGGGTTGCGGCGGCCGGCGCGGTAGCCGACGAGGTGCAGCTCGACGGCCCGCTCGACGTCACCCGTGCGCAGCAGGGGCAGCAGGGCGTGCGCGATGGAACGGGCGGGTTCCTCCTGGCAGGAGTCCTTCCCGGCCAGGACGGGCTCCCAGACGCTCAGAGCCCGTTCGTCGTCGCCCGCGCGGAGGTGGTACAGGGCGCGCTCGCAGATCTCGCAGGCCTCGCAGTCGCTGAGCCGGGTGCGAGGGCGGCCTGCCCACAGTTCGAAGGCGAGGGCGGTGTCCTCGCCGATGTGGGCGGCGAGTTGGTACGCCTGTCCGTAGTAGGGCTGGAGGCCGAGGTCGGCCTTCTCGTACCGGTCGCGCATCTCCGACTGCCACTGGCGCAGGCCGGCCAGCGGGATCTCGGGAAGCGCGCGCAGGGCGTTGGCCACCCACTTGAACCGCCAGAACAGCATGTGACGCAGGCGCTCGTCGAACACGTCGGGCTGCTCGTCGAACAGATTGAGCAGCCGGGCGAAGACGACGGGCGACTTCCGGGGTTCGGAGCCGTAGGTGTACGCCTCCTGGAGTTCGAGGAGGGCGTAGATCAGGGGCACGGGTTCCGCGAACTGCTCGGCTGCCTCGACGAGTTCCTCGGCGGTGACGGTGCGGGTGCGGCCGTAGGGGCGCCGGTCGTTGTCCTGGAGCGCCTGGAGCAGCTCGTCGGTGGTCTGGGGTGCGGTCGGCATCGTCAGCTGTCCTTGCGGAGGGCGTGGGCGAGGAGGTCGAGGAAGGAGCGGTTGATGAGACTCGACTCGGCGGGCCTGAGCGGCCGCCGGGACAGCATCGCGGCCTGGCCGTAGAGGGCTTCGGCGCTGGTGCGGGCCAGCTCGGGCTCGGTGATGGTGACGGCGGTGCGGACCAGCGGATTCAGCTGGTTGAGGATCAGCTGGGCCCGTGGGGCCTCCTGCCGGAGCGCGCCGAGGATGTCTCCCCACACGCCGCCTTCCTGCTCGCGGGCGAGCTGGGAGCGGGTGCGCTCGTGCCGTGCCTCACGGCTGTCGACCAGGAGGGCGGGGGCGGAGGCGGGCTGGAAGGCGCGCAGGGCGACGTCGCAGTCGAAGACGGCGAGGGCGTCACGGGCCCGGGTGAGATAGGCCGCCGCGGCCAGTTCGGTCTCCCGGTCGACGGGGTCGAGGTGGGCGGTCAGGGTCGCCGGGTCGAGGTCCGCGACGCTCGTCTCGGGCCTGATCTCCGGCAGCCGGTGGACCAGTTCACGGTCGTATGTGTATCCGCCGTTGACGACGCCGAGACCGGCGGCCGAGGCGATCGCCGCGACCTGCCGGAACTCCTCCACGCTCGACGTCACGAGCACGGTCCGGTGCGTGCGCGCGAACTCGTCGAGCGTGGCGTGGCCGTCGGTGGTCTCGAACGGCAGCCACGGCAGCAGCATCCGCAGGATCTCGTCGTCGTGCACCGCGAGCGACTTGACGGCCAGATGGTGCACCTGGAGGAAGCGGGCGAGCAGGTCGGGGTCGCTGGCGGCGGCCCGGGCGATCCAGTCCCGCAGCCGGTCGGCGAGGGCGTCACGGACGGCGGCGAGGGTGTCGTCCTCGTACAGCGACTCGCGGGACGCCGTCGGGCGCAGGCTCTCCGCGTCGACGACACAGCGGACGAAGAACGCCCACTCGGGCAGGATCTCCTCGGCCGTCTCCGACAGCAGCATGCCCTTGACGTGCACTCGGTGTCCGTGGCGGCGGCCGGCCGGAACGGTCTCGGGCAGCACGCAGGCGATGCCTTTGAGGCCCACGGCCGGGAGGTCCAGCTCGATCGTGTCCAGCGGCTTGAAGCCGAAGACGTCCTCGCCGTAGGCGGCCAGGGCACGCGCGCGGGAGCCCGGTGTGGGATACGAGCCTGCCCAGGGCGCGGGTTCGGGGTTGACCGGCGTGCCCGTGCCGCCCGTACCGTCCGTGAAGGTCACCGGATGGCGCAGCAGTGAGCCGAAGTGCCGTGCCAGTGACTGGACTTGGACCGGCCGGGTCCATTCGCCCGCATCGGCGCGCGGTGTCAGTGTGACGGTCGTGCCGGGGTGCGGGCGGGCGGACGCGGGCAGGGTGCGGACGGTGTAGCTGCCGTCGCCGCGTCCGCGCCACTCCACGGTGGGCGCGTCGGGGGTACGGGCGGAGCGGCTCAGGACGTGGATCTCGTCGGCGACCAGGAAGCACGACAGCAGGCCGATGCCGAACTGGCCGATGAAGTCGGCGCGTTGCTCGGCGATCTTCTCGGCTCGCTTGCTGCTGCGGCCGATCGTGGCGAGGAAGGTGTGGACGTCGGCCTCGGTGAGACCGACGCCGTCGTCCTCGACCCGGACCACCGAGCCGTCGGCGTACAGACGGATGCCGAACGCGTCCGACGGGGCGCCCGGTTCGAGGGAGTGCCGGGCGGTCAGCGCGTCCACCGCGTTCTGGAGGAGTTCACGCAGATAGACGCGGGGGCTGGAGTAGAGGTGGTGGGAGAGGAGGTCGACGAGGCCGCGCAGATCCACTTGGAAGGTGCGGTCGTCGCCGGCCGGGAGCGCGGAGGCGTCGGGCAGTGTCATCGGAGAGTCCGGTGGGAGAGGAGGCGGGTGGCGGGATCGGCGCGCGCCTCGGGTGCACGGCGGGTCGCCGTGCGGTGAGCGGCGCGGTCGGTGTGACTCAGGCGCGGCGGAGACCGAGTGCGAACTGCTTCTCGGGGTCGTTGAAGTAGGTCCACGGCCAGGGGGTGTAGGCGCCGTCGAGCGCCTGGAAGACGCGGCGCACCGTGTGCTGCTCACCGGCCAGCGACAGGGCCATGGCGAAGAGGTTGAAGTCCTGCTGCCAGCCTGGGCGCCGGACGTAGGCGGGGTGGAGGATGCTGTGGTCGACCGCCTTGCGCAACTCGTCCTGGATCGCGGGGGTTTCGAGGCAGTCCTGACGCTCCGACTCGACCCAGTCCTCGATGTGGGCCATGGCGATCACACAGCCGAGACGGTGCCCCTGCGGGGCGCGGCTGATCGCGTCGCGGGCGAACGCCAGCGCCTGTCCGGGATCGCCGCCCCAACGGGGCTGCAACTGCGACACCCACTCGATGTGGGTCTCCAGGTCCAGCGGATCGCGGCGCAGCGCGGCGTCGAGCCGGGTCTCCTTCACTGCGGATTCCAGGGACATGCCCCGGGCCGAGGTCAGGAGACGGCGCCAGGGGGTGATCCACTCCGGGCGCAGCTCGGCGGCCTCCAGCAGATGTTCCTCCCCGATGAGGAGACGGTCGTGGAAGACGCGCCACTGATCCTTCGTGACGTTCACGGCGAGCGCGCTCGTGCGCGCCTCCCAGCCCCAATTGACGTGGCGCGTCCCGGATATCAGCAGCGCCGTCGCCCGGTGCTCCTTGTCCTCCTCGACGACCTTCCCGATCCAGTTCTGCACGCCGTCCAAGCCGGCCAGCTCGGCCAGGACTCGATGGTCACGGCCGAGATCGAACGGGGTCAGCGCCGCCTTGACCGCGTCCCAGTCACCGTCCTCGGCCGCCCCCACCAGCGCGCACACCCGTACGTCCCCGAGCGTGCGCAGGGTGTGCATCCCGTTCCTGCCCCTGCGCTGCGCCGGGAGCGCGTACGGATCCGTCGCCGGTCTCTCCGCGTTTCCGCCGAACAGCTTGCCCCACATGCCGCGCCCTCCCCTGGTCCCGCATGATCGTTGCGTGCAGCATAAAGGGCACTACTGACACCGTTGCCACAGAGTTTTCCCACCACCGGCCCCTGCGCCGGCGTCGACCACGACCGCAGGGACGCCGCCCGCGGCGAGCGCCGTGGTCGTGCCCGTCGCGGAACATGGGCGGTTTTTAGCGGGCCGGGTCCTCCTGAGCTTGCAGGCCGTCCTGGTCGACGGGCAGGAGGAGCAGGAACGTGGTCGGGTCGCCGCTCGTCACCGAGAGCCGCCCGCCGAAGGAGACGGTCAGGTCGCGGGCAAGGGCCAGGCCGATCCCCGTTCCGGAGCCGCCGCCGGAGTGCCCGCGGTCGAACACCCGCGCCGGGTCCCCGTCGATGCTCCCTTCATCGGCCACGTCGAAGGCCAGGGCACTTCCCAGATCACGCGTGCGGATCCGGACGGTGCCGCGCCCGTGGACCCTGGCATTGTCGAGGAGGATGCCGAGTACCTCGGACACGGGCCCACCGGGGACCCGTACATCCGCGGGCAGGGCATCGGCGGAGCTCACCAGACGTCGCCCCTCCCGGGCGAAGAGCCCGTGCCATCGCTCGACGGTCTCCTCGACCAGCTGTTGCGCCGGGACGTAGGCCGTGGACGAAGGGGCCCAGCCGTGAGAGCGAGACAGGCGCAGAAGCTCCTCGACCGTCCGATGCAGGCGCTGGGTCGTCGCCAGAGCCTCGGACACGACCGGCCGTAGTCGTGTCGCCTCGTCCTGGCCGAGTCCCGCCTCAAGGGCGAGTTGCAGCCCCGCGAGCGGGGTGCGCAGCTGATGGGAGGCGTTGGCGGTGAAATCGCTTTCGTGACGCAGGAGTTCGGACAGGCTGTCGAGCATCTCGTTGTGGGTGCGCGCGACCTGGTCGATCTCGGGGACGCTGCTTCCGTCGGCCCGCTGGGACAGATTCCCCTCGGCGACGGCCTCGCAGTGGCGCGAGAGGCCTTCGAGCGGCGCGGCCAGCACGCGTGCCTGGCGACGGGCGACGAGTACGGCGACGAAGAGCGCCACCAGCGCCACGCCCGACAGCACGGCCCACGCCACGAGCACGCGGCGCCGCACGGCATCGGCCGGTGAGGACGCCCGGACGACGCCGATCACCCGCTCGGCGTGGGAGACCGGCACGGTGACGACGACCTGCCCGCCCGCTCCACGGCGGACCAACGCTCCGCCCAGCGCACCGCGCACCGGAGCGTCACCCGTCGTCGGACCGCTGCCCGCGCGCAGCCGCGCCCGCGGGTCGTACAGGCCCAGACGCCCGCCGCGCGGGGGAGCGGGCAGCTCGACGGGGTCGCCGGTGGTGTAGTCGGGGCTCACGCGCACCGCGCCCGCCAGTGCCGCCCGCTCCAGCGAGTCCCGCTGTGCCGTGTACAGCGAGGACCGGATGACCAGGGCCAGCGGGGTGGCGAGGAGAACCACGGCGACCAGCGCGGCGGTAAGGGCCACGCGCACCACTCGCTGTCTCATGACGTCATCATGCGGGCCCGCCTCCCGGCCCGACGCGATGCGGCGCGGCTTTTGCCTGCGTCTAACCCTCGCCGGTCGGAACGTTAACCCGTCGGCCCCTAGCGTCGCTGTCATGGCCGGCGGACACGGCACGCAGGAGAGGGGCAGCAACCATGGGACGAAACACACGGGCGGCCGCGGCTGTCGCGGTGACGATGGCCGGAGCGGCGATCGCCGGCTGTTCCGGCTCCGGCACGCACAGCTCGCCGCCGACGACCTCCACGGCGAACAGGGCCGGACAGGCCCAGGCCGCGCCCACCGAGTCCAATCCGCCCGGTGACATCCCCGACAACCAGGTCTACGTCCCCTACCGGCCGGCGGGCGGCTCTTTCGACGGCTTCACGGTGAAGGTCCCCGAAGGCTGGGCACGTACGGTCAGGGGCGACACCACGACGTTCACGGACAAGCTGAACACCGTCACCGTCACGTCCGCGCCCGCCTCCGCCGCTCCGACGACAGCCTCGGTCAACGCCACGGTCGTCCCGGAACTGCGCGCACGGACTCCGAAGTTCGCCGCCCCGAAGGTCTCCGAGGTGACCCGGCACGCCGGACACGTCGTCCTGCTGACCTACCGCGGCGACTCGGCCAGGGACCCGGTCACCGGCAAAGTGGTGCGGGACGCGTTCGAGCGCTACGCCTACTACCGGGCGGGCCACGAAGTGAACCTGACCCTGACCGGCCCGGTGAACGCCGACAACGTCGACCCGTGGCGCATCGTCAGCGACTCCGTCACCTGGCGGTGAGACGCGTGACCGCAACCCCGCGCGACGGCACCCGCCCACGTCCCCCGGACGACGAGGTCCTCACCGCCCGCGAGCTGTACCGCTTCTACCGCGCGGGCGAGGAGGAGACGCTCGCGCTGCGCGGGGTGTCGCTGACCGTGCGGCGCGGTGAGACGGTCGCGGTGGTCGGGCCCTCGGGGGCGGGCAAGTCCACACTGCTGGCCTGTCTCGCGGGCCTCGACGAGCCCTCCGGAGGCGAAGTCCGTGTCGACGGCGTCCGCGTCAGCCACCGGCCCGAGACGGAACGGGCCCGACTCCGGGCCCGCCACATCGGTGTCCTGCTCCAGACCCGCAACCTGCTGCCGCATCTGAGCGTGCGCGACAACATCCGGCTGCCGCAGCGGGCCAGTGGCCGCAAGCCGACCGTCACGGCCGACGACCTCCTGGCGCAGGCGGGGATCACCGGGCGGGCCCGCGCACTGCCCCGGCATCTGTCCGGAGGGGAACTCGCGCGGGCCGGACTCGCTGTCGCCCTGGCGAACTCTCCCTCCGTCCTCCTCGCGGACGAACCCACCGGTGAACTCGACGGCGAGACCGAACAACTCGTCCTCGCGATGCTGCGGCAGCGGGCGGCGGAGGGCTGTGCGGTGCTGATCGTGACGCACAGCGCCGAAGCCGTCCGGGTCGCCGACCGGGTCATCGCCCTGGACGACGGCAAGGCCACCGACGGGTCGCTCGCCGCACCCCTCGCCGTCCCGGAAGGGACCGACGTCGCTGCCCCGGGGGGAGCCCACGATGCCGACCGCTGACGCACTGGTGACCTGCACGGAGACAGCCCTCACCTTCGGCCGGGACGCGCGTGCGGTGGTGGCGGTGCACGGAGCGAACCTGACGATCCGTCCCGGCGAACGGCTCGCGATCGTCGGATCCTCCGGCTCGGGCAAGAGCTCCCTGCTCCACCTGATCGCCGGACTCGAACGAGCCACCACGGGAACCGTCACCCGAGCCCCGGGCCTTGAGCCGCGCGACATCGGGCTGGTGTTCCAGAACGACAGCCTCATTCCCGCGCTGAACGTGGCCGAGAACGCCGCCCTCCCACTGATCCTCGCCGACCGCCCCGAGAACGAGGCCCGGCAGACCGCTCTCGCGGCACTCGCCCAGGTCGGCGTCCGGCACCTTGCCGACCGGCTTCCCGAGGAGATCTCCGGAGGCCAGGCCCAACGCGTGGCCGTCGCCCGCGTACTGTCCCAGGTCCCCCGCCTGATCCTCGCCGACGAACCCACCGGCCGCCTGGACCACGCCAGCGGCGCCCGCGTCCTGGACGCCCTGCTGGCCGCCGCGGACCTCGCGCGGGCCGCCCTCGTCGTCACGACCCACGACCCGTCCGTCGCCGCCCGGCTCGCACAGCGCCGCACCATGCGCGACGGCCGACTGCTCGCACCCGAGGAGACGTCATGATCACCGCATGGGCGAAAGGCCTGACCCGCCACCGGACCGGACGGCTGCTGGCCTCCCTGGCCGGCGTCGCCCTGGCCGTCGCCCTGATCGCGGCACTCGGCTCCTTCCTCACCGCGTCGCAGGCGACCATGACCCAGCGTGCCCTGCGGTCGGTGGCCGTCGACTGGCAGGTCCAGGTACAGCCGGGCGCCGACCGGAACACCGTCCTGTCCCTCGTCCGCGGGACTCCCGGCACACGGACGGCACTGCCGGTCGCCTCCACCCACACCACCGGCTTCAGCGCCGACGCGCACGGCAGCACCCAGACCACGGGTCCCGGAATCGCACTCGGCCTGCCCGACGGCTACCGGAACCGGTTCCCCGACGAGATCCGCACCCTCACCGGCTCCCCGACCGGCGTCCTGCTGGCCCAGCAGACCGCGTCCAACCTGCACGCGGCCCCGGGCGACACCATCACCATCGAGCTCCCCGGCGTCGGCCGCCGCCAGGTCACCGTGAACGGAGTGGTCGACCTGCCCCAGGCCGACTCCCTCTTCCAGACCGTCGGCGCCCCCGCTCAGTCCCAGCCCACCGCACCACCGGACAACGTCGTCCTCCTGCCCGCCGCACAGTTCGCCGCCATCACCCACGGCGCCACCGCGACGACGACGCAGATCCACGTCGCCCGCGACCACACCCACCTGCCCACCGACCCCGCGGCAGCCTTCACCACCGTCACGGGTGCCGCCCACAACCTGGAGGCCCACTCCGCGGGCACCGCACTCGTCGGTGACAACGTCGGCGCCGCCCTGGACTCCGCCCGCCAGGACGCCCTGTACGCGCAGGTCCTCTTCCTCTTCCTCGGCGCCCCCGGCGCCGTCCTCGCCGCCGCGCTGACCGTCGCCGTCGCCTCGGCCGGCGGTGACCGCCGCCGCCAGGAACAGGGACTGCTGCGCCTGCGAGGACTACGCCCCGGGCAGATCACCGGGCTCGCGGCCCTGGAAGCCGCCGTGATCGGCCTGTTCGGCGGCCTCGCCGGACTGGCCACGGCCGCCCTGACCGGACACCTCGCCTTCGGCGCCGCATCGTTCGGCGCGGGGACCGCCACCTGGGCGATCTGGTACGGCGTCGCCTTCGCCCTCGGGACCGCGGTGGCCGCCGGAGCCGTCCTCGTCCCCGCCCTGCGTGATCTGCGCACCGTGACCGTCACGGACACCCGTAAGGAGAACAGCCCCCGGCGCACCCCGTGGTGGATGCGCTACGGCCTCGACCTCGTCCTGCTGATCGGCTCGTGGCTGGTCTTCCGCGCCTCCTCGGGCAACCAGTACGCGCTGGTCCTCGCGCCCGAGGGCGTACCCGCCGTCTCCGTGTCCTACTGGGCCTTCCTCGGCCCCGTCCTGCTGTGGATCGGCACCGCCCTGCTCGTATGGCGCCTCACCCTGCTGGCCCTCGGCCACGGCCGCCGCGCGCTGACCATGCTCGCCCGCCCCCTGACCGGGAACCTGGCCGGTACCACCGCCGCGACCCTCGCGCGCCGAAGCCGCACGCTCGCCCGGTCGGTCGTCCTGATCGCCCTCGCCCTGTCCTTCGCCGTGTCCACCGCGGTCTTCAACGCCACCTACCGGCAACAGGCGGAGGCCGATGCCCGGTTGACCAACGGCGCCGACGTCACCGTCACCGAACCTCCGGGCGCTCACACACCGCCGAGCGCGGCAACGGCCCTGCGCGTCGGCGGCGTACGGCAGGTCGAGCCCCTCCAGCACCGGTTCGCCTACGTCGGGCCCGACCTCCAGGACCTCTACGGTGTCCGCCCCGGCACTGTCACCCGGGCCACCTCGCTGCAAGACGCCTACTTCGCCGGCGGGACCGCGAGACAGCTCATGCACAGTCTTGCCCAGCGCCCGGACAATCTCCTGGTCAGCGAGGAGACCGTGCACGACTTCCAGCTCCGGCCCGGCGACACCCTCAACCTCCGCATCCAGGACGCCCGGACGAAGGCCCTGCGCACGGTGCCCTTCCACTACGCCGGAGTGGTCAAGGAATTCCCGACAGCCCCCAAGGACAGCTTCTTCGTCGCCAACGCCTCCTACATCACCAGGACCACCGGCAGCGACGCGGTGGGTGCCTTCCTCGTCGACACGGGCGGCAGCGGATAGCACCGGATCGCCGCTCACCTGCGCGAACGGCTGGGCAGCAGCGCCACGGTCACCGACCTGACCCAGACCCGGGGCACGGTCGGCACCAGCCTGACCTCCGTCGACCTGGCCGGGCTCACGCGCATCGAACTCGTCTTCGCGGTGCTGCTGGCCGCCGGAGCCGGAGGACTGGTCCTCGCCCTCGGACTCGCTGAGCGGCGCCGCACGTTCGCCATCGCCACCGTCCTCGGCGCGACGAAGCGTCAGCTGCGCGGGATGGTCCTCACCGAGGCACTCCTGCTGGCCGCGACCGGCCTGGCCACCGGGGCACTCATGGGCTGGGCCCTGTCGCAGATGCTCGTCAAGGTCCTCACCGGTGTGTTCGACCCCCCGCCGGCCCCTCTCGCCGTCCCGGGCACCTACCTCACCCTCACCGCGATCGCCGCCGTGACCGCCGTGCTGGCCGCGGCCCTCAACGGCATCCGCACCTCCCGCCGCCCCGCCGTAGAGGAGCTGCGCGACATGTGAACCACGCGCCGAAAGGCCGCAACATCCGTGAGAGATCACCAAGGACCTAGGCTGTCGACCATGGGCACGTCCACGGCACCGGACCGAAACCGGCTGCGCGTCCTCGTCGTCGAGGACGACGAGACGATCGGCCACCACCTCAAGACCGGCCTGTGCGGCAACGGTTACGCCGCTGCCTGGATCCGCACCGGAGTCGCGGCGCTCACCGAGGCGGGCACCTCCTCCTACGACGCCGTCCTGCTCGACCTCGGGCTGCCCGACATCGACGGACTGGACGTCGCACGGGATCTACGCACCCGCTTCCCCGACCTGCTCATCGTCATCCTCACCGCACGCACCGACGACATCGACATCATCGCCGGTCTGGAGGCCGGCGCCGACGACTACCTGGTCAAGCCGTTCTCCTTGACCGTGCTGCTCGCCCGTCTGCGCGCCCATCTGCGCCGGCGAACAATCGCGCCCGCCGAGCGGACTCCGGTACGGCTGGACGACCTCGTCATCGACGCGAAAGCCCGCCGGTGCACCGTCCATGGCGAGGAGATCACGCTGAGGCCCAAGGAGTTCGAACTGCTGGCCACGCTGGCCCGGCACCCGGGAGAGGCGGTCGCACGCGAAACCCTGATGGCCGAGGTCTGGGACGAGAACTGGTTCGGTCCCACCAAGACGCTGGACGTCACGATGGCGAGCCTGCGCCGCCGGCTGGCCCGGGCGGCCGACACGGCGAGCCGCCCGTGCCGACTGCCGCGCATCGTCACGCTCAGGGGGCACGGCTACAGGCTGGAAGTCTGACGACGGCAACCCTGGGTCCGCCCATGGAGCCGGCACCGTTCCGCCGGGCGTCCGACCCGGCGCGCGCCGGGCGTTCAACTGGCCGCGACAGACGACAGGGAACCCCCGCACGCCGGAACCCGTCTCTCCCGACAGCGTCTTGTATCGATTGTTTGACACAAGATTCCGCCTACGGCATCTTGTACTTCCTGCTTGGTACAAGATGATCTGAGGGGACCTCTCCATGCTCGACGCCGCCCCGTTCCAGCGCCGCTTCCTCGAGCACGCCGATCACTACGCCCGCTGGTCCGGCCTGGCCATCGGCGTCATCGCGGCTCAGGCGGTGTCCACGCTGGGCCACGTCGAGTTCGAGCAGCGCGTCGTGTTCGGCATCACCGCCTTCGGCCTGTGCGCCATGGCGGGCGTCCTTCTCGCCGACGCGCTGACCCTGGTCCCGCAGGATGTCGTACGCACCGCGAGTCTCGCCCCACGCCTGGTCAGAGACCATGTGCCACCGCGCATGAGCCCTCTGATCGTCCTTCAGGGCGTCTCGCTCACCGTGCTCCTGGTGATCGCGGCGGCCACCGCCTCCGTCGACCCCGAGCACATCCTCAGTACGGGGAAGGTCGTCGCCGTCACCTGCAACGGCATGCGGACGTCCCTGGGACCCTGGCCCGGCCTGTACTACAGCCTCCCGATGTTCGCCGCGCTCGCCATAGCCACTCCTACCTGCGTGTGGGCCCTGCGCCGCATCGCCCACGGACCGGGCGGGGAGCAGCAGCGCCGCGACCGCGCGTGGGCGGTGACCGGCGCCTGGGGCCTGCTCGTGTCGAGCCAGCAGCTGTACGCCGTGCTGATGCTCTCCGTCTCGCTGACGGACACGGGCTGCGCGGGCGTCGTGGGCGCGCTGACCTTCTGGGTGTTCTACCCTCTGGCCCTGCTGAACCTGTTCACCCTCGTCTGGTCGCTGGTCACCTTGGTGGTCCCCCGGTCCGTGAACGACGACGCGGCGGAGGAAGGTCCTGGCCATGCATGAACCCGCCGTCCGCGTCGACACCACCAGTCAGGTCCCTCCGTACGCGCAGATCCGCGCTCAACTCGGCGCGCTGATCCTCACCGGGCAACTGGTCGAGGGCGACCGGCTGCCCACCGTCCGCCAGTTGGCCACCGACCTCGGCCTCGCGCCGGGCACCGTGGCCCGCGCCTACCGTGAGCTGGAGGCCGCCGAGCTGATCCGCACCCGCCGCGGGGCGGGCTCCCGGGTCGCCGCGGGCCCTGTCGCCCCCGCCCGCCCGCACGCTTCCCAACTCGCCACCCTCGCACGCGACTTCACCTCGGCCGCCCGCGCCCTCGGGGCCGACTCCGAAGCGATCCTGGCCGCGGTCCGCGACGCCATCGGACCGGACCATCCCTGACCCTGGTGAGCGGCGGCGGCCGGGAATCGGAGCTCCTCGTGGAGCGAAGTGATCAAAGCCAGGCGAACTTCGACCCATGAGCTCGGGCGGCACTCCCGTTTCACCAACTCACGCAGCATCCCGCGCATCCTGGCGTTTTGGTGGCTCGCGCCGAGGACACTAACTCGTCACTGCCGTTCACCGGAACGGCGGCTTGACGGCGGGGGGAACTGAAGTTGGGCGTCCCGGTAGGAGCACCTCAGGGGTTTCCGTACGACACGGGTTCGGAAACCTTCACCAACGAGTTCTCGACGGCTGTGGCCCCCGGGGCCCGGGACAAACTCAAGAATCCGTTGCCACTCTTCCTGCTGTCCGTGCCCGGCACCGATCCGGAGTACGACAGGCAGGTGAACAGGGTCGTCGAGGCGCTGCGGGGGGCGATCGAGGACAGAGGCAAGCTCGTTCCGTACGCGGTGCTCCGCGCCGGTACCGACCCGGGGGCGTCGTGGGCCCGCGCGGCGGCCGATGAACTCCTGCGCGGCATTCCCGCCACCATGACACCGGACCGGCTTCCCTCCTTCGCGCTCCTGAGGGACGTGCTGGCGGAGGCCTTGAAGCTGGGAGGAAGTCATCGGACGGATGCCGCCGCCAGGGCGATCCGCAACAGCGTGTACGCCCTCAGGGCCGAAGCGGCGGGCCTGCCCGCCCTGTTGTGGCGGATCGGGGGCGGGGAGCGGGCCGACACCGCTCAGGGGGCGGTCGGCTGGCTGATCGGCACCGTCTGGGCGCCCGCGTTCCAGAATCTGCCCCGCTGGCTGTGGGCGCGCTGGAAGACCCATCGACTGATCCGGCCCCTCAGCCTGTCGCCGCGCAATCGACGTCGTCGTTCGCTGGGAACGGATCTGGGCGCGGAGCGTGGCGAGGACCTGTTCGGGGCGGTCTACCACTGGATGTGGACGTCGGGCCTGTTCGCCGGGACGCCCTTGGGCGAGGAGGCGTCGCAGGCGTGGGAGAACCTGCTCGTACGGGCTCTGCTGGAGGACCTGGCGGTGCCGGCCGTGGGCGGCCTTCTGCCCAAGCGGCGGCGCAGGACCGTACGGCCGGTCCTGCTACTGGCCCTGCCGCACGACAGCGCGCACAGGGTGGCGGCCGAACGTTTCCTGAAGGCCTTCCACACGGCCCGATCAGCCACCGTGGCCCATGCCGCGCAGGCGCCGGGCCCCCTCGTCGTCGCGGTGGGGCAGCCTTCGAGGGAGTTGCTCGCCCAACTCGATCCCGAGGAGAAGAACTTCGCCACGGCGGCGAACTGCCTCGGGCGCGGCCAGGACCGGCCGATCCGGGTGCGGTTCACCACGCAGGGCCTTGAACGGGCGGGACACCAGGTCGCCAAGGCGAAGACCCTGGCCTCCTTCCGCACGAACTGGCGGCTGGCGACCGCCTTGGTGACCGCGATGGCCGCGGTCGTCGCGGCCGGGATCGTCGTCTGGTTCCCCTCCCCGCAGGTGTCGCCCTGCGTCGGCGGCGACGACACGGTCGACAAGTCCGCGCGCACCCAGCCCGTCGAGGTCCACCCCGCCGAGTGGTACGACGCCGCGGTGAAGGAGATCGACACGCAGAACGCGCGGGCGGTGGGCTTCGCCACGGCCGGCCGGACCGTGCGTACTGTCGTGGTGTTCGTGTCCAACCGGCCCACGAGTTCCCGGGACACCGTGTTCGACGGTGTCATCCCGGAGCTGCGCGGCATCGCGATGTGGCAGAAGAAGCTCAACGACGACGCGAACTCCGACAGTTCGGAGGTGCCGCTGCGTGTCGACGTCCGCGAGACCGGCGTGGCCTTCGCGGGCGCCGAACAGGCCGCGAAGAACCTGGTGAAGGAGATCGGGTACAGCAAGGGGATCCCGGCCTATGAGCGGGTCGTCGGTGTGCTCGGCTACGCGCAGAGCAGGGACGAGACCAAGGCTGCCCTCACGGTCCTCGACAAGGCGAAGATCCTCGTCGTCGACACCACCGCCACCGCCGATGAGATGCTCGGCGGCGCGAACTACTGGCCGATGACCCCGCTCAACAGCCGCGAAGCCGCGATCGAGGCGGACTTCGTCGCCACCTCCGACATCGTGGCCCGCCCCGAGGGCGGTTGCGTACCGGCCAAGCACGCCGTCGTCATCGAGACCTACGGCGACCTGTACAGCCGGAGCCTCGCCGACCAGTTCGTGAAGGACTTCACGGGCAGCAGACAGGTGCTCAACTTCACCCAGGACAAGACGTCCGCCGCGCCGCCCGCGGGCGTGCCCGCCTACACCACCGCCACGAATCTCGCGGCCAGGGTCTGCTCCGAGGTCAGGACACAGCCGGACTCCGTCATCTACTGGTCGGCCCGGGCGCGGGACTTCACCGCTTTCATCAACGCGTTCAACACGGACGGCACCTGCCTCCAGCACGACCTCACCGTGCTGGGCGGCAACGAGCTCACCAACGTGTCCCAGACCGGCGCCTTCAGCAACAAGGACTGGCTGCGCCTCTACTACTCCGCGCACCGCCTGCCCGACGACGACAAGCGGACGAGCGCGGTCACCCGCAACTTCGTCGACGACTACGAGAACTTCGTCAAGGCCACGACCACCGGCGACGACCCCTGGGCACAGGACGGTCACTCCGCGGTCGCCTACGACGCGTTCCACACCTTCTCGCTGGTGGCCAACATGACGTACAACCAGCAACCGGACGCCCCGCCCAGCCAGATGGAGATCAACTTCAGGAACAGCGGTGTCACCTTCAACGGAGCCACCGGCTACGTGCGGTACGCACCCGGCGTGAATCAGCCGCCCGCCGACAAGACGCTGGTCCTGCTGCGGCAGGTCGGCCAGAAGCCGGTGGCCGCGGCGGCCTGCGGAGCGTACGACCAGGATCAGTCCAGCGTGGACCAGGGCGAGCCCTGCTCCGCCATCTCCCGTTAGAGGGTGTGAGAGCCGCCCGGGCTGCCGGGCGGCGGTGGCAGCGAACCGCAAGGGGTGGGCCCCGGTGCCCAGTTGTACCGGAGCGGGACCACCGAGGCGGGGACGGCGCGGGTGGTCAGCCGCGCCGAACCGCTTCCTTCGCGTCGCCCTCCTCGTCACCCCGCCGGACCGCCGCCGGAGCGCGTTCCGGCTCGGGGTGCGCCTGGCGTACACGCAGGTCGGCGACGGCCAGCAGCAGGGCGACGACACTCATGCCGACGGCGGTGAGCAGGCCGAGCTGAATGGCCGTCACGGAGCTGCCTTCGTGGGACTGATGGGCGAAGTACACCGCGCCGACCACGGCGATGCCGGCGGCCGAGCCGATGCGCTGCCCCGTCTGGAGCACCCCGCCCGCCGCACCGGCGCGCTGCACGGGAACCCGCGTCAGGGTGAGCGTCGTATTGGGGGAGACCGTGAGGCCCGATCCGATCCCGCCGACCAGCATGGGCAGCGCCGTGGCCCACCCGACGCTCGACAGCGGAACCAACTGCACCGCCACGACCACCCCGAGCAGCCCCACCACCACCGCGAGCAGACCGAACACGACCAGCTTGCGGCCGTGGCGCATCACCAGCCGGCCCCCGAGGGCGGCACCGACCGCGGACGCGGCCGCGAACGGCAGCACCGAGACACCGGCCGCCAGCGCGCTGTATCCGGCCGTGTTCTGGAGGAACAGGGAGTAGACGAAGAAGACCGTCGTGAAGCCCGCGAAGTAGGTCAGGCTGATCAGGGAGCCCAGCGTGAAGGAACGCAGGGAGAACAGGTCCAGATCGACCAGCGGGGCCCGCCCGCGCAGCTTCTGACGCCCCTCCCAGGCCCAGAACGCGATCAGCAGCAGCGCGGCCACCGGCAGCAGGGCCCACTTCAGCCGGCCGGTCCACTGCTGCTCCTGGACCAGCGGAAGCATGAGCGCGAGCACGGCGGCGCCGAGGAGCAGGACACCGAACGGGTCGAACTCCTCCCGTCTGCCCGTCGACGGGAAGCGGGGCAGCAGCCGCAGTCCCGCGGCGAACGCGGCCACCCCGATGGGCAGGTTGACGAAGAACACCCAGCGCCAGCCGTCGTCGGTGCCCACGGCGTCGATCAGGACACCTCCCACGAGCGGGCCGGCCGCCGTCGAGACCCCGATGACACTGCCCAGCAGACCGAACGCCTTGGCCCGTTCCGCACCCTGGAACATCTGCTGGATCAGCCCCGAGGTCTGCGGGGCGACCAGGCCCGCCGCCGTGCCCTGGATCAGCCGGAAGAGCACCAGCCACGAGGCGCTGGGAGCGAGGCCGCACGCCCCCGAGGCCAGCGTGAACAACGCCAGCCCCACCAGGAACGCCTGACGCCGCCCGCGCATGTCGCCCAGCCGGCCCGCCGGGACGAGGACAAGACCGAAGGCCAGGGCGTACCCGGAGACCACCCAGGACTGTGCGGCCTCGGAGGCGGCCAGCCCGTGCTCCATCGAGGGCAGTGCCACGTTCACGATCGAGGTGTCGAGCAGCGAGATGAAGCCCGCCGTCAGACAGACGGCGAGTGCCTTCCACCGTCGCTGGTCGGGGGCGGGCGGGGCTTGGACAGTGGTCATGGGGTCACGCTAAGCAGCCACCCCGCCCAACATTGGGAAGGAGCCGTTCCGCGCGCGTCGTAGCCGGTGGCACCGGCTACGCCGGCCTGGCCGAACACCGCTCGCCGCCGACCCTTCACCCCAGGAAGAGCGCCGCCCCGTCGCGCCGGCTTCTGCGGGCCCGCAGAGCGAGCACGGCGAGCGCCGCGGCCAGCCAGCACGCGCCGATCAGGGTCTCCCAGCCGGCCAGCGCCGCCGTGTGCGCGTCCGCCCCACCCGCCAGAACCCGGCGGATCGCCAGCAACCCGTGGGTGAGGGGCAGCACGTGGCCGAATCCGGCGAGGGCGGGGCTGATCGCGTCCGACGGTACCTCCGGTCCACAGACGATCAGCATCACCGTGAACGCAGCGTTGGACACGACGTTGCGCAGGTCCACAGCGGTCAGCACCAGGGATCCGAGGAAGAGGCCGAGGCAGTAACTCGTCACCGCGACCAGGATCAGCAGAGCGGTGAGCAGGGCCACCGAGGCCACCGTCAGCCGCAGTCCGGCCGTCGGCCCGAGGATGAGGACCGCGCCGAGACCGCAGGCGACCCCGTCCGGCAGCCAGAAGAGACTGCGTCCGACGAGGACGAGCGCGGGACTGCTGGGCGAGGCGACCAGCAGGGGAAGCGTGCCGTTCTGGAGCTCCCAGGTGGTGGACGCGGTCGCGAACACGCCGTGCAGCGCCACGAGTGCCACCGCGTTGCCGACCAGGAGGTAGCGGGCCTGGCCCGGCCCGAGCAGATCGCCGATGGTGGCGAAGAAGAGCACCTGGGCGAGCATGCGGACGAACCAGCCGAGCAGCCAGGTCTTCCAGGTGAACACTGTGCCGTAGTCGGCGGCCCCGGCGCGCGCGGCCCAGCCCATGACCCGTGTACGGCGGCCGGTCCTGAGGGCGTACGCCGTGCGGGTCATCGCAGCCCCACCGTCCCGTTCGCGCGGACGAGCCGGACGACCCTGCCGAGCAGGAGGCGTCCGCCCGCACCGGTGACGAGCCCGAGACCGAGAACGACGCCGGTGCGCCACGGGACGGAGTCCACCGTCCCCGGGGAGAGGGAGTCGCGCAGCAGGTCGGAGCTCCAGGAGAGATAGATGAGACGGCCGAAGGGATGGGTCCACTCCGGCAGCCGGTCGAGGGGGGTGAACACCCCGCCGAGCAGCAGGACGGGGTAGCTCAGGGAGTTCTGGAACGTACGGGCCGTGCGGGTCGCGACGAACAGGGCGGCCATCAGGGTCGCGGTGCCCGCGGTGGCGAGGGCCGTGGCCAGGAGCGCCAGGGCGAAGACACCGGGGTGCGGTACGCGGGGAACGGTGCCGAAGCCGAGGACCGCGACGCCGGCGACCTCCAGGACCGTGAGCAGGCTGATCGCGGTGGTCACCCAGACCCGGCTGAGGACGACGCGGGCGAAGTCGACCGGCGCGGCGATCTGGAGTTCCAGGGTGCCGAGCCAGCGGTCGTTGTCCACGACCTCGCCGGAGATCAGCATGGCCATGCTCCACACCCCCATCAGCACGGGGGCGAGGAGTCCGTTGGCGAGGAGGTCGGGACGGTCGTTGTGGCGGATGAGGAGCAGGAAGACGGCGGCGAGCAGTGGTGTGCGCACCAGGTCGATGAGGTAGTCGCGGTGGGTGAGCACCAGGCGTCCCTGGAACCGGCCGGCGGCGGCGAGCAGGCTCACCGGTTCACTACACTGCGTGTCTCGTTGCGGTGCACGAGTCGCAGGTAGACCTCTTCGAGGCCGGGCAGCTCGGTACGGACCTCGGTCACGCCCCGTTCGACGACGAAGGCGAGTACGCGGCCCACGGCTTCCTTGCTGTCGACGGTGACGACCGTGGTTCCGTCGTCGGCGGGTTCCACGCCGAGGACGCCTGCAAGTGCGCGTACGAGGGCGAGCAGGGGTTCCTCGGCGCGGACACGGACGCGTTCCTGGCGGGAGACGAGCCGGGCGAGCGTCTTGGGGGCCTCCGCGGCGACCACCCGCCCGTGATTGATCATGGTGACGCGGTCGCAGAGCACCTCGGCCTCGGCCAGGTCGTGGGTGGCGAGGAGCACGGTACGACCCTCACCGGCGAGTCGGCGTATCAGGTCGCGCAACTGCCGCGCGGCGAGCGGGTCCAGGCCGTTGGTCGGTTCGTCCAGCAGCAGGACCCGGGGGTCGCCGATGATGCCGCGGGCGAGGTGGAGGCGCTGGCGCATGCCCACGGAGAAGGTCTCCACCCGGTCGTCGGCGCGCTCGGCGAGCCCGAGTTCGTCGAGCAGCGTGTCGGCGCGGGCGGCACCGTCGCGGGTCGTCAGGCCGTACAAGGCGGCCCAGTAACGCAGATTCTGACGTGCTGTCAGGCGGGGGTAGAGACCGCGTTCGCCGCCGAAGACGATGCCGAGCAGGGGCCGGATCCGCCGGTGTTCGGTCGCCAGGTCGTGGCCGAGGACCCGGCCGGTTCCCGAGGTCGGCAGCAGGACCGTGGAGAGGATCCTCATCAGGGTGCTCTTGCCCGCTCCGTTGGGGCCGAGCAGGCCGTGCACCTCGCCCTGCTCGACGGTGACCGAGACGTCGTCGAGCGCGACGACCGCCGGGCCGCGCCGGGTGCGGTACTCCCGCCGCAACCCGCTTGTCTCGACGGCCGGTTCGCCGCCGCGTGGACGGCTGACCCCCGGTGCGAGGGCCGGTTCGCCGCTGCGCGGAGGGGTGAGGCCGGTCGCGACGGCGGGTGTGCCGTCGTGCGGACGGGTGGCGCTCGGCGCGACGGTCGGTGTGCCGTCGTGCGGACGCGTCCCGTCGCCTCTGCCGTTTCCGCTGTCCGTCATCACGCTCCTGTCGCCGTAGGGGCGGGGTCGTCGGGCTCTTGTGCCGCGGGCGGCGCGGTCCTGTCCGCCGGGTGGCGCGGGAGGGTCACCCGGCGGACTCCACGGCGGCCCGGCCACCGCGGGCCGCTTCGTCGAGCCACTCCCGCCGGGCGGCGCCGGACACCAGCAGGAACGAGCCCAGCGGGGTCCGCGCGACGAGGTGGCGCCCCACGTCGTCCAGGCGCAACCGGTCCGCGGGCTCGTCGTCGAGGGGTACGCCGAACAGCGGCAGCCCCGCGCCGAGCAGTCGCCGGGCCCCGATGGCGCGGTGGGCGAGGTCGGAGGCGCGTTCCGCGAGACGGCCGCCCTCGCCCTCGATGCCCGACTGCGCGATCAGCGCGGGCGCCAGGACCGGGCTGCTCCAGCGCGCCGTCGCGCGGGCGGACCTCAGCAGCCGTGCGCGTGCCGCGGCCGTGCGGGTGCGCGGGAACGTCACGGCGGGCCGCCAGCCCAGCCGGGCCATGGCGCGCAGGGCTTCCCGCCACTCCGGCCACAGACCGATCCGGGCGAGGTCGGTGCGCAGGTGCCGTACACCGGTGTCGTCGAGGTGCTGGAGCAGGAGTGCCAGGTCGAGCAGGTCGCGGCTGCGGAAGGGGCGTTCCCAGCGCTCCGCCACCAGGGCGACGGCGCAGGCGGCCGACGGGGAGTGGGCGGGTGGGGTCAGCTGCCATGCCGGGGCGCGCACCTCGGTCACGATCTCCGCGGTGAACAGTCCGACGGCGTAGGGATCGGGGGAGGGTTCGGGGGCCGGGCTGCGGAACTCGGCTCCCAGGTGCAGGGGCACGGAGTCGCCGGTCCTGGCGGGGCTCACGGTGAACGCGGCCAACTCCCACCCGTCCGAGGCCAGTTGGCCAGCGCAGTTCCACAGGTCCGCGTGGCCGGGGCAGACGACGTCGAGGTCACCGGCCGCGCGGAGCACTCCGGGCGGGTAGAGACCGGCGATGGTCATGCCCTTGAGCAGGAAGGCGCCGGGTGCCACGGTCCGTAAGCGCGACCAGACCCGGCGGTAGTGCTCGATACGCTCCCGGTGCAGAAGCAGTTCGGCGTTCTCGGCCTCGGTGAGGGCCGTTCCGCCGTCCTGGGCCCACAGGCTGAGCAGGGTCGCGGCGAGCTTGTGGCGGCCGTCGCGGGCGTCTCGTAACAGGGCCTCGCGCGAGGCCGTGGGCCCGGCGCCGAGGAGGGCGGCCACCGTGGCCGCGGAAACCGTCACGTCCGTCGTCGTTCCGGTCGGTGCGTCTGTCAACGCCGGCTCCGCCCCGGTGCACGAAGGTGGATGGAACCCCCGGTCCGGAGACTCCGTGGTGGCCCGTGCGGAATGCGATCAGGACCGCTGGAGGGCGACGAGGCCCGGATCCGGATCCCGATCGCATCCGGCGGACGTTTTACCTACCCGGCTTGGGGCGGACCTTGACCTGCTTGAAGGCGACACTCATGGGACCCTCCTTGATGTGGTCGGTCATGGAAAGTAGCCTCAGCGTATTGCCCTCGAACAGCACATGACAATGACGCAACTCGCTTTGCGTACAGCCGACTTGACGTGTCGTGCGGGTGCTCGGCCGGGCCCGGCGGACACGTGGGACACCGGAGGAGCATGACGGTCCACGAGTGGTTGACGGCTCCTCTGACACGTGATCCGGCGAGGCGCCGCACCTATCCCGACGACGTCTATTTCCGGGAAATGGCCGCCTTGCTGGACGGCTGGGAGCCGGACCGGGCCGGACAGGCGTTCCTGCGGTCGACCTTCGTGATGTTCAAGCCGGACGCTGTCGTCGGGCGCCGTGTCGAGCCCGCCCTCGCCTTCCTCTCCGGACACGGATTCGAGCCTCTGGGCGCCCTGGCCGTGCGGGTCGACGCGCGGGTGTGCCGCGAGCTGTGGCGCTATCAGATCAACGCGGCGCCGCTGGCGGTGATCCGGGCCGTCGACATGATCCTGGAGTCGGGACCGCCCTGCATCTTCGTCGCACTCCGTGACACCCGGGGTCCCGAACAGACCGGGACGACCGCTCCGGAACGGCTCGCCGAGCTGAAGGGCTCCTCCAAGAACCGTTCGGCGCAGAGAGGTTCACTGCGCGAGGCGCTCGGATGCGAGCTCATGTGCCTCAACTTCCTGCACGCCCCGGACGATCCCGCCGACCTGATCCGTGAGGTGGGGGTCCTGCTCCCCGGACGGCGGGAGCGGGCGCTGGCCCTGCTGGCCGCCGACCTGTCGCCGCGTGGCGCGGCCGAACCGGTGGCCCTGGCACGCACGTTGTACGACGCTCATCCGGCTCACTCCCTCACCCGTGCAGCCCCTTCGGGCACCTCGGCCGGTAGGGCGCCTGTGAACACCGCCGCACGGCCCGCGGCTTCGGGGACGTCGTCCCGCCCCGCCGGTCCGGGGTCGCTCCTGGCGCGGGTCGAGGAACTGGCGGCGGGCGCGGGTGGACTTCCGCTCTGGGATCGCATAGTGATCGCCGCGGAGGCGGTCGAGGGCCTGCCCTCCGAGGGCCGGCCGCTGATCGGCCCGCCGCCCGGCAAGCGCCTCACCCACCCCGGCGCGCCCCGTCCCGCCGGGCCGCCGAGAGCCCGCCCCGCCTGACCACCGGCCGCCGTCGCGGCGGATCGCCGAACGCGCCGCGCACCTCGCCCCGCAGGATCGAGTGAACCCCCGACCACCGGAAGGAAAGGCACCGATGACCGACACCGACGTCGAACTGCACGGTCCCGCGGAAGGAGAGGGGCCGCCCCGCCGGTACGGTCCTGTGGCCCGGGTCGCGGTGCTCTCCGATGTGCACGCCAACATCCCCGCCTTCGAGGCCGTGCTCGCCGAACCGGACGTCGTCGCGGCCGACTTCGTCGTCCTCTGCGGCGATCTGACCTGGGGTCCGCAGCCCCAGGAGACGTACGAACGGATCCTCGGGCTGGGCGAACGCGCCCTGTGCGTACGCGGCAACGCCGACCGCTACGCCGCCGAGATCGGCACGGCCACGCGCGTCGCCGACACCCCACGGCAGGCGTGGATCGCGGCACAGCACTCGCCCGAGGCCATCGCGTTCCTCGACCGTCTGCCCTTCGGGCTCGTCGTCGAGATCGAGGGACTCGGGCCGGTGCACTTCTGCCACGGTTCACCGCGCAGCGACCACGAACTGGTCACACCGGGCACGCCGTCGGAGCGGTTCGCCGAGCTGTCCGCGGCCATCGACACGCAGACTCTGGTCACCGGACACTCGCATCTCCAGTTCGAGCGCACCGTGGCGGGCCTGCGCAGTGTGAACCCCGGAAGCGTCGGACTGCCGTACCACACAGGCGATCCGGGCACCGCGTACTGGGCGCTGCTGGGCCCCGACGTCCGGCTCAGGACCACGCGCTACGACCTCGAGGACGCGGTCGCGCGCGCCCACCGGGCCGCCGACCCGGAAGCGGACCGCTACGCGGACACCCTGTCGAACGCGCCCGATCCGCAGGAGATCGTCGTCGAGGCGGAGAAGCTGATCTTCGTCAACTGACGCCTGATCCCCTGCCTCTGATCCCAGACCTCTGATCCCAGACCTCAGATCCCCGACCTCAGATCCCCGACCTCTGATCCACGGTCTTCGATCCCGCCCCTGATCCCTGGCCCCTGTCACTGATCCACGAACTCCGACGTTGACACGCGAGCGCGCGGTGTGCTGACCTGTGCATGCGAAATTGGCAAGTTGTTTGGCACGTTTCTCTGCACCGTTCCCGGCAGGAGGAATCCATGCGAACAGCTCCACTTCCCCGTGCGCAGACGCCCACCGAGGTCGCGCAGACCTCGACCCCGGCGCCCGTCATGCTGTTGCCCCGCCTGGTCGAGCGCATGATCACGGACCGGCAGGCAGCGCACATCGTCAAGTTCCGCACCACCTGCACCGACTGCGTACCGAACTTCTGAGCACGGCGTCGCGCGTCGGCGGACAGTCGACAGCGTCCGCCGACCTGCGCAGCGTCACCGGAGTCGTCGCGAGCGCCCTGCGCGCCGCCTCCCGGGGACTGTGCGTCCTGGCGGTCGACGGCCTGTCGCTCGAAGTGGCCGAGTCCGCGTTCCCGCACGCGCACATCAGGCCACTGCGCTCCACCTTCCCGAGCACCTCGACCACGGCCTGGCTCACCGCGGTCACCGGCACGGACGTCGGTGTCCACGGCGCCGTCGGCATGGTCCAACGGGCACCCGGCGCCGGCCACGTCACCCACCTCGTCACCGGCGAGACGTACGCCTTCGGCTCGCGGCGCACGCCCGGGAGCGCGCTGCTGCGCACGGGACCGACCCTCTTCGACCACGCGGCCGGGTCGGGCAGGCCCGCCCTCGCGATCGGAGCGGAACTGGAGCGGCTGACCGGCCCCTGGGTCGAAGCGGTGCTGCACGGCGCGCGGATCGTGCCGTCACCGGCCGCCGCCGCGCCCCTCACCACCGATCCGGTGAGCGTGGCCGAGCGGACCGTACGCGAGATCCAAGCCGTCCTCACCCGCGCCTTCGACGCCCCGCCCCTGGTGTGGGCGTATGTGAACCTGGACGACCACATCCACGGCTACGGCTACGACGCCCGGCTGCGCGAGGCGCTGCTGCTGCTCGATGCGGCCGCCGCCCGCTGGGCCGACGCCGGCTGGAGCGTCCTCGCCCACGCCGACCACGGCCAGGTGGAGGTGACCCGCGGCGAAGCCCTCGCCGCGGCGTGGGCCCGCCTCGACGCACCCGCCCACTGCCGTATGCCCGCAGGCGGTGCCGGCCGCGTCCGCTGGCTCCATCCGCTGCCCGGCCGCGAGGCGAGCGTGGCCGAGGCGCTGCGTGACGCGCTCGGGGACCACGCGCTCGTCCTCACCCCCGACGACCTGCACGAACGCGGGCTCCTTTCCGTGACCCCCGTCGTCCGCGAACGCATCGGGGAGGTCGTCGCGCTGGCCACCTCCCCGCACTTTCCCGTCCCCGACCCCACCGCGGCCTGGGAGCACGGCTCCATCTCCGACGGCGAGACGCTCGTACCGCTGGCCGGCTGGAACACAGCACCCGATCCCGCTCTGCCCTGACCCCCCCCGGAACCTCACGACACGATGGGAGAACCCGTGAGCACGGTCGTGTTCCGCAACAAGACCGGTGGTTCGGAGACCCTGCACGCGACCCCGGGACAGAGCCTCCTGGACGTGCTGCGCCTCCACGGAATCCCGGCGAACGCCGTGCTCGTCCACCGCGACGGCCAGGTGATCCCCGAGGCGACGGCCGTCGTCGGAACGGACGACGTCATCGAGGTGCGCCAGGTGCGCCACTACGACCTCGACGTGCTGCGCCGACCCAAGGAGCACGTCTACGCCGCGCCGGACCCCGTCTACACCAAGTCCGTCCTCTTCGACCACGGCGGCACCCTGGAGCGGCGCACCGAGCAGTTCACCGCCGAGACCTTCGTGACGTACGTCGAGGAGACGTTCGTCCAGAGCATCGCCTCCGGCGCCACCATGCGGGCCGGCGACCGGGTCGTCATCGGGCTGTCCGGCGGCCGTGACAGCGTCGCCTACCTCAAACTCCTCGAACGCACCCGCGGCCGTTGGCCCGAGGTCGAGATGACCGCCGTGACCATCACCGGACTGCCCGACTGGGACGAGCCCGCCACCTTCCGCACCGCCCTGGACGCCTGCGCCGGACTCGGCGTGGACCACGTCGTCGTCACCGCCGACGACGTGGCCGAGGTGTTCCGGCTGCGCGAGCCCTTCGTGGACGTCATGAACAAGGTCGTCGCCGGTGAGCACCGCAACATGAACATGGTCATCGGCCACCAGGTGCTGCGCCGCATGCTCGAACGGGAAGCCGAACGCAGGGGCGCTCCCGTCGTCGCGTTCGGCTTCAACGCCGACGACCTGGTCGCCAGCATGGTCACCTGGTTCACCACCGGCTACCGGATGGGCGGCATCCCGGTCCGTGAACTCGGCTCCCTGCGCTACGTGTTCCCGCTGTACCGCATCACCAAGAAGGAACTCACCCTCTACCTGGAGCTCGTCGCCCCCGGCCTCAACCGGCAGGGAGCGCCGGGCCGCTTCACCACCGGCTCCGACGAACGCTCCCTCGCCTACGCCGTCGCCGACCACCTCTACGACCTGTGGCCGGGCATCGACTACTACCTCTTCAACGCCTTCGAGAACGTCCAGCGCACGCTGCTGCCCCTGATCGACGACCTGTGCCGCGTCTGCGGCGGGCGGTACGTGCTCCAGGAAGGTGTGGCCAACCCCGCGGGCCTGTGCGACGTGTGCGGATTCCTGCACCGCCAGGAGGCGTTGAGGGCGGACGCCCTGTGAGCGGTTCGCGCCGCCCGGACGGTCCTCCCTGGTATCTCGGCTTCTTCGGGGAGGACTTCTGGGCCGTCGCGGACCACGAGTACACGCCGGAACGCACCGCCGCGGAGGCCGACTACCTCGCCGCCGTCCTCGACGCCTCGGCCCCAGGCCGCCGTGTCCTCGACCTGGGCTGTGGCAAGGGCCGCCACGCCGTCGCGCTCGCCGCACGGGGATTCAGAGTCACCGGCGTCGACGCCGGCGCGTGGGCACTGGAGCGGGCCGGGGCGGCCGCCGCCGCGACGGGAGTCCGGGTCGACTGGGTGGGCCTCGACCTGTTGCGTGAACTGCCCTGGCCCATGGGGGACTTCGACGCCGTCGTCTGTGTCCAGTCCTTCGGCTGGGGGAGCGACGAGCAGCAACTGAGGCTGCTCCAGGAGACCCGGCGCGTGCTCGTCCCCGGCGGACTGCTGGTCCTGGACCACTCGAACGTGCTGGCCATCGCCGGGAACTACGTGCCCGAGGCCACGTTCGAGACCGAGGGGCTCCGCGCCGACTTCCGTCGTACCTACCGTGTGGCTCCCGGCCGCAGCACGGGCGAGATCGAGGTACGCCGGGACGAGGCGGACCCGGCGCTCCTCCACGACGACGTCCGGATGTACCAGCCGGCCGAGGTGAACGACCTGCTGACCCGCGCCGGGTTCCTCGTCGAGCGCGTCGACGCGGACTTCTCCGTCGGCCGGGAGCCCGCCCCGACGACGCGCTACGTCCAGCTCCTCGCCCGGAACCAGGAGAGCCCACGGGCGGCGATCACCGCGTGGGACCGCCAGCGGGAGACCCCCGCTCCCGCGCTGGACCTGCGCTGGTCGCCGGACGAGTTCGCGTTCGTACGCCCGTCGGTCGAGGACGCGTTCCGGAGCGCGTACGACGACGGTGATCTCGTCGAACTCGCCCGCGCCTACGCCCTGTCCGACCCCTACGCCGCTGACGCGGCGGCGCCCGTGCTGTCCGCGCACTTCGGAGTGGACCTCGCGCCCGAGACGGTGACGGCCGGGGCGGGCGCCACCGGTCTGCTGCACGCGTGCGCGGCGCTGGCCGTACCCGGACCGGTGCTGCGGCCTGTCGGAGGGCACCCGGATCTGCCCCGCTGGGCCGCCCGCCTCGGCGCGAGGACGATCACCACCCGGTTCGAGGACCTGGTCGACGACCTCGACCGGTACGCCCCCTCGGTCCTCGTCCTGGAACGGCCCACGATCACCGGAGACCTCTTCGGAAGGGCCTGGCTCCACGAGATCGCCGACGCCGCGCGCGCGTGCGGCACGACCGTCGTCCTCGACGAGGCGTACGCGGTCTACGCCGGGCCCGGTGAGAGTTGTGTCCCGGCGGTCGCCGAGCACCCCAACCTGGTGGTGCTGCGCAGCATGTCGAAGGGGTACTGCTGCGGCGGCCTCCGAGCCGGATTCGCGCTGGCCGGGCCCGAGTTGACCCGGCGACTGCGTGAGGTCGCACCGCCGCTCGGCGTCGGCGGCGCGGGTCTCGCCGTAGCCCTGCGGTTGCTCGCGCTGGGCGACGTCTTCGCACCGCTGCGGACCAGGATCGCCGACGTGAAGCCGGTCGTGGCCGCGACGCTGCGGCGGGCCGGGTTGAAGGTGACGGAGGGGGCGGGCTGTCTGCCCTGGGTGACGGTCGAGGGGGAGCGCGAGGCGGACGCGGTATGGGCGGCACGCGGGGTGCGGGTCAAAGAGGTCGGCGGTCCGGGCGAGGGGCCCGGCGGCCCGGATCGGCGTGACGGCTCGCTGTACAAGATCGCCGTACCGCTCTCCGAAGCCCGACTCGCCGCCTTCCACGAGGCGTTCGCCGGTGCCGGATAGCCTCAGCGACCTCGTCGCCGCCGTCCATCACGGTGTCGACGCCGACGAGGCGATGCGCTGGGTCGCCCGGCTCACCGAGTGGGACCGCCACCAGGGTTCGGCGGGCATCGCGGCGGCGGCCGACTTCGTGGCGGCCGAGGCCGAACGCGCCGGGCTGACCGGGGTGGAGATCCTGACCTTCCCCGCGGACGGCCTCACCCGGTGGTGGACGTTCACCGCACCCTCCTCATGGACCCCGCGCTCCGCGCGTCTGTCGGTACCGGGCCGGTCCGCGCTGGTCGACTATCCCGCCCAGGCGTACGCCCTCGCCGCCCATGCGGCCGCCGCGCACACGGAGGCGCCCCTCGTCCGCGCGCAGGACGACGGGTGGCCGCCCGGCGCTGTGGTCCTCGTCCCGTCGGCGGAGGGACTCGACGGGAAACTGTTCACCCGCATGCGCGAGGAGCGGGCGAGCGGCTTCTGCGTGACGACCGGCGCCGACCGGCACGACGGAGCGGGCCGTGTCGAACTGCCGGGCGGAAGCGCGCTGTTCGGGTTCAGCGTGGTCCACGGCCAGATGGAGGCACTGCTCCGCGCCCGCGGCCGGGGCGAACGTGCCACCGTGGTCGTCGATGTCGACACCGCCCCCGCCCGGATGCCGGTGGTCCTCGCGCGCACACCGACGGGCCATGCCCTCCCGCCGTCGACGGAACCCGACGCCTGTCTGATCACCGCCCATCTCTGCCACCCGGCCCCCGGCGCCAACGACAACGCCTCCGGCGTCGCGGCGGCCCTCGCCGCCGGGCGGGTCCTGGCGGCCCGCGAGCTGCGCCGGCCCGTGCACTTCCTCTGGGCACCCGAGTTCGTGGGACTGGCCGCCTACGTCCACCGGCTGGTGGAGGAGGGCGGGGGACCGCTGCCCATGATGGCGATCGATCTCGACATGGTCGGCCAGGACCAGCGCCGCTGCGGAGGCCCGCTGATCGTCGAGCACGGCCCGGAGTACCTCCCGCACTTCGTGAGCGCCCTGGTCGAGGCCTGCGTGCGTGCTCTGCCGCCCGCCGCGCGCTCCTACAGCGGAGCCGTCGGCTGTGACGTGTGGGCGTGGCGTACGACGCCGTTCGTCGGGGCCTCCGACCACGCGGTCCTCGCCGACCGCGCGATCGGTTGTCCCTCCGTCCAACTGGGCCACTGGCCCGACCGGTTCAACCATTCGGGCGGGGACACCCTCGACAAAGTCGATCCGCGGGAACTGCGAAGAGCCGCCGCGGTCGCCGCCTCCGCCGCGGCTGTCGTGGCGACGGCCGGTGCCCGGGACGCCGACCGTCTCGCCCAGCTCCTCAGCCGCTGGACTGCCCGCAGGATGACCGCCTGCCTGCCGCCCGACGACGACCCGTTCGCGGCGGACCTGTTGACCCGCCGATGGCGGTACGGGCGCGACGCGCTGGACACGTTGCGGACCCTGGGCGCCGACCCCGGCCAACTCGACACGCAGGCACGCCTCCTCGCCGGTCTTCACCACACCCTGGCGACGGCCTGGGACACCGTCCCCATGGTGAGGCGCGAGGGGCCGAGTCTGCACCGGGCGTGGCCGGGCCCCTTCAATCTGCGTGCCCTGATGGCAGCCGTGGACGAGGAGGACCGGCAGTGGTTCGGACGTCTGCTCGCCGAGGACCGGGGCCGGTTCTACGCCTCCGCCATGGCACTGGCGCAGAGCGTCGACGGAGTGTCCGGCACCGCGGACGTGGTCCGAACCGCCCAGCTGGACGCGGGAATCCGGTGGGAGGCGGGGTTCGGGGAACGCGTCCTGGCCGCGATGGCGAAAGCGGGCTGGGTGAAGGAAGCGGAGGGGGATCGGAGTTGAGCATGCCGCGCATGACCGTCACCGTCACGGACTCCCTCGACGAGGTCGACACCGTCGAGTGGGAGCGGGTCGCCACGGCGAGCACCGCACCTGTCCACTACACCCCCGCGTATCTACGGGCCTATGCGGCAAGCCCGTTGAGCCCGTTCATCGCCGCCCGCTATGTGACCGTCTCCGACGCGGGCGGCATCCTGGCCGTCCTCCCGTGCTACCTCCAGAAGCAGGGCGACCCGTACGGCTTCCTGCGGGCCGCCGGTATCGAGACGGACGACGGCCCGGCGCTCCTCGGACACAACTGGTACTGCTACGACACCCGCGTACCCGTGCGGGTGACCGGCCCCGCGCACCGGGCCCGCGTCCTCGATGCCGTACTGGACGCCGTGCGCGAGTTGGCCGCCGCCGACGGCGCCCGGACCGCCGGACTGGTCAGCGTCGCCGAGGGCGACCCGGTCCTCGACGTCGCCCGGAGCAAGGGCTGGCGGGTGGCACCGATCGTCACCCGCTTCCAACTCCCGCTGCACGGTGGCTCGGGAGCCGCCTGGGCCTCCCACGACGACTATCTCGCCACGCTGGGGGCCCGCACCCGGCGTACGATCCGCCAGTACCTTCGGCGCGCGGCGGACGCGGGCGTCACCACCGCCGTCGAAGCTCCGAGCCCCGACTTCCTGCGGACGGTCGGCGACCTCACCCGCCGCACCGCGGCCAAGTACGACAGCGCCGGCATGTATCCCGAGCACGCCTTCGGCGACTTCGTGATGGCGCTCGGCGACCACGCCCGGGTCGTGCGCGTCGACCGCGACGAGCGGACACTGGCCGCCGCGGTCGTCCTCCTCGACGAGGAGCGGCTGCACATGTGGGCGGGCGGCACCAGCCACGCCACCCTCGACGGTTTCAGCCCCAACTACCTTCTGTGGGCCACGGAGATCCGTGCGGCCATCGAAGGGCGCAAGCGCTGGGTGGAGGGCGGACGCAGCAACGAGTCCATGAAGACCCGCCACGGCATGAGACCCCTGCGCCTGTTCGCCTGCGTCGCCCCGTCCGGCGCCTGACCGGTCGTTCCGGCGTTGTGATGCGACTTCGCGCGCCGTAACCGCGACGCAAAATCTTGCACCGTTTGCGTGTCCTTGCACCCGGTCGGACGCAAGGCTTCCATGGGTGTGCGGGGGGCCAGGTGTTGTGTGGTGCGCGCATCGACAGCCCCGACCGTCCGAGAGTCGCGCCGATTCTGTACTCGCCGTCGACGCACGGGATTTGATGGTGAAACTTGTCGCGTCCTGACCGTAGACGTGTCCACATCTCTCTGCAATATTGCGATGAAACAACGCAAGAAGCTGCGCATGAGCCGTTGCTGGTGATCTTGCACACCGCCACAAGCACTTCTTGCCGCTCGGTCATACCGCGCCACCGCTCTGCCCAGGAACGAGCCGACCCCGCCGCCCCTCCGGCGCGCGAACCTCCGCAGGGAGTGAACCCCGCATGACTCCATACCAGCCGAGATCCTGGCGGCACCGCGCAGCAACCGCCGCGCTCGCCTCCATCGTCATGGTTCTGGGCCTGCCCGCCGTCGGTGCCCACGCGGCCGGCGGACCCGACGCCGCCGCGGACACCGCCACCAAGGCCGGCAGCGCCCGAGGCGCCCACACCGCCCCCAACGTCACCGACGGTGACGCCGACACCTACTGGCAGGCCGGGAAGAAGTCGGCCCAGTGGGTCCAGACCGACCTCGGGCGCACCAAGCGCGTCCGTGAGGTGGTGCTGCGGCTGCCCGCGCAGTGGCAGACCCGCAAGCAGACGCTTGCCTTACAGGGCAGCGCCGACGGAAGGAGCTTCGCCACGCTCAAGTCGCGGGCCCAGTACGTCTTCAGTCCCGGCAACGGCAACACGGTCAAGGTCTCCTTCCCCGCGACCCTCGCCCGCTACGTCCGGGCCGACTTCAGCGCCAACTCGGTCGCCGCCACGGCACAACTCGCCGAGATGCAGGTCCTCACGGCCGCCGCCTCGACCCCCAACCTCGCCCAGGGCAAGCCCTTCACCGAGAGTGGGCACGCCGACGTGTACGGCGCGGCCAACGCCGGTGACGGCAACCGCAACACCTACTGGGAGAGCACGAACAACGCCTTCCCGCAGTGGCTCCAGGTCGACCTCGGATCGTCGGTCAAGATCAACCAGGTGACGTTGCGGCTGCCCAGCGGATGGCCGAGCCGCAGCCAGACCTTCAAGGTCCAGGGCTCGACGGACAACCAGAACTTCACCGACCTGACGGCCTCCAAGGCGTACACCTTCGACAGCTCGAACGATCAGTCGACGACGATCGCCCTCGACACCGTCACGACCCGGTATGTGCGGGTCCTGTTCACCGCCAACACCGCCTGGCCCGCCGGTCAGGCCTCCGAGCTGGAGGTCTACGGACCCGCCACCGGCGACACCCAGGCACCGACCGCGCCGTCGAACCTGGCCTTCACCGAACCGGCCACCGGCCAGATCAAACTGACCTGGAGCGCGGCGAGCGACGACACGGCCGTCACCGGCTACGACGTCTACGCCAACGGCCAACTGCGCGCGAGCGTCGCCGGGAACGTGCTGACGTACACCGACACCCAGCCGACCGGCACGGCCATCACGTACTTCGTGCGGGCCAAGGACGCGGCGGGCAACGTCTCCTCCAACAGCAACAGCGTCACCCGGCAGGGATCGGGCGGCGACACCCAGGCCCCGACCGCGCCCGGCAACCTCGCCTACACGCAGTCCGGCAGCGACGTGAAGCTCACCTGGCAGGCGTCGAGCGACAACGTCAAGGTCACCGGCTACGACGTCTACGCGGGCGGCCAGCTCCTCAAGTCCGTCGCGGGTGACGTCACGACGTACACCGACACCCCGGCGGCGACCGCCACCGTCACCTACTACGTGACGGCGAAGGACGCGGCAGGGAACGTGTCGGTGGCGAGCAACAGCGTCACCCGCATCGGCTCGACCGGTTCGGGCACCGACCTCGCCCAGGGCAAGCCCATCGAGGCGTCCTCCTCCACCTTCACCTATGTCGCCGCCAACGCCAACGACGGCCAGATCGGCACCTATTGGGAGAGCGGGGGCGGCGCCTACCCGGCCACCCTCACCACCAAGCTGGGCGCGAACGCCGATCTCGGCCAGGTCGTCGTCAAACTCAACCCGGACCCCGCCTGGGCGACCCGCACCCAGAACATCCAGGTGCTCGGGCGTGACCAGGACGCGACGGCCTTCACCAGCCTCGTCGCGGCCAAGGACTACACGTTCAACCCGTCGAGCGGAAACACCGTGACCATCCCGGTCACCGGCGCCGCCGCCGACATCCAGCTCAAGTTCACGTCCAACTCCGGTGCCCCCGGCGGACAGGTCGCCGAGCTCCAGGTGATCGGCACACCGGCCGCCAACCCCGACCTCAAGGTCACCGGCATCACCAACACCCCGACGGCCCCGGTCGAGTCGGACGCCATCAGCCTCTCCGCGACCGTCACCAACAGCGGCACCAAGGCGGCCAAGGCCACCGACCTGAACTTCACGCTCGGCGGCACCAAGGCGGCCACGGCCGACGTCCCGGCCCTCGCGGCCGGCCAGTCGGCGACGGTCACCGCGAGCATCGGCACCCGGGACGCGGGCAGTTACCCGCTCGGCGCCGAGGTGGACCCCTCGAACAAGGTGATCGAGCAGAACGAGGGGAACAACACCTTCACCCGCTCCGACGCCCTGGTCGTCAAGCCCGTCTCCAGCTCCGACCTGATCGCCGCCCCGGTCTCCTGGACCCCGTCCAGCGCCTCCGCCGGTGACAACGTCGCCTTCTCCGTCGCCATCAAGAACCAGGGCTCCGTCGCCTCCGCCTCCGGCTCGCACGGCGTCACGCTGACGATCCAGGACGCGAACGGCGCCACCGTCAAGACACTCACCGGCTCCTACAGCGGCGCCATCGCCTCCGGCCAGACCACCGCACCGGTCGGCCTCGGCTCCTGGACCGCGGTCAACGGCAAGTACACCGTCAAGACCGTCATCGCCCCGGACGACAACGAACTGCCGGTCAAGCGGGACAACAACACCACCGCACAACCCCTGTTCGTCGGCCGCGGCGCCGACATGCCCTACGACATGTACGAGGCCGAGGACGGCACGCTCGGCGGCGGCGCCAAGGTCGTCGGCCCCAACCGCACCATCGGCGACATCGCGGGCGAGGCCAGCGGCCGCAAGGCCGTGACCCTCAACGCCACGGGACAGTACGTCGAGTGGACCACCCGTGCCGACACCGACACCCTGGTCACCCGCTTCTCCATCCCCGACGGAACCACCACCACCCTCGACGTCTACGTGGACGGCCAGTTCCTCAAGGCGATCGACCTCACCTCGAAGTACGCCTGGCTGTACGGCGACGAGACCGCGCCCGGCAACTCGCCGGGATCCGGTGCCCCGCGCCACATCTACGACGAGGCGAACCTGCTGCTCGGCAAGACCGTTCCGGCGGGATCCAAGATCCGACTCCAGAAGGACGCGGCCAACTCCTCCACCTACGCCATCGACTTCATCAACACCGAACAGGCGACAGCGGACCCGAATCCCGACCCGGCCGCCTACACGGTCCCGGCCGGCTTCACCCAGCAGGACGTGCAGAACGCCCTCGACAAGGTCCGCATGGACACCACCGGCAAGCTCGTCGGCGTCTACCTGCCCACCGGTGACTACGAGACCTCCAGCAAGTTCCAGGTCTACGGCAAGGCGGTGAAGGTCGTCGGAGCGGGCCCGTGGTTCACCCGCTTCCACGCACCTTCCTCGCAGGACAACACCGACATCGGCTTCCGCGCCGACTCCACGGCCAACGGCTCGACGTTCGCCGGCTTCGCCTACTTCGGCAACTACACGTCCCGCATCGACGGGCCGGGCAAGGTGTTCGACTTCGCGGGCGTCGCGAACATCACCATCGACGACATCTGGGCCGAGCACATGGTGTGCCTCTACTGGGGCGCCAACACCGACAGCATGACCATCGAGAACTCCCGGATCCGTGACACGTTCGCCGACGGCATCAACATGACGAACGGCTCCACGGACAACCACGTCACCAACAACGAAGCCCGCGCCACCGGCGACGACAGCTTCGCCCTCTTCTCCGCGATCGACGCCGGAGGCGCCGACGAGAAGAACAACCTGTACGAGAACCTCACCTCGACCCTCACCTGGCGCGCGGCCGGCATCGCCGTCTACGGCGGCTACAACAACACCTTCCGCAACATCCGCGTCGCCGACACCCTGGTCTACTCCGGCATCACCATCTCCTCGCTGGACTTCGGCTACCCGATGAACGGCTTCGGCACCGATCCGACGACCATCGAGAACGTCTCCCTCGACCGCACCGGAGGCCACTTCTGGGGCTCCCAGGTCTTCCCCGCCATCTGGGCCTTCTCCGCCTCGAAGGTGTTCCAGGGCATCCGGGTCAACGACGTCGACATCGACAACTCCACCTACGGAGGCGTCATGTTCCAGACCAACTACGTAGGAGGACAGCCCCAGTTCCCAGTGAAGGACACCATCTTCACCGACATCTCCATCACCAACTCCAAGAAGAGCGGGGACGCCTTCGACGCCAAGTCCGGATTCGGGATCTGGGCCAACGAGCTGCCCGAACCCGGCCAAGGCCCCGCCGTCGGTGAAGTCACCTTCCGCAACCTGCGGATGAGCGGCAACGCCCAGGACATCCGCAACACGACCAGCACCTTCAAGATCAACATCCAGTAGTCGCCCCACGGCAGGACGGGAACCGAACGGAAGGGCAAGGCAAGAGGCCGCCTCCATGGACCACGGAGGCGGCCTCGCGCCGTCGGGCGACCGGACGCGGCCGCTCAGAGTCCGGTGACCTTGCCGCTTCCCGAGACCTCGTAGACCAGGGTCACCGTGCGGCGCCCGCCCGGTTCCAGGGCCACGTCCCAGCGGGCGATGCCGTCGGCGTCGACCCCGTCGGGCTCCGGAGCGCACGCCTCCTTGCGCAGCCGTACCTCCACCGCCGAGACCTCGGAGACCGGGATCCGCTCCCGCAGCGAGACGATCTGCTCGCCCTGCTCCCCGGGCGCCGAGAAACGGGACAGATGGAGCTGAACCGTGCGCGTGACGACGGTCCGCCCGGTCAGGGAGGTGGTGTCCCGGCTCTCCTCGGTCCGCCGGACCACCCGGTAGTCGTCGTGGCTGCCGAACGCGAGCTCCACGGGCGCGCCGGGGGCGGTGAAGGCCAGCGTGCCGCGACCGGTGAACCCGCTGTCGCGTACGAGGTCCACCGGCCCGGCCAGCAGCGCGTGGCCGGACGTGTTGTCGAACCGTACGACCCTGGTGACCAGCGGTGACAGCTCGGGGGAGGAGGCGTACTCGCTCCTCGCGGCGCAGGTGACGGCGGAGAGCGGGACCCGGTGCGCGCGGCCGTCCGTGGGCACGGAGACGGGCACGGGGGAGTGGAGCACACGGGCCTGACCGCCGTCGTCCACCCCCGGCAGTCCGAGGACCGGCGCGGGGCCGATCTCCGCGATCTCCTCCTCCCGGAACTCCACGTCCACCGTGCGGCGTTCGGCGGCGGTGCGGTCCGTCAGCGTGAGACGGTCCTCGGTGAGCCGGGGCGGTTCGCCGGCCCGCGCCGAGCGGGCCGTGGACAGGGTCAGACGCACGTCCGACCAGTCCTCGCCGGTGCGCTGCCAGACCATCGCGTCGGTCTCCAGGGCCAGCGAGTCCCCGTCGAGCACGGCCCGGTAGGCGGGACGCCACAGCGCGCAGGGTGTGAGATGGGTCAGGCGCAGCCGGGCCGGACCCTCCTCCGCCGCCTCCACGGTCAGCTCGACATGCCCGAGGAGTTCGGCGGGCTGCTCCTCGGCGAGGTCGAGCGCCCTGTACGTGTCCGCGATCTCGGTGGACACGCTCTCCGACTCGGCTTCCACGGAACGCAGTTCCTCGGTGTGCCGGTCGCGCTCGCTGTCGACGCGGTCCAGTTCGCGGGTCCAGCGGCTCTCGTCCGTCTCGCCGAAGCCGGTTCCCTCGGAGATGTCACGCAACAGATCGGTGGCGAGGCGGCCGAGGCCTTCGAGGCGGGCTTGCAGCCGGTCGCGCCGCCTGCCGAGCGCGAGTTGCTCGCCTTCGAGTGCGTGCAGGCGCAGCCTCAGGGCGGAGTCGTCGGCGCCCGGCAGCGGCCCGTGCGGTGTCCAGGCGCGGACGATCCGTACATCGTGGACCGTCGCCCGGTGATCGCCGGTCAGTTCGGCGTGCAGGGTGCGGTCGACCGCGAGCGCGCTGATCGGCCCGAGGCGCAGCTGCTGGATGCCGGCGCTCAGTTCGAGATCGGTGGTGCGCTCGATCTGGGCGCGGTCCTCCAGGCAGACGACGGCGGTGACCGGCAGGGGGATCGGCTGGGGGTGCGTGGGCATGGTGGGTCAGCTCCTGCGGTTGCCGCCGACGATGGCCTTGGCGGCCGGGACACGGATCTCGTAGCCGCCGTCGAGGGAGGCGGTGCCTCCGGCGGGCAGGTCCACCCGCCAGACGCGGGTGCCCGGCGCGAGGCTGTCGGGTCCGGAGTCCTGCCCGGGTGCCGTCCAGTCGGCCCGTTCCTCGATCCGGACGTCCGTGTGCGAGGTGACCGGCACCTGTTCCTGGACCTCGACGGTGACGGGCCGCGCCAGCCGGTTGGCCAGTTCGACGTGCACCTGATGGTCGAGCACCGTGGTGTTGCCGCGCAGCCCCGACACCGACTCGCGCAGGTTCGTCCGCCGGGTGACCTGGATGCCCTCGGCCGGTCCGAGGCCCATCCGGCGGACACCGCCGGGGGCGAGCGTGGGCAACGCCGCGGTCAGCAGGAACTCGTCGTCCACGGTGACCTCCACCGGGCCGGCCAGCAGGGCCTGGTCGGTGGCGTTGGAGAGCACCAGCGTGGCGTACGTCGTCTGTTCCACGGCCGGGACGCACAGATACTCGGTGCGCAGGCCGACGGGGATCTCGGTGACGGTCACCGTGTGCCAGGTGCCGTCCGAGGGGATGTCGGTGCGGGCGGCGGCGTCGAAGCGGTGGTCGAAGGAACCCGCCGACTCGCGGGGGCGTACGGCGTGTCCGGGCAGGGGCAGCGCCGACACCGTCTCGGCGCGCCGCCGGTACTCGGTCGCCACGGGGTCGAAGGGGGCGTGCGGGAACAGCCTGCCCCTGCTCTCGGTGCGCACCTCTGGCCCGGACAGGACGAGAGCGGCGTAGTCGAGCTCCGCGTCGCTCGGGCGCGGCGGGCCGGCCGTCAACGGCGCGGCGCCGGGCGGCGGGGGCGGCGCGGCCGACCGGGAGGGAGCCAGGGCGGCGGGCGCTCCGGCGCGCCGGGCGCGGGCCGCGGGCCTGCCGACGGGTCCCGCTCCCAGTGGCTGCGAGGCGTCGGGCATGGCGCCGAAGGCTTCCGCCGCACCCCCCAGGGAGCCGGGCGCCGCCATGGGTGCGGCCGGCGGCATGCCGTACGCCGGTGGCACCTGCGGCGGTGGGACGGGGCCTTGGGCGAATCCTCCCGCGGAGGCCACGGCGGCGGCGGGCCCGGCGACGGCGGCCCCGGCGGCCATGGGTCCGCCGGTCACGGCCGGGCGGGGCCCCGCCCCGTCGTACCCGGCGAACAGGTCGGCGAGTCCCGCCGGCGGCTCGCGCCAGCCCGAGGGCGCCGGGGCCGTCTGCCGCCGTCCGACGCGCAGGGAGCGCAGCCGGGGCAGATCGGTGCGGCGCCGGAGATCGGCCGTGGCCAGGGCGACGCGCACCCCGGTCCAGTCCTCTCCGGTGCGCTGGGCGACCGAGGCGCGCAGCACCAGGGTCCCGGAGTCGTCGCCCTGACGGTGGCTCAGGCGGTAGGCGGGCACCCAGACGGCGCCCGGCACCCCGTACTCCAGCGCCAGTTCGACGTCACCGGATCCCTCCAGGGTCAGGACCGCGCAGACCGTGGTGTCGACGTGGGCCGGCCGCGCGTCGGTGGAGGCATGGGTCCAGCGGTCCAGGGCGATCGCGAACTCGTGCTCGGCCAGGCGCAGTTCCTCCTCCAGCTCGGCCAGCCTCCGATGCAGGTTCGTGAGACGTTCGTCGACGAAGTCCACGAGCCGCAGCCACGCGTCCACGGGGGTGGAGCGGTGCGGGTCGTCGCGTCTGCGGGGCGGCGGGACCGGGCGCAGCGCGGCCACCTCGGAGATCAGCCCCTCGTGCCGGTCGCGGCGGGCCTGGGCGGCCGCGGAGACGTCGCGCAGCCGCTCCACCTCGCGGCGCAGGGCGTCGGCCGTGCCGGTCGCGGACGGTTCGGCGTCCACCTCCACGCGTACCTCGGTGACACGGACACCGCCACCGCCGGTGACCTTGGCGCGCAGCGAGTCCGGGTCCATCGACCGGGGCAGTCCCGCCACCCGCACCCTGCCGTCCGGCGGTACGGTTCCCTGGGCCAGCCGGGTGCACAGCGCACCCTGCGCGTACACGACGACCGCGTCGAGAGCCGACGCCCACCGCCGTGTTCCCTCGGATACCTCGGACTCCATGCGCTCCGCCCCCGTCCTGTTCGTGCCCGGCGAAGCCTACGCGGTCGCGATCGCCCGGAGTTGGTGCAACCGCAGACCGAGTTGCAGTTCCAGGTCGTTCTCGCGGCGCCAGTCGAGGCCGAGGACGATGTCGGCCCGGTCCAGCCGCTTGAGCAGCGTGTTGACGTGCACGTACAACGCCCGGGCGGTCGCCGCCAGATTGGCGCGATGGACGTAGTAGGCGCTGAGGGTGTCCACGAGATCGGTGCCCCGCCGGCGGTCGTAGTCGAGCAGCGGGCCGATGGAGTCGGAGAGGAAACGGTCGAGCTCACACGCCCGCTCGCCGTCGAAGATCAGGGCGTAGAGGGCGTACCGGCGTGTCGTGGCGCCCAGGTCGGTGTGTCCGATCGCCCGCATCACGGCACCGCAGCGGCCGGCCAGGGAGAAGGCCCGTGCCCAGTCGTGATGGACCACGCGTTCCGCGACGACGGCCACGGGACCACCGAGGGTGCGGCGCAGCCGACGGTGGACCTCCTCGACGGTGCGGTCGTCGTCGGCGCTCGGCAGGATCATCGTCGCCCTGCCCAGATGTTCGCCCGCCAGACCGGACCGGTCCCGGGCCACGTCGTGCAGATGGCGCGAGAGTTCGGTCGATGACAACGCTGCCGAGTCCGCGACGAGCACCAGGTCCAGCCGGTCGGTGTCGATGCCGCGGGCCCGTGCGCGGGTGCGCTGGGCGGGGCTGATCCCGGGGCTGCCGACCATGAGTTCGGTCAGCAGCTCTCCGCTCAGCCGCTCGCCCGCCTCGGCGACGGCCCGCTCCTTGAGGATGAGCAGCCCCAGGATGTGGGTGGCCCGCTCCAGGGTGCGCGGATCCGTGTCGTCCGGGGCGCCGTGACCGGCGACCGCCTTCCGGCTCCACACCAGCGCGCCGAGGTAGCTGTCGCCCGCCCGGATCGACGCGACGCTGCGGACGACTCCGGCGGCGTCGAGCGAGGTCGCGCAGCGGCCCGTACGGCGTGCGCTCTCGACGGCGTCGGCGAGGCCGGAGTCCGAGGGTGTCCCGCACGGGCTCGACACCGACTCGCGGCAGACCAGCACCTCACCGGCCCGGTCCAGGAGCGTGACGCCGCCGCCCAGTTGATCGGCGAGGAGCTGCGTCACATCGTCCGGTGTCCCGCCGCGCAGCACCACTCCGGTCAGGGCTTCGTGGATGGCCTGCGCCCGCTCCACGACGGCCATGTGTTCCTCGATCCTCCCGTACGCGAGCCGCAGTTCCTCCAGCGCGCTGCGGCTCGCCTCGTAGAGACGGGCGTTGTCGAGGGCGACCGCGGCGTGATCGGCGAACGCGCGCAGCAGCGCGATCTCGTCGGCGTGGAAGGCGCGTTCGGAGCGGTCCGCGGCGAACAGGGCGCCCATCGCCCTCCCCCGGACGACCAGGGGCACGCCGAGTAGTGCGACGAGTCCCTCGGTGGTGACCAGGCGGTCGAAGTCCGGATCGTGGTCGATACGGGTCGTGGCGGCGTAGTGGCGCACCCACTGTGGGCTCAGGGAGGCCAGCACCCTGCCGCCCAGACCGACATCGGCGGGTATGCAGGCCGCCAGGAAGGCGGCGGACACGGCGCCGTCCGACGCTCTGACGGACAGCCTGCCGTCCGCTCCGACCAGCGAGAGATAGGTGAAGTCGGTACGGATCAGATCGTGGGCGTGATGGACGATCGACCGGAGCACCTCGTCGAGTTCGCCCAGCGCCGTCAGCGACTTGGCCGTCTCGTACAACGACGCCAGTTCGCGCTGCCGACGCGCGAGCGCACACCATCCTGCTCCGCCACCGGGGTCGCTGACCACAGCGCCGTCCCTCCTCGTCATGAGGTGGAAAAAACACCCACCGAATCGGCAGGAGGTGTGGGTGAAGCACACCTCAACCGCAGCTCAACAGCCGCCTAATGTAACGGCCATCACCCCCCTGCGCTATGGACGAAGGCGGCACCTATGGCAACTCCGCTCGCCCAACCCGAAGGACAGTCCGGCAGCCGCCCCAGCGCCGCTCCGCCCGCGCCCCACCGCCGAGCCTCCCGCAGGCTGCTGGCCGCCGGCCTCATCGCCAGCTCGCTGGAGTGGTACGACTTCTTCCTCTACGGCACCGCGGCCGCGCTGGTGTTCCCTCACGTGTTCTTTCCCCACTCCTCGGCTCTGACGGGAACCCTGCTCGCCTTCAGCACGTTCTGGGCGGGCTTCGTGGCGCGTCCCATCGGCGGAGTGCTGGCCGGACACCTCGGTGACCTCCACGGACGCAAGCCGGTCGTCGTCACCTGCCTGGCGCTCATGGGTGCCGCCACGTTCCTGATCGGCTGCCTTCCCAGCGCGGGGACCGCCGGTGCGCTGGCCCCGACGCTGCTGGTCGTCCTGCGCTTCGTGCAGGGGCTCGCGGCGGGCGGCCAGTGGGGCGGCATCATGCTCCTGCTCACCGAGTCCGCCGGCCCCAAGCGCCGCGGCTTCGCCGGAACGTTCGGCCAGACCAGCGTCCCCGTCGCCGTGATCGTCTCGAACCTGATCTTCGTCGCCGCCAGCGGTCTGATGCCGGACGACGCCTTCCTCAGCTGGGGCTGGCGCATCCCCTTCCTGGTCAGCGTCGTGATGTTCGTGGTGGTTCTCCACATCCAGACCACGGTGGAGGACACCCCGGAGTTCCGCGAGCTGCGGCGCGAGGCGGCCCGGCCGGAGAAGACCGTGGCCCGGGCCCCGCTGGCACAGGTGGTCCGCGACCGGTGGCGGACCATCCTGCTCGGCTGCGGACTCCTCTCGGCCACCAACAGCCTGTTCTACGTGAGCATCTCCGGGCTCCTCAGCTACGGCACCCACACGCTCGGACTCGCCCGCAACCCGCTGCTCGCGGTCGTGCTGACCAGTTCCGTGGCGATGCTCGTCGTCCTCCCGTGGTCCGGCCACCTGTCGGACAAGCTGGGCCGGCGGCCCCTGATCCTGATCGGCGGTCTGGGAGTCGCGGTCTGGGCCTTCCCGTATTTCGGGCTCATCGACACCGCGTCGCTGCCGCTCATCTTCGTCGCCGTGACGGTGGGTTTCCTCTTCCAGTGCCTCACCTACGGCCCCATCGCGAGCTTCCTCGGCGAGCTCTTCCCGCCGGGCGTGCGCTACTCGGGCGCGTCGCTCGCCTACCAGCTCTCCGCGATCGCCGTCAGCGGCAGCACGCCGTTCCTCATGACAGCCCTCATCGCGAAGACCGGGAGCACCCTGCCGGTCGCCGGCTACATCATGGCCATGGGGTTGATCACCACCGTCAGCGCGTGGTTCCTGCCCGAGACGAACACCGCCGAGGTCCGTGCCGATCCGAACGCCCTCCCGGGCACGCACCTCTACCACTGACTCCGTACGGGAGTTCCCGCAGAACCAGGGCCACGACGCCCCCGAGGAGACCGCGAACGCGCCGGTGCTCCCTGCCTACGAGCCTCGGACGAGGAGCCATCGTGAGCGGATCACAGGAAAAGGGCGCACGGACGCGCCGGTCCATCGTGCCGAGCGCCCTGCTCCTGCTGGCGGGCGCGCTGCCCGTCCTCGGGGCCGGACCCGCGGCCGCGCCCACCCCGTCCCCGCCCGGCCACTCGGCCACCGTGCCGCGGTGTGCCGCTCTGGACGGGACGCCGATCCCGGCATCGGTCATGAGCCTGCCGACGACCGGCGGCCGCGTCGAGTCGGTCTCGGTCATGACCGGCCAGGTCAGCGGTCAGGCGATCACGTACTGCCAGGTCGACGCCGAGCTGTTCCCCGTCGATCCGGCCGCGCCCGCCATCAGGATGCGCGTCGACCTGCCGTACGACTGGAACCGCAAGGCGATGATGTTCGGTGGCGGCGGCTTCGACGGCACCATCCCCGACCTGGCGCAGAACGTGCCGTTCGGCCCCACGGAGCGACCGGTGCCGCTGGCCCGGCGCTACGCCACCTTCGCCAGTGACTCGGGCCATCGGCAGGACCCGGCCGCCCCTCCGTCCCTGGACGGCTCGTTCGGCGCGAACGACGAGGCGTTGAACAACTTCGCCGCCGGTGACGCGCTCAAGAAGACACGGGACGCGAGCCTGTTCCTCATCCGGCACGCCTACGGGACCAGCCCTGCCGAGGTCTACTTCTCGGGAGGCTCCACGGGCGGTCGTGAAGGTCTGGTCGTCGCGCAGCGGTGGCCGCGGGCGTTCGACGGAGTGATCTCGGCCTTCCCCGCCTGGAACAACCTCAGCGAGGGCCTGGACCTGGGGTATCTGGCACAGGTGCTGTCCCGGCCGGGCGCCTTCCCCGGACCGGAGAAACAGACACTCCTGTACGACGGCGTCATCGCCGCGTGTGACCGTCTGGACGGTGTCCAGGACGGGGTGGTGTCGAACCCGTCCGGCTGTCACTTCGACCCGCACGCCCTGCGCTGCCCGGGCGGCGCCGACACCGGTCCCGGCTGTCTGTCGGACCCCCAGATCGGCGCCGTGACCGCCATGTCCTCCGCGTTCAGGTGGCCGTACCGGATCGCCAGTGGCGAGACCCACTACCCCGGCTTCCCGTTCCTCTCGGGGGCGGACATGCGGACCCCGTTCCTCGGCTTCGGCACCACCGCGCCGGCCGACCTCATGCCGGTGACGAGCGGCTACGGGTTCCAGTACTGGGCCCAGTGGGTCGCGTACTTCCTGACACGGGACCCGCACCACGATCCGCTCGACGTGGATCTTCGGCACCCCGGCAAGTGGCTCGACCGGATCAGCCACTTGTCCACGGTCGAGGATCGCAACGACGCCGACCTCGGCCCGTTCGCCCGCTCGGGCGGCAAGCTGATCCTGCTCCACGGCGCCGCCGACGAACTGGTCTCGCCGCGCTCGACCAGCGAGTACTACGAGCGGGTACGCGGCCTCATGGGTCCCGGGGCGACCGGCACGTTCCTGCGCTACTACGTCGTGCCCGGGGCGAACCACGCGAACTTCGGCACCCCGGCGTTCGCGGCGGCCTGGGACTCGCTCTCCGCGCTGGAGGATTGGGCCGAGCGCGGACAGGCGCCCGCGAACCCGGTCGTGTCGGACGCGCTCCACCAGCGCACCCGCCCCCTGTGCGCGTACCCGAGCTGGCCCCGGTACCGCTCCGGCGCCCCGGACGACGCCGCCAGTTTCGTCTGTGCACCCTGACGAACTCCAGGACGGCCCGGAGACGTCCCGTTGCCCGGGCGGACCGCAGGACCCGACGGCGGGTCGAGACGCCGAGCACGAAGGCATCGATCGCCGCGGCTCGGCTGTAGGCGTCCGCGTCGTCCAGGCCGCTGTCACGCAGGTAGCGGTGCAGCGGCTCCAGTGAGTGCGTATCGAGGAAGGCGGCCAACGCCTTCGCCGTCAGCTGGTCATGTGGCGTGGAACCGTGAGGTCGTCGTGGGCGAACAGACCGGCCAGGGCGCCCGGATCCTCTCCAAGGCAGGCCTCGGCGACCCTGTCGATGAGCCGGTCGTAGTCGGGGCCGGTCTTTCCCTCGTAGGCCTCGGTCATCCGGCCCCACTCGTCCCAGGGCAGCATCTCCCGCTTGCGGAGCGCCGCGAGGTCGCGGACGGCGTTGCCACTGATCTCGGCCGGTCCCCAGGCGTGATCGGTGCCGAACACCCCGAACAACTGCGGATCGATCAGCCCCTTGCGGTGCTGTATCCACGCCTCCCCGCCGGTGAGGAACTCGCCCGGTGCGAGGTCCTCCGGGCGCTCGACGTAGCCGTGGCCGAGATGTTCCGTGTCGACGCGTACCCAGCGCCGTTCGTCGGCGTTCCAGAACTCGGTGATCCAGTGGTCGACGCCGCGCCCCTCCAGGAAGCAGGTGCCGAAGCCGCACCTGGCCCTGGAGGGAATGCCCCGTGCTCGCAGGATCGCGCAGGCGATGGTGGCGAAGTGGCGGCACGTGCCCACCACCCTTGTCTCGGGTGTCCGGGCGTGATGCAGGGGAGCGGGGTCCAGCGCGGTCAGCGCGGCGATCAACGCGTACACAGGCCGGATGTCCTTCTCCGCGAGCCGCTCGTGGGGAACACCGAGCGCGGCGGCGTCGGTCGGCTGGACGACCAGGCCCTGTACGGCAGCACAGATGCCGACCGGGTCGTCCGGCAGGCCCTTGATGAGCCCGGACTGGCCGGAGGCGAAGCGTGTGAGCGGACCGGGTAGGGCGTAGTCGAGCGCGTCATCGGTCATGACCGGGGATAGTAGAGGGCCGGTCTGACACGGGGCTCGCGCTGCTCAGTACCACCGGGACCGGAGACCGTGCCGCGTAGCGGCACGGTCTCCGGTCGAGAAGGCCGGAATCCTCGCCCGTCAGGGCGAGGAACCGGTCAAAGCGCCATCTCGTACGCCCCGGACAGCGCCTCGACCCGCTCCCAGATCCGCGCCGAACGCGCCTCGTCCACGACGGGGCGCCGGATCGCGCCGAGCGCCCAGGCCTGCTGCCGCTCGGTCGCGGAGTCCTTGCCGTGCAGTTCGACGCAGTGGCCGGAGAAGTCACGGACCAGTACGGAGAACAGCTCGTCCAGCACGGACTCGTCCAGGTCCGTCAGCTTCGCCTGTTCCAGGATCAGCTGTCCGTGCACCACCAGCGCGAACAACTGGCCCACGGACAGCAGGAAGTCGAGGTCGCGGCTCTGTGTCTCGTCGGGGGCCGTCGTGGTGACGAACTCGCAGAGGGCGTCGGCCTGTTCGCGGAAACGGGCGACGTTCGGGACCTCGGCGTAGGCGTCGTAGGCGGCGCGCCAGTCGTGGAAGCGGACGGAGCCCAGGCCGCGCGCCGGTCCCTGCCGGAAGAGGAAGTCGTCGTCGGCCGCCTCCAGTCGGGTCGGAACGGCGGCAACGTCGATCGGGTCCAGCAGGTGGTTGCGCATGAACTTGAGGATCAGCGCGAGGTTGACGTGGACCGTGCCTTCCAGCTTGGGCAGGCCACGGATCTCGACGGCGGCCTGGGAGAAGTAGTTGTCCTTCTCGAAGCCCTTGGCGGCGATGACGTCCCACATCAGGTCGATGACCTTCTCGCCCTCCGTGGTCACCTTCATCTTCGTCATCGGGTTGAAAAGAAGGTAGCGGCGGTCCTCGGGACCGGCGGTACGGAAGTAGTCGACGGCACGGTCGCTGAACAGCTTCATGCCGACGAGACGGACGTACGCCTCCGCCAACTCCCGGCGCACATGCGGGAAGGCGGTGACGGGACGCCCGTAGAGGATGCGGTTGCTCGCGTGGGTGACGGCCTCGTACATCGCGTGCTCGCAGATGCCGATCGAGGCCGTGCAGAGGTTGAACTTGCCGACGTTGACGGTGTTGAGGGCCGCGTCGAAGGCGGCACGGCCGGTGTGCAGGACGTCCTCGGGCGCGACCGGATAGTCCTCCAGCCGGAACTCGCTGACGAACTTGGAGGAGTCGACGACGTTCTTCACCAGGTGGTACGCCGGGTGGCGGCTGTCGGCCGCGAAGAAGACGTAGCCGTCCGGGCCCTCGACGTCGGTGCGGCGGCCGAACACCGAGACCAGGCCGGCCGCGTTGCCGTTGCCGATGTAGTACTTGGAACCGCTCGCCCGGAAACCGCCGTCGCCCTCGGGCTCCAGCAGCATGTCGGTCGAGTAGATGTCGGCGCCGTGGGCCTTCTCCGACAGGCCGAAGGCGAACACCTCGCCCTGGTTCAGGAGGTCGGCGGCACGCGAGCGGGCGGTGGCGTTCTCGCTCTGCCAGACCGGGCCGAGACCGAGGATGGTCACCTGCCAGGCGTACCAGTAGTCGAGGCCGTAGAACCCGAGGATCTCGTTCAGGGCCGCGATCCGGGCCGTGTCCCAGCGCTGGTCCTCGTCCGTGGCGGCCGAGGCCGGCGTGAGGAACGTGGCGAACAGACGCTCCTTGGCGGCGAAGGCGAGGAAGTCGCCGAGCCAGGCGCGGGTGCGGTAGTCCTCGATGATGCGGCGCTTGCCGCGCTCCTCGAACCAGTCGACGGTGGCGCGCAGCAGCCTGCGCGTCTCGGGGTCGAAGTGCGTCGGGTCGTAGGTGTTCGGATTGAACAGCAAGGGGGTGGTCATGGGGGTCCGCCTTCCGAGGGATCGGGATCGAGGGTTGGGCGAAGGAAGGGAAGAAGGGGGCCGACTCAGGCCGGCGGCCCGGCCGGGACGCCCTGCGTGACGCCCTTCGTGGGGTCCTGCTCGGGGTCTGCGGCGCAGGTCGTCGCGGCCAGGGTGCGGAGTGTGCCGAGGACGTCGTCCAGCCAGGCGATCGTCATCCGCTCGTACGCGATGCCACCGCGCAGGACGACGTGCTGCAACTGCTGGCCGGCGTCGAGCGGTGCCGGGGCGCCTGGACCGGTGAAGTCGCGCCGCTCCCCGGCGAGATAGCGCGCCAGCCGGTCGCTGTGGGCCCGGTGGTGGCGTTCGACCTCGTCGACGAGCGCCGCCGGATCGTCGAAGGCGGCACCGCGGATCTTCACCGCGAGATCGTGCCGGAGGCTCTCCGGCTCGATCGGCTCGTGCAGCCAGCGCGAGAGGGCGCCGCGGCCGGGGTCGGCGACCGAGTACACCTTCTTGTCCGGCCGCCCCTGCTGCGGCACTTCGCGGACGGCGAGGACGCCCTCGCTCTCCATGCGCTTGAGAACGCGGTAGATCTGCTGGTGCGTGGCGGTCCAGAAGTAGCCGATGGACCGCTCGAACCGCCGGGCCAGCTCATAGCCGGAACCCGGCTGCTCCAGCAGGGAGACGAGGATCGCGTGTTCGAGCGCCATACCGCACAGCTTTCTATGCAACTCGTTGCATAGACAAGCGCCGCCGCCCCGGTGAGACACGGCTCACCCGGACGACGGCGTTGCGGGGCGCGGTGTCCTGCGGGCGATGGACGTGAGGGCCCTCGTGTGTGACGCCAGGACGGAGACGACGACCCCGCCGGAGACCGCACCGCCGACGGTCTCGACGTTGTTGCAGAGCGCCGAGGCGGCGCCGGTGCGCTCCGGCTCCGTGGCCTCCACGGTGACGGTGGGCAGGGCGCCCAGCGCCGCGCCGACTCCGCAGCCGCAGACCGAAACGGCCGCCACCACTCCCATACCGTGTCGTGCAGACAACCCGGGCCCAGGGATGCGCGGCCCCTCCACCTCGGCCCGTCCGGCCTGAGGCGCCCCCGGCCCGTCCGGTCCGAGGCGCTCGTGCTCCCCGTCCTGCCCAGGGGGCGCGGGCTCGTCAGAACCAGGGAGTGAAGGGGCCCGTGGCTTTGATCCAGCGGCCCAGCAGCCTGACGGTCTGGACGACGGTGAGCGGCCACAGGACCGCGAAGATCCAGAGGAGCGCGGCGTTCGACGTGCGGATGCCGATCACCGCGAGTGCCACCGAGCTCATCAGCATCAAGGCGACCGCGAGGGGCAGCCGGCGCCTGCCCGACGCGCGGCGCGGCGTCGGTGCGGGGTCGTGGTTCTCCCGCAGTTCCTCCTCCATCTCCGCGAGGGCGGCGCGTTCGCGCGCCGTGAGACGGACACCGTCGGTGTGGTCCCTGTCGTCCACGGCCACACACCTCCTTGGGCCTTCGCCCGGCAGCCGGCACATGCGAGCGTCCGCTGCCGAGCTGCCGAGCTGCCGAGCTGCCGAGCTGCCGAGCTGCCGAGCTGCCGAGCTGCCGAGCTGCCGAGCTGCCGGGTCAGGTCACACGCGGGCCGTCCGGCGACTCCTCGTCCGGTTCGTCCGGCAGGTGAACGTCCCCGACGGCGACGTTCACCTCGACGACCTCCAGGCCGGTCATGCGCTCCACGGCGGTGACCACGGAGGTGCGCATGTCCGCGGTCACGTCCGTGATGGGGTACCCGTACTCGACGACGACGTCGAGATCCACCGCGGTCTGCCGTTCGCCGACCTCGACGCTCACACCGCGGGTCTGACCGGGCCGCCCGGCGGGGACCCGGTCGCGGACGGACCCGAGGGCCCGGGTCATGCCGGTGCCGAGGCCATGGACTCCGGGCACCTCGCGAGCGGCGGCCGCCGCGATCTTGGCCACCACGCCGTCGGCGATGGTGGTGCGTCCTTTGCCGCCCGGATCACCGGTGCCGGAGCGCCGGCTCCCGGTGGTGCTGCCTGTCTCGTTCTTGGTGGTCGCGGAGCGGGTGGTCAGGTCCGTCATCAGGACCTCCTCGGTCTTCCGTGCGGACACCTCGCCTGACGGTCAAGGGGGAGGGCTCCCTTTCCCCTCAGCCATCGTCACACGAATGGCTCAATTCGTGCGATCCGGGGCGAACGGACCACCGTCCGGACCGGGGTCGTCACAGCACGCGCGCCGCCCCGGCCCCGTACCTCCGCGAGGACGTCACTTCTGCCAGCCGACCGTTTCGGGGAGCGGGTTGTAGAAGATGGTCGCGCCTACGTTGGCGAGGCCCTTCTTCACCCCGTAGGTCGACGGGCCGCTGAACAGCGGGAGGAACGCGTACTGCTGGAGCGCCTTCCGCTCGACCTCGTTGGCGGCCGCGGCCTGCCGGTCGATGTCGGCGATCCCGGTGGTGGCGCGGATCTCCTTGTCCAGCGCGGGCGAACCGGCGCCGGTGATGTTGGAGCTGCGGTCCGAGCAGTAGAAGTCGCACAGGTAGCGGGCGCCGAACGGGTCCATGGAGCGGTTCCCCGACAGGAACAGATCGAACTTGCGCTCACTGAGGATGCTGGAGAAGTCCGCCTCGTCGGCCTTCTTCATGACCAGGTGGATGCCGACCGGCTTCAGCATCGCGGCGAAGGCGCCCGCGGTGGCCTTGTCCAGCGGGTCGTCACCGAGGAGGGTGTAGCCGACGTCGAGCCTCTTGCCGTTCTTGACCCGGACGCCGTCGCTCCCGGGCTTCCAGCCCGCCGCGTCGAGCGCCTTCTCGGCCTCCTCGGGGGCGTACTTCAGCACGGCCGAGACATTGTCCTCGTAGCCCTTCTGGAAGCTGTACAGCACCGCCGAACCGGGCAGCGGCTCCTTGTAGTCGAGGCCCTGGAACTGGATCTTCGCGATCTGCGAGCGGTCGATGCTCTCCTCGACGGCCTTACGGACGCCCTTGTCGGCGAGGACGGGGGACTTCGTGTTGAAGTACAGCGCGTACTCGAACGGGCTTCCTCCGCTGCGGATCTCCGTGCCCTTGAACCCCTTGACCTGCTTGAGGCTCTCCGCGTCGACGGCCGAGACATAGTCGAGCTGACCGTTCCTGAAGGCGTTGACCGCCGCGGTCGATTCCAGGTTCACATAGACACGCCGGTCGAGTTTGCCTTTCTTGCCCCACCACTTCGGGTTGCGGACGAAGGTGATGTCGCCGGAGTGGGTGTCCCACTTGCCGACCGTGTACGGGCCCGCGCCCCATTCCGGGTGGGCCTTCTTGACGTACGCCTTGTCGAAGTTGGCGACCGTGGCGGCCTTGGGATGCAGGAACGTGGTGAACAGGCTCGACCAGGAGGCGTTGACGCCCTTGAAGGTGATGACGGCCTGCTTGGCGTTCGTGCCCTTCTCGACCGAGGTGATGCGGTCGTAGCCGTCCGTCGACGAAGCCGCGTAGGCCTTGTCCGATCCGTTGTTCGCCTTCCACGTCGCCCTGATCGCGGTCCAGTCGATCGGCGTCCCGTCGTTGAAGACCGCCTTCGGGTTGATCGTCAGCGTGACCTTCTGGTTGCCGCCCTCGACGGCCACCTTCACATCGCTGTAGTAGTCCGGGTTGTACTGCACCTCACCGGTCGGCGCGTAGGTGATCGCGTCGGCGTTGTACCAGGCCCAGACGCGGGACGCGGTCAGCGTGGCATTGACGTTGAACGGGTTGCCCTGGTCGTCGAAGGTCCCGACCGTCGTGTAGGTGCCGCCGTCCTTGATCCGGTCGTACGGGGTGGGGTTGTAGTCGGCGGCTGCCGACGCGGCGGAGGGGGCGTCCTTCGCGTTCGGGCCCGCGGCATCCTTCCCGGACGAGGACTGGCAGGCCGTGGCGGCGACGGACACGGCGGCCAGGAGAGCGATGGACGGGGCCAGTCTTGAGCGCATGGGGGGTGGGTCCTTCCGGGTCGGTGGAGGGTGCGGACAGGAACCCGGCGGCCGGGGGCGGACGCGGGTTCGGGGGTGCCGGTGGTTCTCGGTGCGGCCGGGACGGGCCCTCAGACGCCGTGGCAGGCGTACTGATGTCCGGGCTGCCCGGCGACGGGAGTGGGCGCGGGCCGTTCCTCGCGACAGCGCCCGCGCACCCGCTCGTCGGAGAGGCGGTACAGCGGGCAGCGGTCCACGAAGACACAACCCGCGGGCAGGTGCGCGGCGTTCGGCTGCTCGCCCTCCAACACGACGCGCTCACGGGTGCGTTCTTCCCGGGGATCGGGTCTCGGGACGGCCGACAGCAGGGCCCGGGTGTACGGGTGCTTCGGATCGTTGAAGATCCGCTCGGTGTCGCCGGATTCGACGATGTGCCCCAGATACATCACGGCGATGCGGTCGGAGATGTAGCGGACCACGGCCAGATCGTGGGCGACCACGAGATAGGCGAGCCCGAGTTCGTGCTTGAGCCGCGCCAGCAGGTTGATCACCCCGGCCTGGACCGACACGTCCAGGGCGGACAGCGGCTCGTCGAGCGCCAGGAGCTTCGGCTCCGTGGCCAGGGCCCGGGCGATGCCGACCCGTTGGCGCTGACCGCCGGAGAGCGCGGCCGGGAAGCGGTCGCTCACGGAGTCGTCAAGACCGACGAGCGCGAGCAGTTCGTGCACGCGGGAGCGGATCGACTCGCGGTCGCGTCCGATGGCCCGCAGGGGTTCGGCGAGCAGCTGGAAGACGGGCAGCCGCGGGTCGAGGGCCCCCATCGGGTCTTGCATGACGATCTGTACGTCCCGCCTCAACTCCCTTATACGCGCCGCGGAACCGACGGTTCCCACATCGGTGCCCGCGATCTCGATCCGGCCGCTCTCGGGCCGCCTGAGCCGCAGGATCTCCAGCAGGGTCGTGGTCTTGCCGCTGCCGGACTCGCCCACCAGGCCCAGGGTCTCCCCGGCGCGCAGTTCGAAGCTGACCCCGTTGACGGCGTGCAGCGTGCCGGTCCGGCGTTTGAGAAGCGCGCCCTTGGTGACCGGAAAGGTCCTGACGAGCTCCTCGACGCGGAGCACCGTCTCGCCGGCCTCGGCACGGACGGAAGGCGTCTGCCCGCGGGCCGGCACGGCGTCGCCCCGGGGGTCGAGCGACCCGTCGGCGATCTCCGCGGCACGCAGGCAGGCCACCTCGCCATGGCCGGTGACCCGGCGCAGCCCGGGTTCCTCGGACCGGCAGGCGTCGAGGGCCACGGCGCAGCGGCGCGCGAAGGGACAGCCCTCGGTGAGACCCACCAGTGCGGGCGGTTCCCCGCCGATCGGGAGCAGCGGCCGGCGGACCCCGCTGTCGACGGTCGGGACCGCGGCGAGCAGCCGCGCGGTGTACGGCATCGTCGGCCGTCGGAAGAGTTCCTCGACGCCCGCCCGTTCCACGAAGCGGCCCGCGTACATGACGGCGACCTCGTCCGCGTGCCCGGCCACGACCCCCAGGTCGTGGGTGATCAGGACGAGTCCGGCGCCGGTCTCCTTCTGCGCCACCCGCAGGACGTCGAGGATCTGGGCCTGCACGGTGACGTCGAGCGCGGTGGTGGGTTCGTCGGCCACGAGCACGGACGGTCTGTTGGCGATCGCCAGGGCGATGACCACGCGCTGGCGCATGCCGCCGGAGAACTCGTGGGGGAAGGACGTGGCCCGGCCCCGAGCGTCGGGGATGCCGACGAGGTCGAGCAGTTCGACGGCCTGCTCCCAGGCCGCCCGCTTCGTCAGGTCCTGGTGGACCCGCAGGGCGTCGGAGAGCAGTCTGCCCACGGAGAAGATCGGGGTGAGCGCGGACAGCGGGTCCTGGAAGACCATGCCGATGGACTTGCCCCGGATCCGTGAGAGCGCCCGGTCGCCGAGGCCGATCAGGTTCTGCCCGCCCAGCAGCACTTCACCGTGGAGACTCGCGGAGGGCGGCAGCAGTCCCATGATCCCCATGGCGGTGGCGGACTTGCCCGAACCGGACTCGCCGACGATGCCGAGGGTCCGTCCGGGCAGCAGGTCGAAGCTCACGCCGCGCACCGCTTCGACGGTTCCCGCCTCGGAGGGGAAGGAGATCCGCAGGTCCCGTACGGAGAGCACGGGGGTGGCGCCGGCGGGGGGCACCGGGTCGAGCAGGGGGGTCGCGAGGGTCATCGTCGGCCTCCTGCCGAGCCGGTCACCGACGTGGGGTCGAGGGCGTCGCGCAGCCCGTCGCCGATGAAGGTCATCGACACCGTGAGCAGGACGACGAGGCCCGCGGGGAAGGCGAAGAGCCAGGGCGCGCTGGTGACGGTGCCCGCCCCGTCCGCGAGCATCGTGCCCAGCGAGACGTCCGGCGGCTGGACGCCGAACCCGAGGAACGACAGGGCGGTTTCGCTGAGCACGGTCGCGACGACACCGAGGGTGAGGTTGACGATGAGCAGCGAACCGAGGTTGGGGATGATGTGGCGGGCGATGACCCGCAGCGGCCCGACGCCCATGAACTCGGCCGCGGTCACGTAGTCCCGCTCGCGCAGTGAGGTCGACACGGACCAGATGACCCGGGCCGTGGACATCCAGCCGAACAAGGTCAGGACGACGATCAGGACGCGCCAGTCGCCGGCGAGGCGGTGGGAGACCAGGGCGAGGATGAGGAAGGAGGGGACGATCAGCAGGAAGTGGATGACGGCGAGAGTCACCCTCTCGACCCGGCCCCCGAAGTACGCGGCGCCGGAGCCGACGACGGCGGCGACGACGACGGTCAGCACGGACACGCTCACGGCGATCACCAGGGAGCGCTGGAGGCCGTGCACCGCACTGGCGTAGATGTCGTTGCCGCCCTGGTTGGTGCCGAACCAGTGCAGGGCGCTGGGGGGCTGGGTGAGCGCGGTGAAGTCGGCGTCGGTGTAGGCGTAGGAGGTGAACAGGCCGCCGAGGGCCGCGAACAGCACCAGCAGCACGAAGATCGCCACGCCGGCGACGGCGAGGCGGTTGCGCAGGAACCGGCGCAGATAGAGCCGGCCGGGGCCCAGGTTCCTGGGGCGGGCCGCTTGCCGGGCCTGCTCCGGCGCGGCAGCGGACATGGCTTCGGCCGTCGTGTCGGTGGCCACGTCAGTTCACCCTCACGCGCGGGTCGAGGAAGACCGTGGCGATGTCCGCGAGAATCGCGCCGAGGGCGGTCAGGGTCGCGGCGAAGGCGGCCGTCGCGACGGTTCCGTGTACGTCGTTCTTGCTGATGGTCTGGATGAAGTAGCGGCCCATGCCGTTCCAGCCGAAGATCGTCTCGGTGATGACGGCGCCGGTGAAGACGGCGGGGATGCTGAAGGCCACGGAGGCCGCCGTCGGGATGAGCGAGGCTCTCAGCGCGTGTCTGCGGATCGCCTGGGCGCGGGTGAGTCCGGTGGCCTGGGCGGTGCGGACGAAGTCGGCGTTGATCGTGTCCAGGAGCAGCGAGCGCTGGGTGAGGTGATAGCCCACGTAACCCATCAGCGTCAGTGTCAGGGTCGGCAGGATCAGATGCAGGAGGCGGTCTCCGATCGTGGGTAACAGTCCTTCGACATCGGGGGAGTTCTCCCCGGCGACGTAGAGGAAGTGCAGCCCCGCGTGCTGGTTCAGCCAGATGGCGACGAAGACCACGGCGAGCGCGGCGACGGACGTCGGTACGTTGAAGACCGCGATGGACACGGCCTGCGAGATCCTGTCGGCCCAACCGTACTGCCGTGCCGCGGTGTGGACACCGAGGGCGACGCCGATCACCACGGACAGGACGGTCGCGATGACGACCAACTCCGCGCTGACCAGGGACCGGTAGCTCACTTCGCCGTTCACGGAGACGCCGGTGGGGGACCTGCCCCAGTCGAAGCGCAGGGTCACCGAGGTGAACCAGTCCCACCATCGGTGCGCCAGCGGCACCCGCGGGTCGAGGTTGTAGGGAGCCAGGGCCCGGTCGATCTGGGTCTCGCTGCGGACGGGCCGCAGCTCCTTGAAGTTCGATCGCGGGTCGAGGAACCAACTGGCGAGGAAATACGTCGCGTTGGTCGCGACGACGATCATCAGCAGCCAGCCGGCCGCCTTGCGCGTCACATGGCGCACCATGTGCGGCACCTCCTCACCGCACGGGAGAGGCAGGCCCCGGGAGAGCGCGGGGGACGGGACGAAGACATGCGTGGGGGGACTTTCCGGTGGGAGGCGGCGGCGAACGGACGAGCGTCAGCTTGGTCCGTGCTTTGCGCCGGGCACCAGGCTTTTGGCGGTCTCGCCACGAGGCCGACATGTTGCCGTAGCAGAGGATCCGGAATACGGCTCAATTCGGATGATCGTGACGTGGGGCGGATTGAACGCCCTCTCAATGAGGCCGAGTTGACGCAGGGTCTTCGTGAGTCAGAGGACCTCTTCGAGCTTGCCGGTCGCGACGAGCGGGCCCGGCCCGGGACGTCATCCGTGGACGCTCGGGCGCCGGACCGCCCTGCCGGTTACCGCGACCTCAGGGGTTGGCCCAGGCTCCCGGGGCGTCGGTCAAGGCGTAGACGTCAGGGGGGAGTTGTGCCGATGCCACGTCCGCGAGCGAGACGCCTTCGAGGATCTCCCGCACATTGGACCGCAGTGCGATCCACAGAGGGAGGAGTGACTGGGCCGGGCCCGTGTAGGAAAGGTCCGGGGGACGGACGCCGCGCACCGAGACGAGCGGTCCGTCCACGGTGCGGATGACGTCGGCGATCGTGATGGACGCGGCGGGTCTGGCCAGGCGGTAGCCGCCGTTGCCGCCGCGCTGGCTGAGCACGAGACCGCCCCGGCGCATGTCGTTCAGGATGCCTTCGAGGAACTTGTGCGGAATGTCCTGGGCTTCGGCGATCGCCTCGGCCTTCACCGGCCCCTCGTCCCGTGACGCGGCGAGCTGTAGCGCGGCACGTACCGCGTAGTCCGCCCTGGCTGAAATCCGCATGTGCGCAGTATTCCGTACGGCTCGCGCCCGTTCCATGTTCTCTCGTTCACACGGGGAGGACGAACGGGGGGTGCGCGCCGTTCAGGTAATAGTCCCCGACGTCACGGAGCCGGTGCCCGACGGGCTCGTAGAGGGTGTGGGTCCGTACGTTGCGCCAGAAACGGTCGAAGCCCAGCCGTGCGGAGGTGGACCGGGCTCCGATGACTTCGAGGGCGCGCGTGGTGGACTCCTGCGCGGCCCGGGACACGGCGGCTTCGGCCATGGCCACGAGGACGGAGATCTCCGCGTACTCGTCGAAGCCCAGGTCCTCGCCGCGTGCCAGTCCGTCGTGCACGGCTCGCACCGCCTGCTCGGTGAGGGCCGAGGCGGAGCGGGTCAGAACGGTGAGTTCTCCGTGCAGGGTCAGGATCCGGGGGTCCGAGGGGGAGCCGACCGGCCAGGCGGGGTGCCAGAGCGAGTGGCCCGCCCTGCTGTACTCGCGTACCTCGGTCAGCACTCCCTCGGCAATGCCGAGGAGGAGATGGGCGGAGAGCAGACGTCCGACCGGGGAGGTGAAGGCGGTCTTGGGCGACAGGACGTCCTCGTCAGCGGACAGGGACCCCAGGACGTTGCCGGCCGCCACCGGTACGGCGTCGAACTCCACGCTGCCGCCGGCCGCGAGCCGCTGGCCGAAGGCGTCCGATCCGCTGTCGATCCGCACACCGGGATGGGCCGCGTCGACGAGGACGGCGAAGGGCTCGCCGGTATCGGCCCGCTCGCCCCGTACGGCGAGACGGTCGGCGACCAGCACTCCGGTGGCGTAGCTCTGCCGCCCCTCCAGGACATGGCCGCCGGCCTTCCTGGTCAGCCTCAGCGGGGGGTCCTGGAGGGCGAGGCCGCCACCCCAGAGGAGGGGCTTCCTGGTGGAGCGGTGCACGGTCTCGGTGGCGCGGGCGGAGTCGGCGAAGGACACCGCGCTCCACGACAAGAAGTAGTGACAGCCCAGCAGTTGGCCGATCGCGCCGTCGGCGGCCGAGATCTCCCGGACGACGGCGTAGGCCGTCGTCCAGTCCGCTCCGCCTCCTCCGGCCTCGGCCGGAACCAGGAGCGTCAGGAGCCCTGCCTCGCGCAGCCGGGACACCTCGTCGAAGGGGGCCTTGCCCGCCTGCTCCCTGGTGACCGCGTCGGTGGCCAGATCCTCCGCCGTCTCACGGGCCGCTCGCAGCCAGTGCGCGTGGCCGGGCCCTGCGGCCGTGGTCGAGCCGGCGGTCGGGTGGGGTCCGGCGGCGGTGTCGGGTCCGGCGACCGGGTGGTGTCCGGCAACGATGTCAGGTCCGGCGACCGGGTGGGGTCCGGTCCGGTCGGCCGCGGGGCCGGCTCCGGACGGCGCGGTGGCAACGCCCATGATCATGATTTCCTCAAGTTCGGCGGCAAGGTGCCGGGTCGGGAGTCTCCTGCCCGTCGGACACGCGCTCGTGGCCCATGCGCCGTACGGTGACGATCCGGGCGCCGCTGAGTCCTGCCCGGCTCAGGGACCGCGGCGGATGCGCCTGATCACCTGGGATGGAAGCGGAGGCGGCGGCACACGCGATACGTGAGCCGCGCACCCTATGCGCTGCAACAGACGGCGCTGGCGACGCGACCGAAGTCGACGTGCCGACGGCGAACCAGTCGCTGCTGCGTGGGGGGCATGTACATCATCCTGCGCAGCCGTCGGACGTCCGGTCAATGGTTTCCTAGTAAATCGATAGGAAATAGCGAGGCGGCGATGCCAGGGGTGTGCGCCGGCCGGTCGGATACCGGCCAAAGCAGGTGTTCCGACATGCGGACCGTAGTTGACGGGGCGACAGATGCCCTGCTCAATGGGGTGGGTGAACGTCGGGCCCCGGCCGGGCGCCTGCGGCATCAGGAGACGTCGGCCGCGGCCCGGTCGAGGAACCTGCGCTCCTGTTCGCGAACCCGGTTCCGCTCCCGGATCTCCGCGCAGAAGGCGCCCAACGCCGCCGGATCGGCCGCGACGCTCAGAAGGATGTCGTCACTCTTGTCTGGCGGCAGGTGCCTGGCCGGCCGGATCATCGCCCTGTGCGTCGACGGACGAAAGCTGCCGTCGCGCGGGGGAGTTGAGGGTACCCGCCAGCCACCGGCGGCTCCCGTGATGACTGGCGCCACGGCGGTTTCAAGAACGTGTGCGACGTGACCTGTTCAAGGTGCCGAGCGCGCCCACCGCCGCACGGACATGCGCCGGACCGCCAGGCGACCGTTCTCCCGCGCACCACCAGGGTCCGCTACGCGCCCCTGTACGTCCGATAGCGCGAATCGAAGCCCTCGGCCTCAAGCCGATTGACCACCCGAGCAACCTACTTGGGACATGGCGGCCACAGGCCCGGAAGGGACGATCAGTCGAAGGGCGCGGGAAGCGACAGCGATACAGTCCCGTCATGTGGAGAACAAGCGCTGACCGCGGGCAACGGCCAACTACTTTCACGGGCATCCTCGGTTACGTGGTTCGGCGCCCCTTGCTGATCCTCTGGCTAGTGGCGCTGGCCGGCGTGGAAGTCGTGTTGGAACACCGGATACCCCAACCATGGTCCGCCCTGACCTACGTCGTGATCATGCCCGTAGGACTGGCCTCCGTCGCTCGCAGCGTAGAACGTCACTACCCGGCGGATGAAGGTCACGGCGACAGCTAGGAGTTGTTCGGTCGGTCACACGGCGACACGCTGGGCACAGCCACGAGACAGCGGATCTTGATGGGCGGGCTCGTCGTAGGCCGCGCCTCATGAGCCAGTGGGGGCGTTGGGCCGGCTCCCCTCTCTGCACCTCAAATGGCCGCATGCCCTCCCTCCCCATCGACCCGCGCCCGCTGAACGCCTACGAGCGCGCGGTGCTGGAGGACATCCTGTCGGCGGAGTTCGTTGGCGCCTCGCAAGTGCGCAGCCGGCTGGACCGTACCGAGGTGATCGCCGTCCGGGGGTCCGGCTCCGTGAGCGTTGACCTGGAAGTCCGGGAACCGTGCGAGCACGCAGCCCTGCCGGACGCGCTCGTGCCCGTGGACGCGCAAGTCCATGATTCGGCCGGCGCCTATGCCGGTGAGGTTCCTCGTGCGGACGGACCGGGGAGCATGGACGCCGAATTCTGACGGCGCCGGCCGGCCTGCTGCGAGAATCGGGAGATGAGTAGTCAGGAGATCCGGTTCGACTGTGGACGCCACGCCGATCGTGGTGTGCTCGAAGTCGTCCCATGCGTCGACGGAGTACCGCTCACCACCTTGATCGACCAGTTCGAGACGGGCGCCCGGATGCGGCCGGCTGGAGGCGCCTACGGGGGCCTGCTCCCGCAGTTCTTCCCGTTCGGCCGGCTGGAGGACCATTTCCATGGACGGTCCATCGGGGCGATGGGGCCGAAGACGCCTGTGCTCGGCTGTGCGTGTGGAGACTGTGGCTGCTGGCCGCTGATGGCCGGGATCACCGTGACGTCGGCCCACGTGGTCTGGGATTCCTTCGAACAACCCCACCGCACGGCACGCGACTACTCGGGCTTCGGGCCGTTCCGCTTCGACCGCCGTCCATACGATCACGCCGTGCAGCTCCTGAGCACGGCGATCAGCCTCGACGGCACGTGATCGCCCTGCTCCGTCGGCTGCGCGACAGTGCCTCGCCCGACGCCTCGGGCAACCGTCTCGACAGGGTGTCAGGGGCCGTTCCCGTCCCAAGTCCGCTGTGCGGTCCTATCGTTGGCGCATGCGCGCACACCCCATCGACCGTCCGGCCGATCTCGACGTGGTTCGTGAGTCCTACGATCGTGTGGCCGACAACTACGCCCACATGGTGGTGACGACGGGTATCGGCGACATCCGTCGCCATCCATGGCTCAAGGCCTCGATCGACGCCTTCGCCGATACCGTGGGGGAACTCGGGCCTGTCCTCGACGTGGGCTGCGGACCCGGAACGGTCACCGCCTACCTCGCCGAACGCGGACTCGACGTGTCCGGGGTGGATCTCTCTCCCCGCATGATCGAGAACGCGCGCCGCCTTCATCCGCAGTGCCGCTTCGGCGTCGCCTCCGCCACCGACCTCGACCTCGGTGAAGCGTCCCTCGGCGGTGTGCTCGGGTGGTGGTCACTGTTCAACCTTCCCCGTGACGTCCTGCCCCAGGTTCTCGCCCTGTTCGCCCGCGCGTTGAAACCGGGCGGGCACTTCATCACCGGGACGCACGTCGGCGACGAGGACGTGGTGCGCACCGAGGCCTACGGAGGCGTACCCGTTTCCTGGACGACGCACAAATGGCGGCCCGAACAGCTCGTGGACCTGATCGAGCAGGCCGGTCTCGAACCGGTCGCCGAACTCCGGCTTCCCCCGGAGGAGTACAGCGGGCCGGGTCTGGTGGTCATGGCCAAGCGACCCGGTTGAGGACAGGCCCCCGAGGTCTTCCGGGCCGCCGAGGTCTCGGCGCCTCGGGGGTCCTCAACCTTCCAGCCCCGCTTCCCGCTTGCGCTGACGCAGCACGTAGTCGCTGAAGAGGTGTCGGCCCCGGTCGAGCAGCTCCCCTGCCTCCGCTGCCTCCGCCGCGTTCTGGTGCCACATGTCCGGCGACGGATGCCAGCGCTGCACGGACTGCGCCGCCCAGGTGCGCAGCTTCACGTCCGGGTCGTGCAGCAGCCCGACGGCCGCGCGCAGCGCCACGATGCCGCCGCTCGCGTCGAGCAGCCGGAACGCGCCGACGCGGACATGCCGCGGGCGCTCGGAGCCGGTGCGCTCCAGAAGCCAGTCGGCGGGCAGGTCCTTCGCCCCGGGCAGCAGGGCGAGGACCGCCTCGCGGACCACATCGGCGGCGGGGTCGTCGAGAAGCGGCCGCGTCCGCCGCACATCCACGCGGTCCAGGGCCCGCAGCCCCGCCACCGCCCGCGCCCGCACCCCGGCCACCGGATGCGTGAGCAGTGGCCGCAGCAGTCCGACGTCCGCGTGGTCGCCGCACTCGGCCAGCCCGATGACGGCACCGGGCGGCGGCCCGAGGCTGTCCGCCGTCGTGCACCGCTCCCGGTACCAGGCCGTCGGATCACCTCCGTACTGCCGTACGACATACCGGGCGCAGGCCCGCACGAGCGCGGACCTGTCGGCGAGGAACGACTCCGCCCGTTCCGGCTGTCCCGCCCGCCGCAGCCCCGTGACCCCGGCCGAGCGCGTACGCGGGTTGCGCGCGGAGAGGAGGACCGGCAGCACCTCCTCGTACGCGGCCTCCTCGTCGCCCAGGGCGGCGAGCGCGGCTGTGGCGCAGAGGTTCTGGACGACGGGGTCCGTGTCCCGGACGGCCGCGCGTGCCGACTCGGCGGGACTCAGCAGTCCCCTCTCGACGGCACACCGATACGCGAACCGCCGCACGGCGTGGTCCGGGTCGGCGAACAGGACATTGAACAGCTCCCGGGGCGCGCCGCGCAGGATCTGACCGAGGGTCTCGGCACCGAAGTCGCCGCGTTCCCGGCGTCCGACCCGCAGGAGGAGCGAGGCGAGTCCGACGACCAGGTCGGGACGGAGGGAATCCCGCAGCACCTGCCGGGCGTACTCGCGCACGGGCCCGACCCAGTCGGCGCAGCGGATCACGACGAGTGGCAGCAGCCCGGGGTAGCGGGCGGCGCGGCCCAGCGCCTCCTGGCGGATCCGCCCGTCGCGGTGGCAGAGGGCGAGGGCGAGCCGGGACTCGGGGAGTCGACGCGGGCCGACGGGCCACGGGCCGACTGGTTGCCACTTGGGCACCAACGACGGCTGACGCCAGGCCACTTCACGTACCGCCGCGTCCAGCGCGATCCAGTCACCGGGGTCGGCGACATCGATCGTCTCCGGGAGCGACGCCCCGCCCACGAGCTGTGCGACAGCCCTCGTCCCGCTCTCGAAGTCCTTGAGCATCCCCACTCCTCCGGCAGCCGATCGAGTGATCGTAGGATGCGGAGTTCGCGCAGGTCACATGGAATACCGTCATCGGGCGCCAGGTTCCTGTGCGGGACGATTCCAGCCGCGGTGCTTTCCACCGGGAACGTACCGCCTTGTGTGCCGCCGGGTGGTCCCCTCAGGCCGAACCGCACGGCTGGACCGGCAGCCCCGCCAGCCGGCGATGCAGATAGCCGCCGCCCCAGGTCAGTTCGTCCAGCGCTACCGCGGGGCTCAGCCGGTGCCAGCGGCCGAGTACGGCGGTCAGCGCCACGGTGAGTTCCAGGCGGGCCAGTGCCGATCCTGGGCAGTAGTGCGGGCCGAGTCCGAAGGAGAGGTGGCGGCCGGCCGTGGCGCGGTCCGGGTCCAGGGTGCCCGGGTCGGCGTGGCACCGCGGGTCGTGGTTGGCCGCGGCCACGGACAGCAGGACACCGCTGCCCGCCGGGATGACCGTGTCCCCGAACCGGACGTCCTCCAGCGTCACCCTCTTGGTGCTGAAGGGACCGGGGGTGTCCCACCGCAGCAGCTCGTCCACCGCGCGCGGGATCCGCGACGGCTCGTCCCGCAGCGAATCCTGTACGTCGCCGTGACCGAGGAGCGCCACCACGCTCATGCCGATCGCCTGCACCGTGCTGTCGAAGCCGGCCAGCAGCAGCATCGCCAGGAGCGAGGCGACTTCGTCCTCGGCCGCGCCGCCCTGCTGATGCCAGGTCGCGAGGACACGCGACACGACGTCCTCGCCCGGGTCGGCCTCGCGGCGGGCCATCTCGCCCCTGACGAAGGCGTCGATGCGGGCCACGCTCTCCTCGACCGCACGGGCGGAGCGGCCGGTCTTGTCCGCGAGGAGCGCCACCGGTTCGTACAGCGCGGCCCGTTCCTCCGCCCGTACCTCGAAGACCTCGCACAGGGACCGGAAGGCGAACGGACGCGCGAAGGCCTCCATCAGCTCAACGGGTCCCCGCCCGCGCGCCGCGTCCGCGGCGTCGAGGAGTTCCTCGGCGCCCTGCTCGATGCGTTCCCGGTGGGCGGCCATGCGTGCCGGGGTGAGGGCGGGTGTCGCGAGGCGGCGGATGCGTGTGTGGTCCGGCGGGTCGTAGTTGACCAGCGTCACGTCCAGGGCGCGACGGCGCACAGCGGGGTCGGGAACGCGGCCGCCGCTCAGGGAGAGGCGAGGGTCCAGGAATCCGGCCCGTACGTCCTCGGCGCGGGTCACCAGCCAGGCCGTCCGTCCGGCGGGCGTCCTGATCCGGGCCACGGGACACGTCTCCCGGATCTCGGCCAGCGTCTCCTCGGGCCGGGCCAGGAACGCGGCACCGAGCGGCTCCGGCAGCCGCCGGCGACCTGCCGGTGCGGGCGGGGCGGCCGTGGCGACGGGCTCGGTGTCCATACGGAGGCGTCCTCTCGCGGTCGCGGGGTGTGCGAAGGACACCGTAGGAAGGGCCGGTTGCCCGCCGGTTCACGTCCGGTGCGATTCCGGTATGCGCCCGGTACGCGGCCGACTCCAAGCCTTGCACCTCACACGGTGCCGACGCCCCCACCTGCGTATTCACCGCAGACCAACCGGCGCTGAACCGCTGTCGAACCCCGCCCTCCTAGCGTCCTGCCGGTCGGCGCAGTGCTGCCGTCAGTCGTCCCGAAACGCCCGTCGTATGGAGGACCAACATGGCCGAGAACGTCGAGCCCAACGAAGAGACCACGGAGACCCCCGCGGAGGAGACTCCCGAGGTCGTCGCGCACGCCGCGTCGAACGTCGCCTGGTGCGGGGTCCACCAGGAGACCGCCGTCGACGAGCCCGAGGTGGTCGCGCACTCCGAAGAGGGCGAGGACACCCCCTGGTGCGTCGTCCACCAGGAGCACAACGCCTGATCGGCTCACCACCGGCGCGGTCCTCCCGGTCGCGGCGGCGCCTGACGCCGCCGCGCCCGGGCCGCGCCCGCCTTCCGTCTCCCGCCCCGCTCCGGAGGTTGCCGTGCCCGGTACGCAGTCCGTCGCCGTCCCCGCCGCCGGGGCCCGTCTGATCCAGGCCGACAGGGGGTGGTGGTTCCTGGGCGCGGGCGGATACGCGCTGATGCGCCCCGGTCAGGTGCAGGCCGACGGCACCCTGCGGCCCTCGGCGGAACGCTATCTCCGCGAGGCGGGACTGTACGAGGTCAAGCCGTACACCTCGTACTCCCTGACCGTACTGACCAGCACGGACTGCAACCTCGGCTGCGGCTACTGCTTCCAGAACACCGCGCAGGACCCCAAGGGCGGCAGCAGGCCGCCCCGCATCCGGCACGCCCGCCTGACCCCCGAAGCCGTGGGACAGGTCCTGGACTTCACCCGCGAACGCATGGCCGTGGCCGGCATGGACAAGCTCTCGCTGCTGCTCTTCGGCGGCGAACCGCTGCTCAACCCGCGCGGCTGCCGCGACCTGCTCACCAGGGCGGGTCGACTGGGCTCCCTCACCGCCTCGATGACCTCCAACGGCACCCTGCTCACACCGCTGATCGCCAAGGAACTCAACGCGGCCGGCCTCGGCTCCGTACAGGTGACCTTCGACGGCGACCGGGCCGACCACGACGCCATCCGGGTACGGCGCTCCGGCGGCGGCACCTTCGACGTCATCGTCTCCAACATCGCGCGCGCCATCGAGAAGACCTCCCTGCGCTGGATGCTGCGGGTCAACGTCTCGCATCTGAACCGCAACGGCGTGGACGACCTCGTCGAACGGCTCGGCTCCCACCTCGATCCGGCACGCTGCGGCATCCACTTCGCCCGCGTCGGCGACGTCGGCGTCGGCTACGCGAACAACCTGCTCCACGAGGACGGCCTCGTCGGCGACTTCGTCCGCTGGCACGCCCGCGCGCTGGAGCTCGGCTTCACGGTGGCCCGGCCGCGCGCCCATGTCCCCTGCCAGGCCTGCTCCTTCACGGACGGACGCTACGGCGCGGTCGTCAACGCCGATGGTGTGCTCGCCAGTTGCTGGGAGACCGCGGGCAAGCCCGGCATGGAGGTCGGCACGATCGCCGACGGCTATCTCGACGCCGAGCGGACGCAGGGCCGTTGGGTCAGCTGTCACGACCACTACCAGTACGACGAGGAGGCGGCCGTCCGCGCCGTCTTCCAGGACCGCGTCGACGCCGGCGTCCTGGACTGCCTCAACGCCGTCGGTCGGCTGGGATGAAAGGCGCCGGCGTCCTGCGGACCAACGCCGACTTCCGCCGCTATTGGATCAGCGCGACCCTGTCGACCCTCGGATCGCAGCTGTCGTTGCTCGCCTTCCCCCTGCTCGTCCTGTCCATCGGCGGAAGCGCCGCACAGGCCGGTACGGTCGCGACCTGCTCCCTGGTGACACGCACCCTGCTGCGCCTGCCCGCGGGCCACCTCGCCGACCGGCACGACCGTCGGATGATCATGGTCGGGGCCGACCTGGTGCGGCTCGTGGCGCTGGCCAGCATCCCGCTGGTGTCGGCGCTCGGAGACCTCGGGCAGACACACCTTCTCGGCGTCGCCGTGGTCGAGGGCGCGGCCACCGCGCTCTTCGCGCCCGCCGCCACGATCGCCGTACGCGACGTCGTCCCGGAGAAGGATCTCACCGACGCGCTGAGCCGCAGCCAGGCCGCCATGGCGACGAGTTCACTCATCGGCCCCTTCCTCGGCGGCTGGCTCTACACCCTGGACCCGATCCTGCCCTTCGCCGCCGACGCCCTTTCCTACGGGGTGTCCGCCGTACTGCTGCTGCGGATCGCCACCCGGCCCCGCCGCCGGGCCGCCGGAGCCGGGCGCGACGACCGGCTCACGGCCGGGCTGCGCTGGCTGACACATCAACGGGCCCTGCTGGCCGCGCTGTTGTTCGCCGCGGGCATCAACGTCGTCTCGGCGGCGGCACAGACGACCATGGTCGTCTCGCTGCGGCAGAGCGGCACCGGCGGGACCGCGATCGGAGCGGTCATGGCCTGCGCGGGCATCGGCGGGATGCTGGGCGCCGCCGCGGCCCCGCGACTGATCAAACGCATCCCCGCCGCCCGCCTGTTCCTGCTCATCGGCGCCGTCTGGGCGATCGGCCTCGCCGTCTTCTCCACGAGCACACAGCCCTGGACGATCGGGCCCGTACTGGTCGTGGTCGTCTTCTTCTCCCCGCCGGCCGGGATCGTCGTCGGCCGCGCGATGCTGGTGCTCGCCCCCCGGGACCTGCTCGGCAGGGTCAGCACCGCGACCGGTCTGGTGATGGCCGGTCTCGCCTCCCTCGGACCGGTCCTGGCGGGTTCCTTCGTGGACTCCCTCGGGGCCGGCCGCACCTGGCTCGCGCTCGCCGGAACCGCGGCCGTCGTCACGGTGGTCTCGTCGGTGCCGCTGCTGCGCGAGACCAGCCTCGACGCCGTCACCGACGACGTGAAGAAGGCCGGTCCCGCCGCCGTACCGGACAAGCCCCGGCCCGTGGACACCCCGGCTCCCGCCGGCCTCGCCGATGTCCCGGCCCCAGCGGGTGCGAGCCATGCCCAGGACCGACCGGCGGTCGAGGCCCACGGCGAGCCGGTTCGCACGGACGACTCCGGGACCGTGGATGCGTATCCGACCCGCGCGACGGACCCGTACCCGGCGCCCGCGGACAACTCCGGGACCATGGACCCGTATCCGACCCACGCGACGGATCCGCATCCGGCGCCTGCGGACAACTCCCTTTCCATGGAACTGAATCCGGCGCCCCCGGATGATTCCGTGTCCACGGCGGAGCCGCGTCCGGAGCCTCCCGTACGGCGTCCCGGCGCGGGTGGGGGCGTCTGAGCCCCGCCCCGGCACACGACCGACGTGATCCGTTCACCCCTGGAGCGCCGCGATGACCCAGTCCCCGCCCCGCGACGCCGGGCCGGCGCCCGCCCGGTACTCCTACCCGCCGGCCCCGCGCAGCGGACCGGAGGAGGTCCTCCACGGACGGCGGGTGGCCGACCCCTACCGCTGGCTGGAAGACGCGGGGGACCCCGCGACCGCCGCGTGGTGCGCCGGTCAGGAGGTGCTCTACGCCGAGGAAGAGGCCTGTTGGCCCGCCCGGGAAAAGTTCCTCGCGAGGATGACCGCTCTGCTCTCCGGAGCCGGTGCCCGGGCGCCGGTGCCGCGCGGTGACCGGGAGTTCCATCTGCGCAGGGAACCGGGGCGTGAACTCGCCGCACTGGCCGTACGCGAGGCCGGCCGGACGCGGATCCTTCTTGACCCGCTGCACGCCGACCCGTCCGGCAGGACGGTCCTCGACGCCTGGGAACCTTCCTGGGAGGGCGGCCTCGTGGCCGTCCAGCTGTCGTCCGGCGGTACGGAGCAGTCGGTCCTGAGCGTGATCGACGCGGAGACGGGCGAGACGGTCGACGGGCCCGTGGACCGGGTCCGCCGTTCCCCCGTGGCCTGGCTGCCCGGTGGCCGTGCCTTCTACTACGTGCGCCGGCTCAGGCCCGCGCACGAGGGTGGCGGGGCGGGCCCCCGCCGCGTCCGCCTGCACCGCCTCGGCACACCCGCCGACCAGGACGTGGAGATCTTCGGAGCCGGACGGTCGGACACCCAGTACTACACCGTGGCCACCGCCCCCGACGGGCGGACGCTGGTCATCGGCGCGAGCGAAGGCACCTCCCCGGACACCGACCTGTGGACCGCCGACCTCACCACCAGCGCACCGGACCGCCCCGACCTGCGCCGCCTCCAGCACGGCACCGACGGCCACACCGTCGTCCGCCTCAGGCCCGGTGCGGGCCCCCTGCCGCTGAGAACCACCGTCGGCGCCCCGCGCGGCCGGATCGCCGCGGCTCCTCGCGATGCCACGGAACCCGGCCGGTGGCGCACGCTCGTCGCCGAGCAACCCGGCACCGTGCTGGCGGACTTCGCCGTCCTGGACGGCCCGAAACTGGACCGGCCGCTGCTGGCGGTCGTACGAACCCGGCACGCCGTCGGTGAGTTGACCCTGCACGACGCCCGAACCGGCGCCCACACCCGGACCGTACCGCTGCCCGGACGGGGAACGGTGACACAGCTGACCACACGTCACGAGCCGGGTCACGAAATCTGGTTCGCGTACACCGACCACATCACCCCCACCGTCGTCCTGCACTACGACGCCGTCACCGGACACCTGCGGCCCTGGCTCGCCGGTCCGCCGACGGCCGCTCCCGTCGAGGGCGTGACCGTCACCCAGGAGGTCGCCCGCTCCCGCGACGGCACCGAGGTCCGGATGTTCGTCATGTCGCCCACGGGCCGCCCCGACCGGCCCCGCCCCGCCGTCATCACCGGTTACGGCGGCTTCGGAGCCTCCATGACCCCCGGCTTCACCCCGCAGGCACTGCCCTGGGTGCGCGCGGGCGGGGTGTACGCGGTGGCCTGCGTACGGGGCGGGCGAGAGGAGGGCGAGGACTGGCACAGGGCCGGCCGACGCGAGCGCAAGCACAACTCCTTCGACGACTTCGACGCGGTGGCGGACCACCTTCTGCGGGCCGGATGGGCAGCGCCGGGCCGGCTCGGCGTCCTCGGCAGCTCCAACGGGGGCCTGCTGGCCGCCGCCGCCCTCACCCGCCGCCCCGAGACCTACGCGGCCGTCGTGTCCGTGGCACCCCTGCTCGACATGGTGCGCTACGAACGGTCGGGGATGGGCGCGAGCTGGCGCGACGAGTACGGGAGCGCCGAGGACCCCGCCCAGTTCGCCCACCTCCTCTCGTACTCGCCGTACCACCAGGTGCGCGAGGGCACGCGCTACCCGGCGGTGCTGCTGGCCGTCTTCGACGGCGACACCCGCGTCGACCCCGCCCACGCCCGCAAGATGTGCGCCGCCCTGCAATGGGCGGGCACGGGTGACGCGCCGGTCGTGCTGCGTACCGAGCGCGGCGTCGGACACGCGGCGCGCGCCGCCTCGCGCAGCGTCCGCCTCTACGCCGACGTCATGGCCTTCCTCGCCCACCACCTGGGCCTTCTTCCGCCGGGGGAGACGCCGACATGAACGTGCTCCTGTGCCCCCTCAACGACCCGGGCTATCTGTACCCCGCCCTCGCCGTGGGCCGCGAACTGCGCCGCCGTGCCCACACGGTGCACGTCCTCGCCGGACCGGAAGCCGCCGCGACGGCGAGTGGGGCGGGCCTGGACCCGTCCGCCGTCACGGACACCCGCGCGCTGTCGGTGACCCACTGGGCGGTCAGCGGACCCGGGCAGTACACCGCGGTGGCACGGGCCGTCCGCCGGCTGCGGCCCGACGTCCTGGTCACCTCCGTGCTCTGTCACGGCGCCCTCGTGGCCGCCGAAGCCGCGGACCTGCCGGTCGTGGTGCTCGGACTGACCGCCCACCTGTGGCCCTACCGCGAGGGGGGCGCCGGCCCCGCGGACACGCACGACCGCGCATGGCGGCTGACGGAGACCCTGAAGCACTACGAGGCGGTACGCGAGGCGGCCGGCCTGACGCCACGGCATGACCGTTTCCCCGACGCCCCGTTGCTCGGCACCGCGTTCCTGCTGCGCGGTCACCCCCTGCTGGAGCCGGCCGACGCCGAACTGCCCCCGGCCGTACGCCATGTCGGCCCCTGCTGGTGGGAGCCCGAACCCTTGTCGTCCGAACTCGCCTCACCCGAGGCGCGGTTGCCCGACCTCCACTCGTCCGAACCCCTGCCGACCTCCGGGCCCTCGGCGGACTCCAAGCCCCTGGCGTACGTCCACCTCGGCCGGACCTTCGGCGGCACCTCGCTCTGGCCGCGACTCAACGCGGCCTTCACCGCCGGTACGCACCGGGCGGTCGTGGAACTGGGGCGCTCGGGCGCGCCCGAGGCCGCCCCGGACGCCGACCTGATCGTCGGCCGCCGTCCTTGGATGGGACCGCTCGTCGACCGGTCGGAACTCGTCCTGACCAACGCCACATCCGCCCCCGTGCTCGGCGCGCTCCTGCACGGCAAACCGCTCCTGGTCGCCCCGAACGGGTCGGAACAGCAGATCCTGGCCGCCGCCTGCCTGCGCGCCGGAGTCGCCCGCAGACTGCCGGAGCCCGGGGCTCCCGCCGCGGACCTGCGCGCCGCCGTCGAGCGCACGGCGCGCGACCCCCAACTGCGGTCCCGAGCGCAGGAGATCGGCGACCTGCTCGCGGACGGCAAGAGCGAGAGCCGTGCCGCCGACGCGGTGGAAGCGGCGACCCGCTAGATCCCGGCGGCTGTCCCGCGACATCAGGACGGCAACTCACGGCAAAGCGGCGGGGGCTGCCCGAATGCTGCGGCAGCCCCCTGGCCTCACCTCTGTTTCACCCCTCCTGACCCCTGCTTCACCCTTCCTGCGACGCCTGCGGTGGCACACCGTCGAGCAGGATGTCCCGCAGCGCGGCCACCAGTTCCAGACCCCGCGCACGGACCGCCGACGGAGTCTCCTCGTGGCGCCGGTCCGCGATGACCGCGAGGGCCGCAGCGGCCTGGCGGGCGAAGAGCGCGAGGAGGTCGAGTTCGGAGAGGCTGGAGCGGGACTGCTCGGCGGGGTCGAGCACTTCGAGGACGCCGAGCACACGGTCGTGATGGGCGAGGGGCGCCGCCATCAGCGCGTCCGGCACGTACCCCGTCGCCTTGGCCACGTCCTTGGCGAACATGCCCTGTTCCCGGAGGTCGTCCGCGATCATCGGTTCACCCGAGACGAGCACCCAGCCCGCGAGCCCCCGGCCGGCGGGGAACCGCGAGCCCACGAGGGACTCCTCCCCCTCTCCGGCCACGGCCTGGAAGACCAGTTCGTCGGTCTCGCGGTCGTGCAGCAGGACGGAGCTGGCCGCGGCGCCGAAGATGGCCCGCGCGGTGTCGACGACGGACTGGAGCAGGTCGTGCTCCGCACTGCCGGCGCGTGTGGCGGGGTCCACGCCGGTGGCGGGGACGAGGCCGGGGGGCTGGGTCATAGTTCACCTCGGGTTCCTGGTTCGCCGATGCGCACGTTCGCGGCGGAGAGGTAGAGCGCGTTCTTGATCTGAAACGGTGTCAACTTCGGCCGGGTGCCGAGCAGTCGCGCGCACGTCCCGCTGATGAAGGGAGTGGCGAAGCTGTTGCCCGTGGTGCGGATGGTCTTGCCGCCGGTCCAGGCCACCTGCACGTTCTGGCCCGGTGCGAAGAACTCCACGGGGGGCGCCGGGTTGTAGAGGAAGAGTCCGGAGTCGTCCTCGCGATGGGTGCCGACCGAGATGACCGAGGAGAAGCGCCAAGGGAAGCTCTCCACGGGCGTGTTGTGGGCGGACGCCACCAGGGTGGTCCCGGTGAAGAAGGCCTGGTCGGCCAGGGCCCGCAGCGTCTCAAGGAACTTCGGACGGGTCGTCGACAGACTGAGGTTGACCACGTCGAATCCCTGGTCCACGGCCCACCGCAGCCCGGTGAGCAGGGCCTCTCCGCTGCCGGTGAAGCCCTCGCCCAGCACCCGCACGCTGTACAACTCGCAGTCCGGGGCCACCCGTCGGACGATGCCGGCGCATGCTGTTCCGTGCCCACAGGCATCGCCGGCGCCGTCCGGCAGTACGCCGCTGTCGACGACGCCCAGCGTTCCGTCGGGGCCGGGCTTCACCTCGTACGAGCCCTGCACGGCACCCACCGAGGGATGCCCGCACTCCACACCGGTGTCGACCACGCACACGCGCACCCCGCCGCCGTCCGACCACGCCGAGGGGTCGGCGGGCAGGTCCGGCACCGTGTCGGCGAGCATCGTGAGCTCTTCGGGGGAGCGGTCACGCAGGCTCCAGGTGAGCCCTCCCGTCGTTCCTGTCGTCATGCGCTCCTGCCTTCCCTTGCGTCCGGGCGTTGCTCGCCCCGTGCCGTCGCCGGCGTCCCGTCGGTGAACGCGGACGCGCGGTCCGTGCCCGGCCGGTGCCCCTTGGCGGCGAAATGACCGTGTGCGATGCGCGCCTGGCGCGCCGCGTCCGCCGTCTCGCCGAGCGCGCGCAGCGTGTGCGCGAGGTCGAGCGCCGCGGTGCCCCGGACGAGCGGGGAGTCCGTCTCGGCCGCCGCGATGACGGCCCGGCCCGCACAGGCGCGCGCGAGATCCGGCTCCCCGGTGAGCGCGAGGGCGCGGGCCCGCAGCCCGTACGCGTCGGCGGACTCGGCCGGAGGCAGCGCGGACCCCTCGGGGTCCGGCAGCGCCAGTGCCTCCGCGGGCTCGCCGCCGTCCAGCAGGATCCGTGCCCGCTCCCGGGCGATGCCCGGCAGGGCACCCGGGGCGCCGAGTTCGCGGCCCGCGCGGGCCGCCTCCTCCAGCAGCAGGAGACCCCGGGCCGGCGTCCCGGTCAGGGCCTCGACCTCGGCGGCGAAGAGCGGGACGAACAGCGCGCTCTCCGCGTAGCCGAGGCCACGGGCCAGGCGTGCCGCCTCGGCCAGCCGCTCCTGAGCCTCCTCGTGCCTGCCCTGAAGGGCCAGGAGAACGGCCAGCGGGCATCCCAGGGTGGCCCGGACGGTGGGCCGGCCGGCGCCGTGGGCCGTCAGCAGTTCCTCGCAGCGTGATACGGCGTCGGCGACCGGAGTGGGGCCGCGCCACAGGGAGATGCCGACGGCGCCGAGCGCCCGTGCCCGCTCGGGTTCGGCGTCGGCCCGGTCGGCGTGCTCCAGCGCCCGGCGCAGCAGTTCCTCGGCCTCGGCGTGCCGTCCGCGCCGCTGACGGTCCTGGGCGATCCGGACACAGGCACGGGCGATGCCCTGGTCGTCGCCCGCCCGCGTGAACAGGGGGAGCGCGGACTCGGCCACCTCGGCGGCGGACCCGTGCCGTGGGTCGAGCGCGGTGAGGGCGAGACGGGCATGGGCGGCGCCCAGCGGATCGCCAGCCCGTTCGGCCGTGTCGAGCGCGGTCGCCAGCAGTTCCCGGCCGCGTTCGGGCTCCCCGCGGGCCACCTTCGTCTCGCCGAGCCGCCGCGCCGCCTCCCCGGCGACGGGCTCGCCGGGCGTGGCCAGGTCGAGCGCCTGAGTGAGCAGGTCGTCGGCCCACGGCAGATCGGAGCGCGCCAGGGCTGCCGCTCCGGCGCGGGTGAGCATCTCGGCGGCGCGCGCCCGCAGCGCGTCGGTGTCGCCGTCGTGGATGCCCAGTTCGGTGAGCAGACGGTGGGCGCGGGCCAGGTGGGAGCCGACAGCCGCGTCCCCGGCCGCACGGCGGACGAGGACATCGGCGGCGTGCTCGTGACGCCGGGCGCGCACCTTCTTCGCCATGCCGCGGTACGCGGTCTCCTGCACCAGGGCGCTGCCGAAGCGGAGGACCGATCCGGTGGAGCGGGAGCGGCCACCGGTTTCGATGAGACGCCTTCGGACGAGGCCGCTCAGAAGGCCGCCGGGGGAGTCCGCCGCGTCCGTGGGCTCCTCGGTACCGGCGAGTTCCGTCAGGTCGGCGCGCCGGAACTCGCGCCCCAGGACGGCGGCCACCTGGAGCAGGGTCCGTTCCTCGGGCGGGAGCGCGTCGATGCGGGCGCCGAGCAGGGCGTGGACGGTCAGCGGCAGGTCGTCGCACTCGGCGGCCACGGCCGTCAGATGCTCCAGGTACAACGGATTGCCCTCGGCGCGGTCGAGCGCGTCCTCCAGCACTCCGTGCCGATGGGCCGCCACCTCGACCAGTTCGCCGGCGAGCGCGGCGGCCTCCTCCCGGGTGAGCGGGGTGAGCAGCAGCGACGCGGACCGCATCCGCCCGCTGCCCCAGCCGGGACGCGTCTCAAGGAGCTCCGGACGGGCCACGCACACCAGGGCCACGGGGGAGCGGTCGAGCTCGTCGAGCAACCGGTCCGCCAGGTCGAGCAGCGGCTCGGATGCCCAGTGACAGTCGTCGAGGACGAGGACGACGGGCCGCTCCCGGGACAGCGCGTCCAGGAGGCAGGCCAGTGCCATGAGCGTGTCGTCCGTGGACGGGCTGGGGGTGCCGTCCGCGAGCAGTCCGGCCCGCAGCAGGCTCAGCGCCTGCCGTGTCTCCGTCCGCTCGGGGTCCGGCAGTTCGGCGAGCGCCGCGTCCTCGCCGGCGGAGGCGAGCACCTGGCGTACGGCCTCGGCGAGCGGTGACAGGGATCCGGTCTCGCCGTAGGGCCGGCACCGGCCCTCGCCGTACGCCGGGCAGTCCCGCAGCCATTCGCGCAGCAGACGCGTCTTGCCGAGGCCCGCCTCGCCGTAGACGGTCACCAGATGCGAACGCGGATCCGTCTCCAACCTGCGCAGCAGCAGCCGGAGTTCGGCGAGCTCGTGCTCGCGGCCGATGAAGGGGGTGTCGAAGCGGCGTACGCGCTCCGGCTCGTCCTCGTGCAGGGCTGTCAGCCGGTGCGCGGGTACAGGGACGCCGACGCCCTTGAGGGACAGCGATCCGGCGGATTCGGTGACCGCGGAGGCGCCGGCGGCGCGCAGGGTGGCGGGGCCGATCAGGATCTCGCCCGCACCGGCGTGCTGTTCGAGCCGGGCCCCGATGTTGACGACCTCGCCGGAGACCAGGGCCTGCCGGGCGGCGGGGTCGACGCTCACGACCACCTCGCCGGTGTTCACCCCGATGCGGACGGCGAGCCGTACCCCGTGCTCCCGGTCCAGTTCGGCGTTGAGCCCGTCGAGGCCGGTGACCATGCCGCGCGCGGCGGCCAGCGCCCGGTGGGCGTCGTCCTCGTGCCGCACCGGCACCCCGAACACCGCCATCACGGCGTCGCCGATGAACTTCTCGACCGTTCCCCCGTGTTCCTCGATCCGTGCCCGCATCAGCGCGAAGTACCGCAGGGTGACCGTGCGCAGCGTCTCCGGGTCGAGCCGCACGGACAGGGCCGTCGAGCCGACGAGGTCGCAGAACAGGACGGTCACCACCCGGCGTTCCTCGGCCGCGGCGCTCTCGCCCGCGGCCACGCAGGCGGTTCCGCACCGGGGGCAGAACGCCGCGCCGTCCGGCGGGGGTTCGGGGCACCGAGGGCACTTCACGCGCGCGCCTCCGGTCATCAGAACAGCGCTCCGCCGGCGATCTCGCTGTGCGCCTGCACCTCCGGCTCGGCCGCGTCCAGCCGGCCCTTGAGGTCGAGCAGCAGGGTCAACTCCTGCGCGCTGAGGTCCTGGAGCACCTCTCGCTGCTCGGGGGAGAGGCTGTGCAGCGGGAACCCGGCGTCCTCCAGCGCGCGGAGCCGGTCGCGATCGGGCACGGGGTCATTCATGGAAGCTCTCCCTTGTGGTCGGTGCCAGGGTGATGCGGTCGAACAGCTCGGCGAGGGAGGCGACCGTGTGCAGCGCGCTCACGGCGACCAGGGAGCGCTGCGCGGCGTCCAGGGGCAGGCGGTCGATCAGCAGGTCCAGGTCCGCGCTGTGCCCCTCGTCGAGGTCGGCGTGGAGGCGTACGGTCTCGAAGGCGGCCGGCGGCAGTCCGGTCTCCCGGGCCAGCCGGCCGGCCAGGCCCGGCGCGGGGGCGTTGCCCTCCAGTACGGCGATGTAGCCGAGCAGGGCCGCCGGGTGACTGTGATCGAGCCAGTAGTACTGCGCCCCCACCAGGGCGGCCACGTGCGCAGGGGGCACGGCGTCGGTCAGCTCGCCCGGTGCCGTCCCGGTCGCCGCCGCGTCGGCGAGCAGCCAGGCGTCGTGGCCCCGTTCCTCCTCGGCGTGCGCCCGCAGGTAGCGCGCGAGGGGCTCCGCCACCGGGTCCCGGGGCAGCGCCTCGCAATGCGCGGCGGCCCGCTCCATCAGGGGAACGGAGGCACGGATCACCTGGTGCATGGCGCGCAGATAGCTCCGGTAGCGGTCGGGAAGTCCGGGCCCCGACTGCCACATGCGGGCGGTGGAAGCCCGTAACAGAGGCTGTACGAGGGACAGTTGGAGCCGAAGACGCACGACGGCCGACGGGCTCACTCGGGCACCTCTCCGTTCTCGGGACCGCCGAGCAGCACGAGGGGCGCGTACCGGCCGCTTCCGTACCGTCGCAGCAGCGTGGCGGCCCCCGCGTCGCGCTGGAGCCGGGCGCCGAGCGCGTCCATCGCGCCGGCGGCCGGCCGTGCACCGGACCGCCGGGCCGCGTCCAGGGCCGCGGGCCGCCGGGCCAGGGCGCGGCAGTCCGTGCACGATCCGACGCCTGCGGTGCGGATGGCGCGCAGGACGGGTGACTCCTGGCACCGGCGGCGTATCGCGGCCCAGTCGTCGTCCGCGACATGACCCAGGCGCAGGTGCTCGGGAACGGGCCGGGCGTCCACCACCCGTTGGTTGCAGCAGGCCGTGACGGTGCCGTCGAACGCCACCGTCGGCCAGGCCGCCATCGCGCACGGCGCCGCGAGCCCGGAGGCGAGACCTTCGTCCACGGCGTCCCGGAGGGGCACGGTCCGCGCGGACGCCCAGCCCGCGGCGCGTCCCACGGGCCGGATGTGATTGACGAGGACGGCCGCCTGGTCCTGGAATTCGGTACGAATGGAGGCGGTGGTGTCCGCGAGATAGGGGTCGTCCGCCGCGGTGCCCGTCACGTGGAAACTCACCGATATTCCGCTTTCCTGGATGCGGTGCATCGCGCGAAAGACCGCGGCGCGCGGTATCTCTCGCTCGTGGAACACGTCGAGGCTCGCCGAGAAGTGGGCGACGTGCCGCAGCGCGCCCATGATGCGGGCGGGCACCCGGCCGTCGGCCGCGAAGAACATGCCGCTCAGTACCGACGTCCGCGTTCCGGCCACCTCGGCGAGGGCCGCGAGGTCCGCCACGAGCGCGGGCCGCAGCAGCGGTTCACCCCCGGTGAGCATGAGGACCTCGGGCCGGTCCTCGGGGGTGAAGCCGCCGACGAAGCGGCGCAGCGCCTCGGCCGGTGTGTCCTCGCCGCGCGGTCCCGACGAGGTGGAGCAGTGGGCACAGCTCAGCGGACAGCGTCTGGTGAGGGTGGCGAGGAGCCCGGCCGCCGACACCGGACGTAGCTCGATGATCTCCGCCAGCCGCATCTCGTCACCTCCGTAGCACCAGGACGTGCGGCCTCAGCGTGCGGGGCACGGGTTCGGTTGCGGTTGGCGGGCGGTTCGAGGCCGGTACGCGGCGGGGACCCGACCAGCCTGCGGACGAAAAGGGACAGGGATGGTCGATTGGCAACGGTTTATGTGCTTGTTCGCTCTTTATCCCGGCGGGTGCGTTGCTGCATGCACCTTGAGCCATCCTTGAGTCCATGGCCCCGGAACCGGCCCGTGCGCATGCTGTGAACACCGAAGGAATTCCACCGAATTCCCGAAGTCCACGGCTCCTCGCGGATTCCCTCACCCCGCCGCTCCCCGGAGGCTTTCGTGTACAGAATCCCTTCCCTCTGTCAGAATTCCGACGACACCGGCTGGGGAAAGGGCTGAGGGCGAGATGACCGACTCGCTGACGGAAAGCCGCGGTGTGGCGTCGGATCACGGAATTCCGCGGGAGTCCGCCGGCGACACCGGAAGGGAAAACCCCAGCGGGACTCCCCTGCGACTGAATCTTCTCGGCCCGCTGCGTGCCTTCCGAGGCGGTCTGCCGCTCGCACTCGGCCCGCTGAAGCAGCGGCTCGTCCTGGCGGTCCTGCTCACCCGCCCGAACACACCGGTGTCGGTGGAGGAACTGACCGACGCCGTCTGGCCGGACGACCCGCCCCGCACGGCCCGCAAGAACCTTCAGGCCTACGTCTCGACCCTGCGCCGGGTGCTCGACCCCGACGACCTCGGGCGGCTGCACCACGTCCCCGGCGGCTACGTCCTGCGCCTGACCGCGGAGGAGTGCGACTCCCTGCGCTTCGAGGAACTGGCCAGACGCGGCGACACCGAGGTGCGCGCGGGCGCGCCGAGTCGCGCGGCCCGGACCTACCGGCAGGCCCTCGACCTGTGGCGGCACGACCCCTTCAGCGACCTGGCCCCGCGCGCCGAGGCGCTGCGCGCCGCCGTCGAACGCCGGCACGCCCGACGGCTGGCCGTCTACGAGGCATGGGCGGAAGCCCAGTTGGAGATCGGGGATCCGGGACCGGTCGCGGACACCGTGGACGAGATGGTCGGCCGCCACCCCCTGCGCGAGCGCCTGCGCGCCGCCCAGCTCACCGCGCTGCACCAGGTCGGCCGCAGGACGGAGGCGCTCGCCGCCTACGACGACTGCCGACAGCGGCTTTCCCGGGAACTGGGCCTCGAACCGGGCGCGGCACTGCACAACGCCTACCGCTCCCTGCTGGACGCCCTGGCCCCGCTCCGGCCGCGCGGCGCGCCCACCGGGTCACGGCTGCTCCCGCCGGACCTCGCCGACTTCACCGGGCGCACCCGGGAACTCGACTTCGTCCGTGCGCGGTTGGAGTCCGAGGGTGGTCCACCGGTCCTCGTCACCGGAGCCGTCGGCGTCGGCAAGACGGCCTTCGCCGTCCATGTCGCGCACCGGCTCGCCGCGCGCTACCCCGACGGCGTGGTCGCCACCCGGCTGTGCGCCGAGGACGGCTCCGCACGGCCGTGGGCGTCCGTGCTCGCGGAACTGGCCCGTGCCCTCGGCTGCACCGAGCGGCTGCCCGCCGACCGGGAGGAGGCCGCCACCGTCTGGCGCTCGTGGCTGTCCGGGCGCCGGATCCTGCTGCTCCTGGACGACGCCCCCGACGCGGCCGCCCTCACCCCGCTGCTCCCGCCGTCGGGAACCGCCGCCGCGCTGGTCACCTCCCGCGGGCGGCTGCCCTGGCTGGAGCCCGCGCACCGGGTGGAACTCCCGCCGCTGTCCGCCGAGGAGGCTTTGGACCTGCTCGGCGGCATCATCGGGCGGCCCCGGCCGGCCGCCGAGCACACCGCCGCCGAGCGGATCGTCGCCGCCACGGGACACCTTCCGTTCGCCCTGCGAGCGGCCGGAAATCGCCTGTCCGTGCTGCGTCACATGCCGCTCGGCGAGTACGCGGACCGTCTCGAACATCCGGTGGAGGCACTGGACGAGCTCGCGTCCGGCGGTCTCGGAGTCCGTACGCGTCTGGCCGCGGCCTGGTCCCGTCTGCCCGCACCCGCCCGCGGCTCCCTCCAGGCGCTGGCCGCGCTGCCGGACACCTCCTTCACCCTTCCCGCCGCCGCGCGGTGCCTGGGCAAGGACGGACGGGAGGCGCAGCGCTCCCTGGAGGAACTCATCGACGTGGGCGTCCTGCCGCCGCCGTCCCTGCCCGAGGTGACGGCACACCTGGCGACCGCCCCGGAGGCGATGCGCTACGAACTGCCGTGGCTGACTCTGCTGTTCGCCCGGGAACAGGCCGCCTCGCGGGGAGAGCGGTGCTAGGTGCGGCGGCGTACGGCATCAGTGGGGCCATCGGCGGAGGCAGGGCCGCCCATGACCCGCTCGGCGGACGGCCGGGCCTCCGGTCATGGAAGGCTCACCCCGGCAGCGGGTGAATCAGGCTCCGCCCGCGCTCGCCGAGGCCGGACCGGAGGACTGCACTCGGGCCAGATATCCGGCCTGGAACCGGCTGGCCGCGCCCAACTGCTCCATGATCTCGGCGATGTGCTTGCGGCAGGTGCGCAGCGACATCCCCAGCCGGCGGGCCACCATCTCGTCCTTCATGCCCTCGGCCAGCAGTCGCACGATGGCCTGCTTGACCTCGTCCCGCGCCGAACTCTCCGTCCAGGCCGGGTGATAGGGCTCGGCAAGCGACCAGGCGTGATCGAAGGTCGCGCAGAGATACGAGACCGTGGACGGGTCCTGGATGACGATGGCGGCGTCCAGGTCGTCCTGGTGCGGGATGAACACCGTCTCCCCGTCGAAGGCGACCATGCGGCCGAACAGTTCGCTGAGCGTTCTGATCTCGGCGCCCTCGTCGGTCATCCGCCGCGCGTACTCCTGGGTGGGCAGGTGGTAGCGGGCCGTGTGCTGATACAGCGTGCGCATCCGGATGCCGCGGCGCAGCATGTCGCGGTCCTGGATGAACGCCTGCTCAAGCAGCGCGGGGGAGCGTCCGCCCCCGGGATGGCAGGTGCGGACCTCCTTCCGGCACCGCATGGTCGCCTCGGTGATCATGCCGACGACGGTCTTCAGGTCCGTGATCTCCGTCAGGGGAGTCCGTCCCTGCCACTGTCTTCGGCCCTCCGCATAGAAGGGCGCCAGGAGGGAAAGCTCTGCGCGCAGCCGGTCGATCTCGGCGAGCTGGCGGCGCAGCCCCGCCTCCTTCGGCGCGACCAGTGCGGCGAGGGCCGCGTCCGGTGCCACCGCCACGAACTGGTCGGGGTTCCCGGGCAGGCGGCGCAGCAGCAGAAGTTCGGTCAGCGCCGCCACGGCCGAATCCGTACGGCTCTCGGCCAGTCCCAGGGTCGCGCCGAGCGTCACGGCGTCGCACGATCCCCGGTCGCTCACCCACCGGAACACCCGGACGGCGTCCTCGGACAACTGCGTCTCGTGCGACGGCCACCCCGTCGACGTACGCAGGTCCGGAACCGTGCCGTCCTCACCGATGCCTTCCACCCGACCCCCTCAACAGCCAGAAGACCCCGGCAGCCGCTGCCGTGTCCATTGTTCAGATGTGCGATGGAGTTTCCCAGACCCGTCCGGAAGGAACCGATGTGAAACCGGCCAAAGGCGCATTCGTCCTGCTCTTCGAGCGTTTCACCGTCCTCGGTCACTGGGCGCGTGCCCGGCAGCGCCGACCGGACGGCGACGGAGCCACGGCCCGCGAGATCCTCGACCAGCCTCCGCGTCCGGTACGCGACGGCGACGACGACGCACCGACCGTGCCGACTCCGCACTGGTGACGCCCCCACGATGCGGCCTCGCGACGAGCGGGACGCGGGCGTGCGGTACCGAGAGGTCCGTTACGTACCCCGGAGGTCCGTGATGTCGACTACAGGCGTTTCGTAGGTGCGGTAGGGCGGGATAAGGTCACCTTCAGCGAGGATCTTGCACGGAGGTGTCCGGGGATGGACCAGAGCGCGCCCGTACGCCGGGGACGGCCCCCGGGCATACAGACCGTCGAAGGTGAGCTGACGGCCCGCCAGGCGGCCATCGTCCGCTACATCACCGAGTCGGTCGCCCGGCAGGGCTACCCGCCCTCGATGCGGGAGATCGGCCAGGCCGTGAATCTCTCCAGCACCAGCTCGGTCGCGCACCAGCTCGGCGCACTGGAGCACAAGGGCGTCCTCTACCGCGACCCCCACCGTCCCCGCGCCTACCGCGTACGTCCCTCCTGGGCCCCCGACCTCGGCGCGTGGAGCGCGGAACCGGCCCAGGTGCCCCTCGTGGGACGGATCGCCGCCGGTGCGCCTCTGCTGGCCGAGGAGATGGTCGAGGACGTCTACTTCCTGCCCCGCCAGGTGGTCGGCGAGGGAGAACTGTTCGCCCTGACCGTCTCCGGCGACAGCATGATCGAGGCGGCGATCTGCGACGGCGACATCGTGACCGTCCGCAAGCAGGACAGTGCCGAGCACGGTGACATCGTCGCGGCCCTCCTGGAGGACGAGGCCACCGTCAAGGTCCTGCACCGGCAGGACGGGCAGGTGTGGCTGATGCCGCGGAATCCGTCCTTCGCTCCGATCCCCGGTGACGACGCGCGCATTCTCGGGAAGGTCGTCGGCGTCCTGCGGGTGCTGTGAAGGCTGCCCCCAGGGGGCGAGGCGTGACGCGGGAACGCGGCGAAGACGTGCGTTCCCCCGTTCTTCACGAAGCCGTCGAGAGCAAGATCGTTGGGGAGTCCAATGATCTCGCTACCCTGCCTCCATGAGTCGCAGCGAAGGCGCGGGGGCCCTGGCCCACATCCAGTCACTGCCGAGCTGGCTGGTCGGCCGGGTCGCGGCGCACGGCCGGAGTCTGGTCGCCGACGCGATCGCCGAGGAGGGGCTCAGGCTGCCGCAGCACGCCGTCCTCGCCGCGGTCTGCGAACACGGCCCGGTGGCCCAGGCGGACCTCGTGCGCCGACTGGGCTTCGACGCCAAGGACGTCGTCCTGCTGCTCAACGACCTGGAGGACGCCGGGCTCGCGGTGCGCCGGCCCGATCCGCGCGACCGCCGCAAGAACGCGGTGACGGTGACACAGTCCGGCACACGAACCCTGGAACGCTGCGCGGAGTTGGCGGAGCGGGCCAACGCCGAACTGCTGGCACCGCTCAGCCCCGCGGAGGCACGGCAGCTGATGGAACTGCTGGCCCGGGTGCACAAGGCGTAGAAGGGACTGGTGTAGAAGGGCCTCACGCGTGTCCTCGGGTCCGCGAGCTTGAGGGCCGCCGGGTTCAGGTTGAACGTCCGCCTGGGACTTGGCAGTTCGATGGTCCAAAGTGCTGGGCAGCGGTTCTCCCGCAGGGGAGGATGGGCACCATGACGAGCGAAGGCACCGCGATCGACGCCACCAAGCCCAGCATCGCGCGCGTTTACGACTATCTGCTGAACGGCAAGGACAACTACGCCGTGGACCGGGAGATCGGCGATGTGTTCAAACGCGATCTTCCCGGCTCGGTGGCGATCGCTTTCGCCAACCGCTCCGCGCTGACCCGGGCGGTCGCGGAGATCGCGACGACCACGGACGTGACGCAGTTCATCGACCTGGGCAGCGGTCTGCCCACCGCCGACAACGTGCACCAGGTCGCGCAACGCCATACCCCGGAATCCCGGGTGGTGTACGTCGACATAGACCCCCAAGTGCTCGTCCACGGGCGGGCCTTGCTGGAGGAGAACGAGCGGACCAGGGTCATCGAGGCCGACGTCCGCGACCCCGAGGCCGTCTACGACCACCCCGAGACCCGCGAACTGATCGACTTCGATCGCCCGGTGGCCGTCGTGTTCAGCGCCATCCTCCACCACGTCAACGACGAGGAGGACCCCGCCGGAATCGTCCGCTACTGGCGCGAGCGCGTCCCCTCCGGAAGCTACTTCTTCGTCAGCCACTTCCGTTCCGGGAACAACCCGGAGACGGCCGAGGCGGAGAAGGTCCTCCAGCAGACGTTCGGCCGTGGCCGCTGGCGTACCGACGAGGAGATCGCGTCCCTGATGGACGGTCTGGACATTCTCGACCCGGGAGTCGTCCCGGCCCCCCTGTGGCGCCCCACCCCGGTCGGCAAGCCGTGGGGCGGCGGCGGCCCGCGCGAACTCACCGTCTGGGAACACCTCATCGCCGCGGGGATGGCCCGCAAGGCCTGACCGCGTGTTCGCCCGGCGCGCGGCCGGCCTCGCCCGTTCCTGACGCGGCCCGGCCGGCCGACGCCCCGGCCGGGTCAGAGGCCCCCGGTGTTGAGCAGCCGGTTGGGGGTGTCCGAGCGGACGCCGTGCAGGACACCCCGGGTGGCCGTGTGGTCGAGCCAGACGTGGACCTCGTGAGCCGTGGCGTGCGGGTGCGCCGACAGGTACAGCGCGATCACGCCGGTCGCGTGCGGCGCGGCCCAGGACGTCGCACCGTCGGTCTCCGTGGTCGTACCGCCCCCGGCGAGCGCCGCGGTCACCTTCTGGCCCGGTGCGTACAGGTCCACGCACCGTCCGTACCCCGACCCGTAGGAGCCGCCGTCGCTCCACGGGCGGTCGCCCGGGGTGGAGGCCGCCACGACGATCGTCCCCGGGACTCCGGCCGGTGAGTGCTTGCACGCGTCGTCGTTGAAGTTGCCCGCCGACACCACCGTCGGGATCCCCGCGTCGACCATCCGCTTCACGGCGGACTCCACGGCCGTGGACCGGTGATCGAAGTTGAGCGACATGTTCACCACCGCGGGCTTCTGCGCGTGCGCGGTGACCCATTTGACCGACTTCACCACGGCCGCCTCGGCCGCCGCCTGGGAACCGCCGCCGTCGCTCTCGCACAGCACGCCCTGGACCCGTACGAGATCCGCCTTGGGCGCCACCCCGTACTTGGTCCCGCCGATGATGCCCGCGACGAACGTGCCATGGCCCACGCCCGCCTCGTTGAAACAGTCACCGGAGTCCCTCGGGCCCACGAAGTCGGCGCCGAGGTGGGCTCGTCCACCGAACTCACGGTGAGCGATGTCCATTCCGGTGTCGATCACATAGACGTGCACGCCCTTGCCGGTGGCGGTGGTGGTGAACTTCCCGTTCAGCGGCCGGGATCGCTGGTCCAGAATGTCGAGGTTCCACGGCACGTGCCGGGTGACGGGCGCCGCCGCGGCCTGCGCCGCCCTCGCCGACGTCCCCGCGCTGCCGGAGCGGGCCGGCGTCCAGCCGGACGCCCGTTCCCCGAGGGGCGCCACGGCCTCGCCCTTTCGGTGAGCGGGAGACTTCCCGTCCGCCGCGCCCGCGTTCCCGCCGCAGGCCGAGGCCCCGAGCACCGTCGCCAAGGTCACCATCAGGAATCCGGCCTTCGTTGCGTTCCGTGTCACAGCATCCCCCGTATCCCCGCCCTGTACACAGTCAGCGCACAAGACGACCACAGCGGGCGGGCGGTTCCGGCGGGGGCGGGAGGCGACGGCTGCGCGCCCCCCGCATGGACGGACCCGCATTGTCAGTGGCACCTGGAACCCTGGTTCCATGAACGGTGACGAGCAGCTGCTGCGCGGACGGGTCTACGGCCGCGACCATGACGACCCCGACCCCGGCCCGCTGCCGGACCGGACGTATGCCGCGCTTGTCGGTGGACCGCTGGACGGACTGCTCCTGGACATCACCGACCGGCAGCCGGAGGAAGCCGGGAACGGCGCCGCCCTGCCCACCGAGCTGTCGCGGTGGCCGGGCGGCCGTGCGCTGTACGACCCGCACCCCGAGGAACCCCGCATACCTGGCCCCGGCGTGACCTGCCGTTTCCACTACTCGGGCGATGCCCCCTGACCGTCTGTCCTGGCATGGGTTCGGGGCCTCACGGCACAGTTGCGAGCCGGAGCCGGAGCCGGAGCCGGAGCCGGAGCCGGAGCCGGGGGAGGGCGGCAGGCGCGGCCTCCCCCGGCTCGCGGAGCATGCGGTCAGGACGGGGAGAGCTCCGTACGCAGCGTGCGGGCCGCGGCGACCAGGTGCTCCAAAGCCGCTCGTGTCTCGGGCCAGCCGCGCGTCTTCAGACCGCAGTCGGGATTGACCCAGAGCCGTTCGGCGGGGAGGGCCCGCAGCCCGACGCGCAGCAGGTCGGCGGTCTCCTCGGTGCTCGGGACACGCGGGGAGTGGATGTCGTACACACCGGGTCCGGCTTCGCGCGGATAGCGGTGAGCGGCGAGTTCGCGGGCGACCTGCATGCGCGAACGGGCGGCTTCGAGGCTGATCACATCGGCGTCGAGGTCGTCGATGGCCTGGACGATGTCGCCGAACTCGGCGTAGCACATGTGCGTGTGGATCTGGGTGTCAGGACGTACGCCGCCGGTGGTGAGGCGGAAGGCCTCGGTGGCCCAGGCCAGGTAGGCCGCCCGGTCGGCGGCGCGCAACGGCAGTGTCTCGCGCAGCCCGGGTTCGTCGACCTGGATCACCGAGGTCCCGCTCCTCTCCAGGTCGTCGACCTCGTCACGCAGGGCGAGGGCGACCTGCCGCGCGGTGTCGGCGAGAGGCTGGTCGTCGCGGACGAAGGACCACTCCGCGCGCAGGCGGCTCAGGAGACGCCTGTGGGGCTTTAGACCAGCTGTTGACCAGGCTGGCCAGGGTGACCCTCGAGGGTTGTGCACGAGGGGTGGACGTGGTCCGTCTCGCCGTTGAACTCCTTCAGTTTCGCGCCGAAGTCCTCGCACACCTTGCGCATGATCTGTTCGCAGCGCGTCAGCATTTTGTCGTTCATGACTCCACGCCCATACTTGGTGACGAACATCAAATATCCGTGCAGGTAGTGGACGGCCCTTCGGGGTCTGGTTCCCGTCGTGGTGACATAGGCCGACGGTATGGTGATTGCCGTGCAGCTTCGGTATAGCTTCCGCGTGTATCCGAGTGCCGGTCAGCGCATAGCGTTGGCGAGGGCGTTCGGGTGTGCGCGGGTTGTCTTCAACGACGCGCTGCGTGTGCGCGAGGAGGCCCGGGCGGCGGGACTGGGGTTCGTCACCTCGGCGCAACTGTCCAGGAACCTGACGGCCGCGAAGAAGACACCGGAACGGGCCTGGCTCGGCGAGGTCTCGGCGGTGATCCTCCAGCAGTCCCTGCGCGACCTGGACACCGCTTACCGGAACTTCTTCGACGGGCTCAAGGGCAAGCGCCCGAAGATGGGTGCGCCGCGTTTCAGGTCGAAGCGGGACAACCGGCAGTCGATCCGCTTCACCGCCAACGCCTCGTGGCGGATCACGCCGGGCGGGAAACTGAGACTGCCCAAGGTCGGCGACGTTCCCGTGCGCTGGTCCCGGACACTGCCGTCCGCCCCGTCCACCGTGACCGTGGTCAAGGACGCGGCGGACAGGTACTTCGCGAGCTTCATCGTGGAGACGGACGCCTGCGCAGTACTGCCCGGGACGGCACCGGAGATCGGCATTGACCTCGGCCTGGGGCACTTCGCCGTCCTGTCCGACGGCCAAAAGATCGACAGCCCCCGCTTCCTGCGCCGGGCCGAGAAGCGCCTGAAGAAGTTGCAGCGGGACCTTTCCCGCAAACAGAAGGGCTCCAACAACCGGGGCAAGGCCCGGCTGAAGGTCGCCCACGCTCACGCACGGGTCACCGACGCACGCCACGAGTTCCACCACCAGCTCTCCACCCGGCTGATCCGCGAGAACCAAGCGATCGCCGTCGAGGGCCTGTGTGTCAAAGGACTCGCTCGCACGCGTCTGGCCAAGTCCGTCCACGACGCCGGATGGTCCGCGTTCGTGGCCATGCTGGAATACAAAGCCGCCCGGTACGGACGCACCCTCGTGAAGATCGGCCGGTTCGAACCGACCTCCCAGGTGTGCTCCGCATGTGACGTCAAGGACGGCCCCAAACCGCTGAACATCCGGGAGTGGACGTGCTCGGCGTGCGGGACCGTCCTCGACCGAGACGTCAACGCGGCGGTCAACGTCGCCAAGGCCGCCGGACTGGCGGCATCAGCCTGTGGAGCGCAGGTAAGACCGGCACCCCTGCCGGCACAGCGCAGCGAAACAGGAACCCACCAGAAGCTGCCCACCGCGTCACCGCAGCAGGAGCAGATTGGAATCCCGGGCCCTTAAGCCCGGGAGGATGTCAATGGCCGTCGCTTCCCGCGCGGGGGCGCGGCTGGGTCCTGTACGTCGGACCCAGTGCGTATGACGGCGGTCGTTCCCGCTCACCGCTGCGGGGCAGTCCCGGATTCCCACCGGGTTCCCTCTTGCGACGCATCCCGCCTGGCGGACGGGGCGAACCAGCTGCATCGGCCAGCCTACGGGTTCGTCGCGGGCGAGGGGCGCAGAACGTCCGTCATCCGGGCGGCGAAAGCGACTTGATAGCCTCGGCGAGCCAGTCGAACCACATCCGTGGTCAGGGAATCCGGTGCGAATCCGGAGCTGACGCGCAGCGGTGAGGGGGACGGGCGGGGCACAGCGCCACTGGGAGACCGGGAAGGCGCCCCGTCCGGACGAACCCGAGTCCGAAGACCTGCTGGCACCTCCGGCCCCCGGAGGACCTGTAGGCCAGGCTCCGCGTACGAGCCCCGACCCCTGAGGCATGCCCGTGCTCCGTACCCCTGTTCCCGTCGATGTCCCCGCTCCGCTCCGAACCCCGGCTCGCGTCCGGGCGTCCGCCGTGCCACGCACCGCCGCCGACGCCCGCCCGCACGAAGACGCGAAGCCGGAGGAGGACGCCGCGACCGGCGGCGACCAGGTGACGCCCGGCAACCGCGGCCACGCGGAGCAGCACGTCTTTGCCGAACCCGCCCCGTGCCGTGTCGTCGTCTGCCGGGACTGCTGCTGCGGAACCCCGAAGGTCACCGGCGTGGATCACGACCGGCAGCTCGCGCGGCTGTCCGAAGAGGTTCCCGTACGGGTCTCGGACTGCCTCGATGTGTGCGAACACGCCAACGTGATCGTCGTCCAGCCGTCCGCGGCCGCACGGGCCGCCGGAGCCCGCCCCGTCTGGCTCGGTCTCGTCAACGACGCCGAGGCCACCGCGGACATCGCCGCCTGGGTACGGGCAGGCGGCCCCGGAGTCGCCCCCTGCCCCGACATTCTCGACCTCTACGTGTTCACCCCGCCCCGGAGGACGCGATGAGCTTTTCGAGGGTGGTCCTCGGCGCGAGTACGAGGCGGCAACGACCGCACAACGAGTGGGTGGCGGGCCTCAGTTCAGGCCCGGCTCGCCCCTAGCATCGGGACAGGGGGCCGTACGCGCACCCCGGGAAGGGGCCCGGCATGCGGTCGACCACTTCACGTCCGGGGTTCCGGCTCTCCGTCGGTGCCGTCGCGGTCGGTGCGGCCCTGGCCACGACCTCCGGGTGCTCCGTTCCCGTGGACGCCGTCGCCGGCCTGTCCGTGACCGCGGACGGCCATCTGCTCGGCGTCATGATGGTCTGCGGGCATCGGATCGACGGCGCGTCCCTGTTCGTGGACGACGCCGACGCGGACAAGTCGGTGACGGTCGGTTCATGGACCGCCCGGCACCCCCTCACACACGGCTTCGCCACCTGGCCCCTCGACGCCCCCGCCACCGGCTGGACCACGACCAAACCCCTCGGACCGCTCACCGCCAGGACCACGTACACGCTCTACGGGTGGACGAAGGACAACTCGTCGTCGTCCGGCGACATTTCCTTCACCTCGGGCGACCGGAGTCGGCTCAAGCCGGGCACGATCCTCTACGACACCGTGTCGGACAACGGCGACGAATCCACCACAGTCGCCTCCACGACGGAGTTCAAGGCCAAGGCATGTCGGGACATGTGACGGCACTCACCGAGCTCTGGAGGCCTCACCCAGTCGAACGCGCAGGGAGTGGGCCATTCGGTCCGCGTCGGCGGCCGATACGTGTTCCTGGCCGGGTCGCCGGAGCAGCTCGAAGACGCCCGGTCCGCGATGCTCGGGTCGCAGATCAGCCCCGCGCGGAACGATGTGGAAGTGCACGTGCGCGAAGCCTTCCGCTTCCGCGAACTGGATGACGTAGGTCTTGGCGCAGCCCGTCGTGCTCCGCAGCGCCCGGGAGAGCCGGACCTGCCACATCCCCAGGGTGGCCGCCTCGGCGTCCGTGAGTTCATGAACCGCGGTCACGTGGCGCCGGGGCAGCAGCACCAGCCAGCCGGGCAGGGCGGTGTTGAACGTGTGGGCCACGCGCCAGTGTTCGTCGGATGCCACGCGCTCACGCGGTGGAAGGTCGTCGAACTCCGCTTCCCTGCCACATGCGTAGCAGTCGGGCGTCGTCATGAAACGGGATCGTACAGCGGTCGCTCTCGCCTCGCCCTCAGGGCGCCGGGATAAGGTGCGGCCGTGGAACGGATCTTGGTGGTGGGTGTTACCGGTGCGGGCAAGTCCACGCTCGCGCGAGCGCTGAGCACCCGACTCGGCCTGCCCTACCACGAGATGGACGCGCTCTACTTCGACGGCCCCGACTGGTCCGTCAACGAAAAGCTGACGGACGAGGTGGCAACGCTCGTCGCCGAGCCTCGATGGATCGTCGACTCGCTCGGCTACCCGCAGGTTCGTGAACTGCTGTGGGAACGGGCCGACACCGTGGTCTGGCTGGACTATCCCCAACGCGTGGTCATGCCCCGGGTCCTGCGCCGATCACTGAAACGCTCAGCGACCCGCGAAGTCCTCTTCGGCGGCAACAGGGAGACCTGGAAGGGCTGGCTGAGCCGGGAACATCCGGCGTGGTGGGCCTGGTCCCAGCACGGAAACCGTCGGCGCGAAATCGGTCAACGGGTCGTCGACGACCGCTTCGCGCCCCTCGACGTTCACCGCTTCCGCGGTCCCAAGAGCACGCGGGCGTGGCTGGCAGAACTCTGAACTCGTAGGGCGCGTCGGTCGGTTGCCGGACGAGAGATCTTCGTCCTGGCGCCTGGACACCGGGCCCACGCCGGGGCTTTCCACATTCGGCCGCATGCGCGCACGATCAAGAGATCTCGCACTCCACGTCAACTCCGTCGCCCCGGGCCTTGGCATCTTCTACGAGGGGGTCGCGGCAGCCGGAAGACTCACTCGCGGGACGGGTCCGTCCGCCGGTTGTCCGCACCCAGGTGGACCGCAAGGGAACGTCTCGAATGGAGGACCGTGAGTATGAGCATGACCCGCAGGCTTGCGACGGCCGCCGCGGCGGCCGGTCTGGCCGCATCGGCTTTCATCGGCTCCGCCGGAACCGCATCGGCGGCCGCGGGCCAAAGCTTTCTGTACCGGGGTGAAGCCCTGCACGTCGGGCAGATGATCTATCGGTACTCCCCGCAGGGATGGCAGATCCAGCTCGTCCTTCAGAGCGATGGCAACCTGGTCGAGTACCTCCGGTTCGACGACGGCAGTCGCTACGCGTGCTGGGCGACGAACAGTTGGGGCTCCGGGGACAACAACTGGGCGGTCTACCAGACCGATGGCAACTTCGTCGTCTACAACAGCAGCGGCGGCGTCGTCTGGGCCTCGAACACCAAGGGGGGCGGAGGCTCGACCGTCGACATGAACGCGAACGGCGTCCTCTACGTCGGCACCAGGGCCATCAACAAGGGCTGCTGACGTCATCGGCACATCCGTCCGCGGGCGGTCCCAAGCCCGCGGACGGATGCGCCGGCCGGCGGAGGAGCGACGCACAGCGCTCGGAACTCGGTCGGGCTCAGTCCGTACGCTTCGCGGAAGGAACGGCTGAAGACCACCGGCCCACTGAAGCCCCAGCGGGCGGCGATGGCTCCCACCGGACGGGCGCGGAGACCGGGGTCCGCGAGCTCGCTGCGGCACTGTTCGAGGCGGCGTCGCCGTATCCGGGCGCGGACGCTCTCGCCCTGGTCGTGAAAGAGCTGGTGCAGCGTGCGCACCGAGATGTGGTGCTGGGCCGCGACCGCCGACGGATCCAGCTCCGGGTCGCCGAGGTTGTGCTCGATGAAGGCGCGTATCCGCTGGAGGAGCGCCCGCGTCCGGACTTCCGCCGGAAGCTGGTCCTCGCTGTCCAGGTGCTGGGCCAGGCAGGCCGTCGCGAGGTCGACGGCGACCGTGCCGAGACCGCGGAGTTCCTCCGGACCGCATTCGGCGCCGTGGTCCTCGAGTGCGGTCATGAAGGACGACAGGACCGCGGCCATGCCCCGGTCGCCCGGGATGCGGCGGGCCAGGACCTGGTCGAGGCGTTGGGTGCGCAGGGGCACGACGGTCCGGGGCAGCAGCAGGATCGTCGCCTGCACCTGCCCGCCCTGGGCGGGCATCTGGTTGTCGGAGGGACGCGAGGTGTCCCAGAGCATGAGGTCACCGGTGCCGATGGTGCACTCGTTCCGGTACTGCGACAGCGATGTGGCTCCCTGGCGCAAGAGGGCCAGCTGGTACTGCTCCGGGTCGCCACGCCGGATCATCGCGGCCGTGCGCCGAGAGCGCAGCGGCGACAGGGAGAACCTCGACACACGGATCTCCCCCAGGTCCAGCACCGCGGCCTCGCCGTGGAATTCGGCGGGCCGCTCGCTGCTGAGGGCGGCGGGCATCACCTCACGCGAGACGATGTCGGAGTACCAGTCGAACCGTTCCCCCGCCGGTATCCCGACCGTCGACAACACTGACCACATCCAGCGCCCCCCGTTGGATCTTTTCGACGAGAACCAGGATGCATCAGGGGAATCGCCGCGGACGCATGGTGTTCCGGCGGGTCGGACCGACAGATCGCTCGCCGGCCGTTGTCAGACCCGTCTGGCAGTCTCTGGTCATGGAGAAAACTTGGCAGCTGACGATCGATTGCGCCGACCCGCGAAGGATGGTGGCGTTCTGGAGCGAGGCTCTGGGATACGTGCCCGAACCGCCGCCAGCCGGTCACGCCACCTGGCGGGACTACTGGGCGGACATGGGCGTGCCCGAGGAGGAGTTGCCGGTCGGTGCGGGTGACACCCCTGAGTCGATCGTCGATCCCGCGGGGCACGGACCCCGGGTGTGGTTCCAGAAGGTGCCGGAGTCCAAGGTCACCAAGAACCGACTGCACTTGGACCTGAAGGTCGGCGGCGGGCGCGACGTCCCGTTGGAGGTCCGCAAGCAGCGGGTCACCGCCACGGTCGAAGGACTCGTCAAAGCCGGGGCCGGCGTCCTTCGGATCGCGGACAGGCCGGAGATGGGGCACTACGCCGTCGCACTGGAGGACCCGGAAGGCAATGAATTCGACGTCGTCTAGGAGGCGGGTCCGGCCTCACGCTCAAGGACGGCCGCGGACACGTCCACCCGGCGCGCGGACGCGACACGGTCATCAGGTCAGGCCCGGACGCCGTCTTGGACGACCTTGTCGGTCAACACACGCTTCGCTGAGCGGAGTTCACCTTCGGTGGCATCGGCATGCGCCGCGTCGGGCAGGAGGGCGCCCGGGTGTGGCGACCTTCACTCAGCAGTCCTTGTCCGCCTCCTCCCACGCGATCACCGACAGGACGTATGCCGTCGAAAGGGGGCGCCGTCGCTCCGGGGTTCGTCCGGCCCCGATCTGCCCAACTGGGTCCGAACGCCGGTGCGACAGCCGCTATGATCACCGTGGCAAGGCTGTAGCGCAGAGGTCGTCGCGCCCAAGCAACGAGCTGGAGGACGCCGGTTCGAATCCGGCCGGTCTTGCCACCTTTGTCGTGAAGGAATGTCGATTGGCGTCGGTTCACCCGGGGCGGGCGGAGGGCGATGCCGCCCTGGGCACGTCGGGCACCGGCGATGGACCGGTGGAGTGGTGATGACGCAGCCGACGCCCGTACGCTGCCCCGCGATCGAGCATCCCGACCTTCCGATCAGTGAACCCGCCGCTCTGGACCCGTTGCTCGCCCGACTGCGGTCCGCCGCGCCGGTCGAGGCCGACGAGACCTTCCCGCTCGGGACCGTACGCGCGGACGGACGGGTCGACCTGTGCAAGCAGGGCCTCGGCGCGGGCGGCGCCGCCCGGCTCATGCCCGTGGCCGCCGCCTCCCCGCACGCCACGCACGTCCTGCTCGGCACCAACGCCATCGGCGACGAGGGCGCCCGCACGGTCGCCGACACCCTCGCCCAGGACCACGGACTGCGCACCCTCTACCTCGGCTGCAACCGCATCGGAGCCGAGGGCGTCACCGCGCTCGCCGGCGCCCTGACGACGGACGACACCGTCCACGCCCTGTGGCTCAAGCGGAACCCGGTGGGCGACCACGGTGCCCGCGCGCTCGCCGTCATGCTCCGCCGCAACACCACGCTGCGCACCCTCGACCTGGTCAACACCGGCCTGACCACAGAGGGTCTGCACGCCCTGTGCGAGACCCTCGTCAACCGGACCGGCCCGGTGGAACGCCTCTTCCTCGGCGGCAACGGCCTGACCGCGGAAGCGGCCCCGATCCTCGCGACGCTGATCCGTGAGGCGGGTGTGCGCGAGCTCTACCTCGCCGCCAATCACCTCGGAGACGAGGGCGCGGCGATCCTCGCGACCGCCGCCGACCCCGCCCGGCCCGTACGCCTCGGCCTGGGCGGCAACGGCATCGGCCCCGCCGGTGCCAGGGCCCTCGCCCGCTCCCTCCACGGGATCGAGGCACTCGACCTGGGCCGGCCGCTGTCGGAACGCAGCCTCGGCGCGCCCGCCAACACCACCGGCGACGAAGGGGCCCACGCGCTGGCCGAGGCCCTGCCGGGCAGCCCGCTGCGGCGGCTGGAGCTCTGCCACACCGGCCTGACCGGCCGTGGCGCCAAGACACTGCTGGCCGCGGTCCCCGACACCTCGGCCCTGGAGTACGTCGGTCTGGGTCCTGGCCTGCCCCGGAAGGTGAAGAGGTCCTTCACCCAGCGCCTGCGCCCCGCCGGCGGGGCGCACGCCGACCTGTGCGCGATCAGGAGTGTCTACCGTTGAGCACGCGTGGCGAACTCCGCTGCTTCCCCCCGGACGAGGCGTCGAGCCGGCGCCGGATCCGCAGGTACGCGGTGCCCCGCTGGATGATCGACCGTGCGACCGCCTGCCGTCTGGCCGGTGACTGGCGCGGGGCCTGCGCGGCGGCGAACGTCGACATCGCCTTCGACCTGTCCGAGGTCGCGGGCCACTGTGGCGACGATGTCGCGACGGCACTGGAGCGCGACCTGCGCCACTTCGTCCCCGACCTGCTGCGTTGGCACCTGCCGCGCTCGCTGGGCGGCCAGACCACGCTCGCCACGGACCGGACGATCGTGCTAGCGCGCTACCGCCCGAAGACGGCCGACGAGGACCGCCTGACCACGTGCTACCTGCACGTCACCACACCCGCGATGCTCGCCGGGCCCCAGCGGATCTCCCTGCGGTTCGGCCCGGTCGAGGACGAGCGGGCGGCGGGGGTCTTCGGACCGAGCACCGACGACTGGCGCTCCGCACGGCATCTGTGGGACGCGCGGCACACCACCGAACTGCTCGAACGCTCCGGCGGAGGCGCGGACAGGCCGCCGTTCTTCCACGCCGACGCCACCCCGCTCGGCGTGGACGAACTCCCCACGGCCGATCCCGGCCCGGGTGACCCGGCGGCCCGGGCCGAGTGGGCCACGCTGCTGCACCAGAAGGGCGAGATCCAGGCGGCCCTGGATTCCGCCGGCATCGACGCGGACCTGACGGCCTCGCAGACCACGGGCCGGTACCAGGCGAACCCGGCAGACGTCGTGGCCCAGATCGCGCTCGCCCACACCAGCCTGGAGCCGGAGATCCGCCGGCAGATGGCCGAGGGCGCCGGCCCCCGCTTCGTCATCGCCGCGCACTGGCGGACGTACATCCTGCTGGAGCCCGCGGACGCGGGAGGCCTGCTGGTTCGAACCGTCGACCGCGAGGAGGTCAAGGGGGAGCCGGTCCTCGCCGAGGCACTGTGGCGCAGGCTTCCCGACCTCGACCTGATGCGCCTCGGGGGCGTCGAGCCCGAGCATCTGCATCCCCTCGTCCGTGAGGCGCTGTTCCCCGAACTCCCCGTCCCCACGGTCCCGGCCGGCCCACCGGGACCGACACCTCCCCGGCCGGTGCGCGTCAGATGCCGCGGGGAATGGCACGAGGTGGGCTTCCGCCCCGGCGGCCTGCTGCGCATGCCGCACACCGACGAGGAACAGCGGCGCGAACGCGCCCTGCGCGCCTTCGGCGGTGCCGTCGCCGGATGCTTCGCCGTGCAGCAGACGTGGACCACAGGGGACGGCCGCCTGCCGAAGGCGCTGCGGGCCCAGCGCAACGAACTGTTCCTGCGCGCCCAGCACGGTGACACCCCCGGCGTGCTCGAACTCCTCGACGCGGGCGTCGACCCCCGCGTACGGGACGCCACCGGGCGCAGCCTGCTGCACGCGCTGAACCTTCTCGACCACGAGGCGCTCCTGCCGCGGCTGCTGGCCGAGGGACTGGACATCGAGGCGCGCGACGTGCGGGACCGCACACCGCTGTTCGTGGCGGTCAACGACCTCGGTTCGAAGGCCCTGGTGGAGGCGCTGGTCGCCGCCGGCGCACGCCTCGACGTGGTCGACCAGTCCGAGCTGTCGCTGGCCCAGATCGTCCGCCGCTACAAGCGGCCCGACCTGGGATTCCTCCGAGAGCGCGTCCAGGCGGAGCACCCGGGCGTCGGCTCGGAGGAGTGGGACGAGTGGATGGACGAACAGGCGGAGTACTGGGCCGACGACCCTGACGAGTCCGAGGACGAGGCCTAGCCCGGACACGAGGGTCAGCCCGGACACGAGGGTCAGCCCGGACACGAGGGTCAGCCCGGACACGAGAGCTAGCCCAGACATGAGGGCTAGCCCGGACTCGAAAGCCGGCACGGGCACGAAGGCCCGCCCCGAGACGACGACCAGCCCGAAGACGAGGAGAGGTTCCCCTTTTGAGCACCAACGGGACCGCCCCCGGCGCGCCGTCCGGCGGCCCGCTCGCCGCCGCGGACGACCTCAACCGCCGGCTGCGTACGAGCCGTACGGAGACGGCCGCCAACCCGCAACTGGAGGCACTCGCACTAGCGGTGACGGCCAATCAGCCCGTGCTGCTGTGGGGCGAGCCGGGTATCGGCAAGTCCGCCGCCCTGGAGCAGTTGGCCGCCGGACTCGGGCTGCCGCTGGAGACGGTCATCGCCAGCGTGCACGAACCCTCCGACTTCGCCGGACTGCCCATCGTCGGTGACGACCCGGCCGCGACCGGCGTCCCGATGGCCCCGCCGGACTGGGCGGTCCGCCTCGCACGAGCCGGACACGGACTGCTCTTCTTCGACGAGCTCTCCTCGGCGCCCCCCGCCGTGCAGGCGGCCCTGCTGCGCGTGGTGCTGGAACGGCGAGTGGGCAGTCTGGTCCTGCCGGAGTCGATACGCATCGTCGCCGCGGCCAACCCGCCCTCCAGCGCGGCCGACGGCTGGCATCTCAGCCCGCCGCTCGCCAACCGGTTCGTCCATCTCCAGTGGACCCACGACCCCCGGATCGTCGCCCGAGGTCTGGCCGGTACCTGGCCGGAGGTCACCGTCCCCCTGGTCGGCGCCTCGAAGGTGCCAGGTGCGGTCGCACGGGCCCGGGGCGCGATCTCCGGATTCCTCACCGCCCGGCCCGGCCTCGTCCACCACCTTCCCGGGGACGCCGAGAACCGGGGCCGCTCCTGGCCGTCCCCCCGCACCTGGGAGATGGCGCTCAAACTGCTCGCCACCGCGTACGCGGCCGGCGCGGGCCGCGAGGCGCTGGCCGCCGCGCTGACCGGAGCGGTCGGGGACGGCGCGGGCCTCGAACTGCTCTCGTACCTCGAACACCTCGACCTGCCCGACCCCGACCGTGTCCTCGCCGACCCGGAAGCCTTCGCCCTGCCCGAACGCGGCGACCGGCAACTGGCCTTCCTCATCGCGGTGGTCGCCGCCATCCAGAGCGACCTCACCCGGCCCCGCTGGGAGGCGGGCTGGGCGGTCCTGGCGAAGGCCGTGGACGCGGGGGTACCGGACGTGGCCGCCCGGGCCGCCACCGATCTCGCGGCGATGCGGCACCTCGACTGGCCCGTACCGCCCGGCATCGACGGATTCCTGGATCTGCTCCAGATGTCGGGGGCGCTGCCCGGCGGCGGCCGGTGAGCCGTTCGGGGACCACGGGGGACGCCCGAGGCGCGCTGGACATGACCAAGCTGCTCGCCGCCCGCTACCGGGCGGCGAGCGACCGCCCGTATCTGGCGGCCGCGCTGTACTCCCTGACCGTCGTGCCGAGTACGGACGTGCCCACGATGGGGGTGGACCGGCACTGGCGCTGCTATGTGTCACCTGCCTTCGTCGAGGCGACAGAGGTGCCCGAGCTCGCCGGTGTCTGGGTGCACGAGGTGGCGCATCTGCTGCGCGACCACCACGGCCGGGCGGACCGCCTTCCCGCCGAGGCCCAGCGCGACTGGCACCGTGTGAACGTCGCCCAGGACTGCGAGATCAACGACGATCTGCTCGCCGACGGTCTGCGGCTGCCCGAAGGGCGCATGGAACCCCGCCGGTTCGGCCTGCCCGAGGGCCAGATCTTCGAGGTGTACCTGGACCGGCTGCCGCCGCAGGTGCGTACACCGAACTGCGGATCGGGCGCTCACGGCCGCCCCGAGGCCTGGGAGTCGCCGGGGACCGCCGGGCCCGCACGGATCGGGGACGTCGAGGCGCAGGCCCTGCGCCGGCAGACAGCGGAGGCGATGCGCGCCCACCAGCGCTCACGCGGTTCCCTGCCCGGGGGCTGGCAGCGCTGGGCCGAGGAGACCCTGGAACCCACCGTGGACTGGCGGCAGGCGCTCTCCGGCGCGGTACGGGAGGCAGCCGCCTGGGCCGGCGGGGCCGTCGACTACACCTACCGCCGTCCCTCGCGCCGGACCCCCGCACTGCGCGGTGTCGTCCTGCCGAGCCTGCGCCGCCCGTTGCCCCGCGTCGCCGTCGTCATCGACACCTCCGGGTCCATGGGGGACGACGAACTGGCCGCCGCCCTGGGGGAGGTGACGGGTGTCCTGCGGGAGGTGGGCATCCGGGGCAACCGCGTGACCGTGCTCGCCTGCGACGCCGACGTGCATGCCGTGTCCCGTGTGACGGCCACCGAACAGATCACCCTGGGCGGCGGTGGCGGCACGGACATGCGCGTCGGCATCGAGGCGGCGCTCGCGACACCCGACCGCCCGAACATCGTCGTGGTCCTGACCGACGGGCTCACTCCCTGGCCCCAGGAGAGTCCGCCCTGCCGCGTCATCGCGGCGCTGATCGGCTCCACCGCACCGCAGCCGCCGAGTTGGGTGGAGACGGTACGTATTCCGGCCTGACCCGGGCCGTGAACCCGCGGGGTGCGGCGGACCCGGCGCGAAGCCGTGATGGGGTGACCCCGCACAGCGGGGCGGCCGTCAGACGGCTCTGACGACGGTTCCGGCTTCTTCGATCGCGGCCACCTCCCCGGGCGGCGCGGTGGTGTCGGTGACGAGTGTGTGCAGGAGCGCCGAAGGGCCGACGTGGGCGAAGGCGGTGTGACCGAGCTTGCTGCCGTCCGTCGCGAGGATCACGCGACGGGACGAGGCGATGCCCGCTCTCTTCACCGCGGCGTCGGCCAGGTCGTAGGCGGTCAGCCCGTCGGCCGCGCTCAGTCCGCAGCAGCCCATGACCGCGGTGTCGAAGCGCAGGGCTGCCAGGGAGGCCAGGGTCAGGGGGCCGGTGAGGGCCCCCTCGGCGGCGCGGGGCTGTCCGCCGGGCACCACCAGCGTGGCCGGGCCCGGTGTCTCGCCCAGCAGGTGGATGGCCTGGAGGGACAGCGGAAGGACGGTGACGGGCCGTTCACGCAGCAGGCGGGCGACCTCCAGACAGGTCGTCCCGCTGTCCAGCAGGACGCTCTCGCCGTCGGAGATCATCGCGCAGACTTCGGCGGCGATCCGGCGCTTGGCGTCGACCGAGTCGTTGGTGCGCAGCGCGAAAGGGGGCTCCTCGCCCCTGAGCAGCAGGGTGCGTGCCCCGCCCCTGACCCGCTCCAGGACACCCTGGGCGGCCAGCGCGTCGAGGTCGCGCCTGATGGTCATCTCCGAGGCGCCGGTCAGCTCCGCGAGTTCCGTGACCGTGGCGCCGCCGGAGTCCCTGACGGCCTTGGCGATCAGCCCGTGCCGGTCTGCGTTGCTCATACCCGGATTGAACACCACCTCGCAATGAACAATCAACATGTTCAATGATGGGACTTTCGAACATAAAGACTGTTCGGTTACGGTGTCGGCATGGAACGATCGCTTCGAGCCGCCCGCGTGGCGACCTATGTCTACTTCGTGCTGTGCGGCACCCTCATGGGTGCCTGGGTGGTGCAGATTCCCGCCGTCGAGGAACGTGTGGGCGTCAGCCACGCGACCCTGGGCGGTCTGCTCGTGCTGCTCGGGCTCGGAGCCTTCCTCGGGATGAGGGTGGCCGGTCCTCTGACCGACCGCTTCGGCGCACGCGTCGTGGTCCCCGCCGGCGGAGTGCTGTGCGGCGCGGCCCTGATACTGCCCGGCCTTGCCCGTGACCCCTGGACGCTGGCGGGCGCACTGCTGGTCTTCGGGTTCTGCAACGGCTGCCTGGACGTGAGCATGAACGCCCACGCCGTGCACGTGGAGAAGGCCTACGGGCGACCTGTCATGTCGGGATTCCACGCCACGTTCTCCGTCGGCGGGGTGCTTGCCGCGCTCGTGGCGGCGGGTGCGGCGAGCGGCGGCCTCGACCCGGTCGCGGGCATGGCCGTCATGGGTGCCGTCGGCGTCGTGATCGCCCTGGCGACGGCACGTGCCCTGTTGCCGACCGCCCCCGCCGCCGCTCAGACGGCCGGATCCGGTTCCGACCCGGGCTCCGACTCCCATGTCGACCCGGGCTCCGATGCCGACTCCAGCTCCGAGGCGGGACCGGAGGCATCGCCCGGCATCCGAAGCCGCGTCTGGCTCCTCGCCGTCCTGGCGCTGATGGTCATGCTCTGCGAGGGCGCAGCGAACGACTGGAGCGCCCTGCATCTGAAGGATGTCCTCGGCGCACCCGCCGGAACGGCGGCCTTCGCCTACGGAACCTTCGCGGCGGCAATGACCGTCGGCCGGCTGCTCGCCGACCGTCTCGTCGCCCGGTTCGGCTCACTGGCCGTCCTTCGTCACGGCGCGGCGCTGGCCGCCGTCGGCATCACGCTCGTGGCACTCGGCCCCTGGATCTGGGCCGCCTTCGTGGGCTGGGCGCTGTTCGGCCTGGGCCTGTCCGGCACCGTCCCGCAGTTGTTCAGCGCGGCCGGTCACGCCGACCCCGCGGCGGCGGGTGCCAACGTCTCCCGCGTCGCCGGGCTCGGCTACGTCGGCATGCTCGCCGGCCCGGCGGTCATCGGCTGGCTGACCCACGTCGTCGCCCTCAACCACGCCTTCGTCCTGCTGACCCTGCTCTGTGTCACCACAGCCGCGGCCGCCGGGATCCTGCGCGGCGACACCGACCGCACCCGCGAGCCGGCAGGCGTCGGGCACTGACCGGCCTCGTGGTGATCCCGGCCGCCGGTACGCCGGAAACAGCTCCGGCCCCTCCGCCGCTGGGGCGATGGGGCCGGAACTTCGTAGCGGGGGCGGGATTCGAACCACGCGACCTCTGGGTTATGAGCCCAGCGAGCTACCGAGCTGCTCCACCCCGCGTCGACATCCACGAGGTTACGGGATGCCGGGTGGCCGCGCAGGGAATTTCGCGTCGGCCGATCGGGAAGGGGGACCGCGAAGGCGGGCGGCGGAGGTACGTCGTCGAACTCCGGTAGAACAAACGGGAGTTGCAGGCTATTTGGTGCAGCAGCACCGGGCATGGCGCCCCTATCGTTCGTACGGCTGGATGAGGCGGCCATCGGACTGGCCCTACGCCGACAGTTTCGAACCGCTCCTGCCCGCTGACGAAGTGACCCAGGGACCGAGCGGCGCCCCCAGGTCTTCTTCGCCGTCCGGTGAGCATGATCCGCTTCCGGGGCCGTCCTGGTTAGCATCCGGGCATGGCAACCGACACCACCCCACACGGCCGGGCGCGGCGGAGCGGCTCCGCGGCCGGGGCCGGATCGATCTTCGACGCCGTCGTCGACCGCAGGAACAGCAACTCCATGAAGTGGGCCGCCGCCCACGAGTTCCTGACGGCGGACGAGGTCGCGGCCGATCCGCTGCCGATGTGGGTCGCCGACACCGATTTCAAGGCGCCGCAGGCCGTGACGGACGCGCTCCACGAAGCGGTGGACCATGGCGTCTTCGGGTATCCCGCCGGCGCGCGCGACAGCTACCTCGACGCCGTGACCGGATGGCAGGCCAGGCGCTTCGGCTGGGAAGTGCCCAGGGAGTGGGTGATGCAGACCGCGGGCATCATCACCACGCTCAAGACGGTCGTTCAGGCGTTCTCGGCGCCGGGTGACTCGGTCCTGATCCAGCCCCCGGTCTATGTCCACTTCCACGAGGACGTCCTGCTGAACGGCCGCCACCTCGCGTTCGCACCGCTTCGACGGACCGAGGACGGCTACCGGTTCGACGCCCGGACGTTCGAGGCCGCCATCCGTCCCGACACCAAGCTGTTCATCCTCAGCCACCCGCACAACCCGACCGGGAACGTCTGGACGGAGGACGAGCTGCGGACGATGGGGGAGATCTGCGCCCGGCACGACGTCCTGGTCGTCTCCGACGAGGTCCATCAGGACCTGATCATCAACCCGGCCCGCAGGCACACCCCTTTCGCCTCGCTCGGCGCGGAGTTCGCGCGGAACAGCATCACGTGCACCTCTCCGAGCAAGACGTTCAACCTGGCCGGCCTCCAGAGCGCCAACGTCCTCGTACCTGATCCCAGGCTGCGGGCCGAACTGGCCCGCCAGCACGATCGCAACGCCTTCCCCCTGGTGAACGTGCTGGGCATGGTCGCCGCCGAGGCGGCCTACACGTACGGCGAGCCCTGGCTGGAGGAGTTGCTCAGCTATCTGCGCGACAATCACGCGCACTTCGCGCACGCGGTCAATTCCGCCACCTCCAAGGTGCGGGTCCTGCCGGCCGACTCCCTCTATCTGGCGTGGATGGACTGCCGGGGACTGGGAATGGACGCCGAGTCCCTGGACAAGTTCATGCTCACCAGAGCCCGGCTATGGCTGGACAAGGGGCAGAAGTTCGGGATCGAGGGCCACGGCTATATGCGGGTGAACCTGGGCTGTCCGCGCTCGACGGTCGACGAGGCCGTGGGCCGTCTGCTGGCGGCGGTCGGGAACCTGTGAACTCCCGTCGGCTCCGCCCCTGCTCCGTCTTCAGGCGCGCGGCCGCTTCCAGGACAGGGCCGGCAGTCCGTTCCGTGCCCCCTGGCTCACGCCACGCGCTGTCCGACCCGCAGGACGCTCAGATAGCGGCGTGCGACCCGGTCGCCCATCCGTGTGCGGATGCGCTCGGCGACGGCGTCGAGCAGGGGTTCTCGGACCTCGGGGGCGAGCCGTCGGTACAACGACGTCGAGCGCAGGAGATCCGCGAAACCGGCCCCGTCGAACCACTGAACGGCCGGGTACCAGCGCACGATCGTCGGGCCGAACAGCCCTCCGGGACCGGCGACCAGGCCCCACCCCTCGTCGGTGGTGCGCACGTCGGCCTCCAGCGGCGGATGGCCCCAGCCGGGGTTTCCGGGACAGAACCGCTCATGGAGATCGGCCGTTTCCGCGTACACCTCCGGCTCGCCCGGCCGACGGACGACGACGTTGCCGAGCAGCGCCGTCCAGCCTCCGGGACGCAGGACCTCGTGCGCACGCCGCCAGCCGACCGACGGATCGACCCAGTGCCACGACGAGGCGGCCACGAGAACATCGAATCGCCGACCGCGGTCGTCCCACTCCTCGAACGTCGACGTCTCGATCCCGACGTTGCGCAAGCTGGTGCACCGTCGGCGAGCCAGCGCGGCCATCTCCGGGCCGGGCTCGACGGCGGTCACCGAGCATCCCGGCGCCGCCAACGAGCCGGTCGCCTGACCCGTGCCGCAGCCCACCTCCAGCACCGACGAGTCCGCGTCGATACCGGTGACGGCGACAAGGTCCGCGAACAGTTCGTCGGGATATCCCGGACGGACCCGGTCGTAGAGCTCCGGCACCTCGTTGAACACCCGTCCGAGGGCGTGCGGATTCAGCCGTGTCATCGGGTCATCAGCCACGGACGCCGAGTGTACGAGGCCTGGCCGCCCCGGGGAGACACCCTCGATCGGACGCGCGCGCGTGAGGATTCCTCCGGACGGGAAACCCATGAGTCCATGAACGATCACCATGATGTCCCCGCTGCGGCACGGCGGCGCCCCGGCGGAGTGTCGGACACCACCGTGGAGGCGCTCGGAGCCCTCTCGAAGGCTCTGGAGACGACGGAACGCGCCCGGGGCAGTCTCTACGACTTCCATCAGCTCACCGGGGGAGCCGATCTCGAACTGGACCGTGCCGTGCGACTCCTTCGCGATGCCGGTCAGCCTGAATGGGCCGACCGCGTCGAGCGGGAGATCCTGGGGCGCAACGTCATCCCGGGGCACTGGACCTTCCAGATCGTCGAGTCGTACAACTCCACCTACTACGAGCCGTTCAAGGAGGTCGAGGCCGAGATCCGCGGCGCCCTGACCGAAGGCGTGGACCACGTCTTCGAGGCCGAGATGAAGGAACGACGCCGCACCGCGGGGCATCCGGACCACACGGAGTCGTGAGCCCCCGGGTCGGGAGGACCCGGAGGGCGACGGCGGGCACCGGGCGCATGGGCCGGGTGCCGTGGTTGCTGCCGGTCAGCCTGCCGCCAGGAGCGCGCTCAGGGCCGAGGCCTGGGTGCGCCAGTCGCGGGCGTTGGGATGGGCGGCGGATCCGCCGCCCGACCAACGCTGGCCGAGTTGGTTCAGGCTGTCGCGATCGGCGCTCCAGACACGGTCGGCCTGGGCGGTGGCGAAGGCGAGATAGCTGTTGCCGGTCACGGAGTCCAGGTCCTGGAGGTAGCGCATGAAGACCCCCTTGAACTGTTTCGCGTTGTCGTCGCAGTCAGAGGTGAGCGCGTCGCAGGACTCCGTGAGGATGCCCGCGTCCACCAGCACGGGGGAGGCGAGCGCCGCGTCCGCGAGCCGGCGGCCGGTGGCCAGCGCGGTCGCGCTGCCGGTGGCCCGCCAGATCTCCACCGCGGCACCGATCGCCAGCCCCTGGTTGTAACTCCACACGGTCTGGCCGTTGTTCGCGCAGCCGCGGGTGAGGCCGTCGTTGACCAGGCCCGAGGAGTTGACCAGACCGCTGCCCAGGAACCAGCTCCAGGCGGTGGTGGCCCGGCCCAGCCAGACGGTGTCGCCGGGCAGCCGGTTGTGCAGCGCCGCGGTGAGACGGACGTACAGCGTGCTGGTGATGGCGTTCTTGTACGTCCGTTCGCGGTCCCACCACACTCCACCCCCACAACTACCGGTGTCCCAGAGGCTGTTGACATAGCTCGCGATGGTGACGGCCTCGTCGAGGTAGCGCCGGTCGTGGGTGAGGTCGTAGGCGTCGATCCAAGCCAGCGCCCACCATTCGGAGTCGTCGGTGGAGCGGCTGATGAAGTCCCCCTCGATGGGATCGGAGCTGCGCGCCCCTGCCGGGAAAGCCACCTTGTCGGTCTTGAAGGTCTGCTCGACGATCCAGGTGTACCGGGTGTCGCCGCTCTGCCGCAGATAGTCGATGACGGTGGTCAGCGCGACCGCGGAGTTCCACCAACTGGACCGCCAGTAGGCGGTGGTGGGGTCGTACGCGTACATCAGCGCGTCCGCCGCGGCGGACGCGCTGTCGGTCACCGGGCGGGCCCAGGCGGTGCACGAGCCGTTCTGGCCCTCCACCGCGCGTCCGCAGGCCCGCACCGCGCCACCGTAGAGGCGGCCCAGCGGATCGGTGGTGTTGTACCGCGCGGTGCCGGTTCCGGTAGCCCCGGCGGGGACCGGAAGCCGTCCGAGGGAGGATCCGTCGGGCAGGCTCACGCCGCCGTTCCAGGAGCGGTCCAGCCACACCTCGTCTCCCGCCCGGCCGTCGGCCAGGGTCGCCCAGGCCATCCCCGTGCTGTCCGTGTGCAGGGTGATGGTGCGTCCGGCGAGGGTGGTCGGGGCCACCGGCCGGTTGTCACCGGCCGCGCCGCCTCCGCCGTCGCACACGGCCGCGCAGACCACGGTGTGCGTCCACCCCGTACAGGTCACGCCCTGGGCGTCACCGCAGGCACGCAGCAGGCCGCGCCGGTGATTCCCCGGGTCGTAGAGGTTGTACATCAGGGTTCGGGTGCCGGTCCACGTCGCCGGGACGGCCGCCTTTCCCAGCAGTCCCTCCCAGGTCGCACCGCCGTCCCAGGAGCGGTCCAGCCAGACGGCGTCGTTCGGCATCGCGCGGTCGATGCTCGCCCAGACCATGCCGTCGGCATCGTCGACGTGCAGTCGCAGCAGCCTGCCGTTGAGGTTCAGGTCGGACACCGGGAAGGACTCCTGAGCGGCCTTCGACGGGTCCAGCGTGTCGCAGTACAGGGAGCAGACGGGGGCCGACGCCGGCGCTGACGCCAGCGGCTGCGGCGCTGCGGCAGTCGGCGCAGGAGGCGCGCCGGGCACGAGGAGCACCGGAAGCAGGGCGAATGGCAGCACGATGCGGAGCAGGGGACGGAGGGACATGACTGGTCCTCCTCACGAGGCAGGACAGGGCCGAGGGGGGCGGAGCGAGGCAGAGCCGAACAGGGCGGAACGAGCCGGAGCAGAACGGGGCGGCATGAAGAAGGGCGGGACGGAGGGCCTACAGGAATCGCCACAGGTGGTCGGACGTGCCGTTGTCCTCCCACTGGGTGACCTGGGCCGCGTCCGCGCCGGACATCCCGTCGACGGCGAGCAGCTTTCCCGAGCGGACGTTCACGATCTTCAGCCAGCCGTCGCCGTCGTCGACGGTCCGCCAGATGTGGTCCGGGGTGCCGTTGTCCTGGTACTGCTGCACATGGGCGCCGTTGTCGAGGCTCTGGTCGTGCACCGCGAGCACCTTGCCGCTGTTGCGGTTGACGATCCGTACGGTGCCGTCGCCGTTGTCGATCAGCGTCCACAGATGGTCGGCACTGCCGTTGTCGGCGTACTGGGTGACGTCGGCGGTGTCGGCCAGGGACATCCCGGAGACGGCCAGCACCTTCCCGGAGTTGCGGTTCTGGACGCGGCGCCAGACGGTGGCGGAGGGGGCCGGGGGCAGCAGGAGCGCGAACGTCCCGCCGACCACGGCCCGGTCGGCGAAGCCCCGCTGGGCGGCGGTGGCGACCACGTACCAGTCGGTGAAGGGAGCCCGCTGCGCGGTGCTGTCGGCGAAGCCGTAGACGCCGTCGACCAGGGTGTCGCGGGTCGCGGTGTGATCGGCGAGCCAGGCCGCGGTCCACAGCTCCCAGTCGGCCTTCGTGTAGTCGTTGCGCGGGTCGAGGACCACTCCGTAGGTCCCGGCGTGCGCCGCGTACCAGGACGCCTCACGTGCGGCGGTGCCGAGCGGCATCAGGTCCAGGCCGAGCAGCCGGTCCGGGAAGCCGTTGTATTTCAGGCTCCAGGTGCCGTCCTGGTCGTAGGCGAGCTTGAGGTGACGGCCTGAGGAGTCCTCGGAGAGGGTCGTCCAGCGGCTGACGCAGCTGCGGGCCAGCGTGGAGTAGCGGGCCGCGTCCCCGGTGTTGCCCACGGCTCCGGCGACGACGCCCATCGCGCCGATGCCGATGATGCCCTTGAGCGCCAGATTGGAGCTGTGGGCGATGAACCCGGTGAAGTCGTCGGTCTGGTTCTGATAGCCGGGGTCCAGGGCGTTGGCGGCCAGGTACTCGGCCCACTGACGCAGGATCGCGTAGTGGGTACGGGCGAAGGCGGCGGCGTCGGCGGAGGGAAGCCGCTGGATGACCGCGGCGGCCATGATGAGCATGTTGGCCGACTCCTCGACCGGCATGGACTCCTCGTTGCCGTCGTCGTGGCCGTCCGCGTTGGGATAGAGCCGGCCCAGGTCGTGCTCGGCGAAGGCGTTGGGCCAGCCGCCGTGCTCCGGGTAGTCCAGCAGCGGCTCCAGCAGCATCCGCAGATAGCCGGGGGAGAGGTGGAGGTACACGGGGAACGTCGGATAGACGACGTCCACGGTCGACATGTTGCCGCTGGAGGAGATCTCCTTCTGGAACGCCCAGGGGACACCGCCCCGGTCCACCAGCTCGGCACTGCCCACGGACTGACGCAACGCCAGGGCGCACACCGCGGCGTAGTGCTCACCCGTGGTGCCCCCGCCCGCGGCCGCGACCGCGTCGTCGTGGATACGCTGGTCGAGAGCGGTCGCGGCGTCCAGCGCGGCGGCATGATCGGCGTCGAACCAGACGACCATGTCGGGCCAGGCATCCCAGTAGTGCGTCCACCAGGGCTGGAGCTGGGTGCCGAGATAACTCACAGCGGGCGTACGGACATGGCCGAGGGTGAGGGTGAAGGCGGGTGAGGGAGCGCCGGGGCCGACGATGCCGAAGTCCCGGTTGAACCCGAGTACCGGCCAGCGGTCGTCGATGGCCCTCGGCTGCGCGCCGTCCACGGTGCCGGCGAGGTGGCCGCCGCTCACCGACGCGGTCCGCACCACGGTGTCCTGTCCGATCTGCCAGCTCGTCCCCGCACCCGTCGGAGCGGCGAGCACCAGCCGTCCCCACGCGGCCTGGTCACCGTTCTCCTGGAGGACCGCCGGGGAGGCGGGCTCGGCGCTGAGGAGGGTCATCGCGCCGGACTGCTGCTGCGCCCAGGTGATGGGGGTGCCGTTGTCGCCGTGGACCCATTCCCCGGAGACGTCGACATGGACCTCGACGCTGTGAGCCCGGCCGTCGTCGGAGGCCGCCTGGACGGTGACATAGCTGAGCGGCACCGACTGGCGTCGGAGGTTCTCCAGGTCCACCGGGGAGAAGAAGGTGACGGTGAGGGTCACCCCGCCGCCGCTGAGGGTGTAGATCGAGCGGGTCGCCGTGAGCTGGAGCGAGAGCTGCCGCATGGTGGTCAGGGTGGGGCCGCCGGGCAGCGCGGGTGATCCGGCGAAGACGTAGGCCGCGCCGTCGATCCTGGCCAGGCCGCACAGGGCGGTGATGTGACCGTTCCAGAAGGTGGCCCAGGTCCCGGCGAGGTTGTCCGCGGCCACCCAGGTGGAGAGGTAGGGCGACCGTACGGCCAGCGGAACGGCGGGCGGGCGCAGCGGACTGAACGTGGAGGCGGCGAGGGCCTGCGCGGAGGCACCCTCACCCGCGGCGGAAGGTGCCGCGGCCTGTGCGGCTTTCGCCGTGAACACGCCGTCGGTGGCCGTGGCGGCGGCCAGCGCGCCGGTCCACCGTAAGAGCGCGCGGCGGCTGGTGCTCGGGGTGCTGGAGTCTGCGGGATTCACCATGGGGTGGGTCTCCGATGCGTGGGGGACGGCGGACAGCCGTTCGGAGAGGTTCAGGTGCGGGGGCGACGCTCGATCTGCGGTGAACGTGCGGCGAGGTGCGGTGAGCGCTGGGATCCACGGCACCACACGGCAGCGTGACGAAGGCAGCCCGGAGCGGTGTGCCGAGGGCTGCTTTTCTAACGTTGCAAAGGTGCTCCGAACGGCATGACACCACCGGCGACCCGTCGTGTCCATGCCTGGGGCGGAAATCGTCGGCCGAGTCGGCGGTGTCGTGTTTCGCCGGGCGGGCCCGAGTGGCTCGAACGTCGTTCGGAGTGCGTGACGCGGTACACACGCCCTCTCGGTTCACCTCGCGTACCAGCGGCTTCACCCGGCTCAAGCCTGCTGACGAATCGTCAGTCTGACCAATTCCGTATTTAGTACCCGGGGTTACATCGAAGGGGCAGGTCTGGCTTGCTATCGTGTTACTCGTTGGTAGCAATCCGTAGGGGGCCACGGGGAGCCGGCGCGAGCAACGCCGTCGCTTCCCGGCGGATTGGTCGAGACGGACGTTCTGGCAAGGGGGCCAGGCGGACACGGCATCTGCGCGCACCCATGACGCGGCCTTCGAACTCCGTTCTTTTCGCTCAATCATCCGAACAGGTGAGACTCCTCCCATGGCTCGTTCCCTGGTCGATCTCTTAACTCTGCACGCCTCCAGACAGCCTGACCGCACCGCCTACCGGTATCTCCTCACGGGTGACGTCGACGGAGAGATCCAGGACATCTCGTACGGACGGCTCGCCGAACGGTCCCGTGCCGTCGCGGCCTGGCTCCAGGAGCGCGGCCTGGCCGGCGCCCGCGTCCTGCTCCTGTATCCGCCCGGCCTCGAGTTCATCTGCGGCTACCTCGGCTGCCTCTCGGCCGGTGTCGTCGCCGTGCCGGGCCTGCCCCCGCACGGGCGATCGCAGAACCACCGCGCCCTGCTCCGGGTGAAACGCCTGATCGCCGACGCGGACGCCAAGGTGATCCTGGGCGGCCGCGAGGTGATCGCGGCCCTGGCCGGCATGTCGGAAGACCTGCCCGAACTGGCCGACATCACCTGCGTCGCCACCGAGGACATCCCCGACGCGGCGGCCGCGTCCTGGCGCGAACCCGACCTGACCGCCGACTCGGTCGCCTTCCTCCAGTACACCTCCGGGTCCACCTCCGCCCCGCGCGGGGTGATGGTGACCCACGGAAACCTGATGGACAACGAGCGGGTCATCACGGAGCGGATGGGTCACACTCCCGACGTGATCGAGGAGTACGACCACGAACTCTTCGTCAGCTGGCTGCCCGTGTACCACGACATGGGTCTCATCGGCCCGGTCCTGAACGCCGCCTACCTCGGCGTGACCGCGACTCTCTTCTCCCCGCTGCACTTCCTCCAGCGGCCCGAGCGCTGGCTGAACGCCATCAGCCGGTACCGTCCGCACACCAGCGGCGGCCCCAACTTCGCCTACGAGTTGTGCCTGAGGCATGCCACGCCGGAGCTGCTCGACAGCCTCGACCTGAGCCGGTGGAAGGTCGCCTTCAACGGCGCCGAACCGGTGCGGGCCGCGACCCTGCGCCGCTTCGCCGAGACCTTCGGTCCGGCCGGTTTCCGCCGTGAGGCCCACTATCCGTGCTACGGCCTGGCCGAGGCAACGCTGATCGTCACGGGCGGTTCGGTGGAGGTGCCGCCGACCCTGGTCGCGGGCGCGGGTACGGACGCGGAAGTCACCCTGAACGCTGCCGACGGGGCCGGGCCGCATCCCGGTCGGGCGGGGGCCAGGTCGATGGACGTGGCGGCGGTCGGCTCCGGCCGGCCCGGCCGCGGCGTCACCGTGGTGATCGCCGACCCGGAACGGCAGGAAGAGCTGCCCGAGGGCGAGGTCGGTGAGATCTGGGTCTCCGGCGCGAGCGTCGCCAGGGGGTACTGGCGCAACGCGCTGGCCACCCGCCAGACCTTCCGTGCCACCTTGGAGGGTCGCGAGGGCCGTTTCCTGCGCACCGGCGACCTCGGATTCCTCCGGGGCGGCGAACTCTTCGTCACCGGCCGTCTGAAGGATCTCATCGTCATCGAGGGACGCAACCACTATCCGCAGGACCTGGAACTGTCCGCCGAGATGTCCCACTGGGCGCTGCGGCCCGGCTGTACCGCCGCCTTCTCCGTGGACGGCGGAGGGGAGGGCGAACAGCCCGTCGTCGTCGCCGAGACGGCACCCGAGGCGGTGGGCGAGTCCCAGAAGATCATCGATCTGATCCGCGGCGCGATCAGTGAGGCACACGGCCTGCCGGTGCGTGACGTCGTGCTCGTCCACCCGGGCACCATCCCCAAGACGTCCAGCGGGAAGATCCAGCGCCGTGCCTCCCGGGCGGCCTATCTCGACGGAACCCTCTCCCTGGTCGGCGCACCCGCGTCGGCATGAGCCCCGCCGACGGCGTGCCCGTGCGCCGTCGGCGGCTCAACACCCGCCTGGGATAGCTCTGTTGTGCGGTCAGCTGCTCAATGTCTTCCTCCGTGAAGTCTGTTGAGCGGTCGGCGGTCGGCGGTCGGCGGTCGGCCCGTCGGCCCTCGGCGGGGCGGTCGTCGGGCGACACCACGGGGCCGTGCCGCGCCCGCATCCGCCGAAGTCCACCGCACACCACCGGAATGCGCCGCTGCCTCCCACTGTCCCTCCCACTGTCCCTGCCGTCTGCCGTCTGCCGTCTGCCGTCTGTCGTCTGTCGCCCGCCGGGCGTCGGCGGCGTCCGTCCTACGCCCGTGCACCCGCCGCACCGGCCGTACGGAATCCACCTGAGCCCGAGTTCACGAGGACACCAGCCCAGATGCCTGCGAACGAGTCCCCGAAGCAGTTCCCCGAGATGTCCCCGACGACCGCCGAGGGGGTGCGGGCCTGGTTGACGTCCGCCGTCGCCGAGGTGACCGGGCTCGCCCCCTCGGCCGTCGCACCGGAGCGACCGATCGCCGAATTCGGTCTGGGATCGGTCCAGTTGGTGAAGCTGGTCGCGGGCCTGTCCGCGTGGACCGGGCGGCCGCTCGAACCCTCCGTCGTCTTCGACCACCCCACCATCGCGGGGATCTCCGAGGCCGTCCTCGATGAACGACCTCTGGGCGCGGCCGGTCCGGCCCCGGCTTCGCGCGACGCGCCGGCCGGCCCGTCCGTGCGGACGGGGGACGACATCGCGATCATCTCCATGGCTTGCCGGTTCCCCGGCGGCGCCGACGACCCGGAGGCTCTCTGGCGACTGCTCGACGAGGGCGAGGACGTCGTCGGCGAGGTGCCCGCGGGCCGCTGGGACACCGAGGGGCTGTACGACCCCGACCCGGAGGCCACCGGCAAGGCGTACACCCTGCGCGGCGGGTTCCTGACCGGCATCGACCGCTTCGACGCCGCCTTCTTCGGCATCTCGCCGCGCGAGGCCGCGGCCATGGACCCGCAGCAGAGGGTGCTGCTGGAGACCGGCTGGGAGGCGATCGAGCGGTCCGGGATCGTCCCGGAGGCACTGAACGGCAGCCGAACCGGCGTCTACGTCGGCCTGTACGACAGCGGATACCTCGCCTCGGCCTCCCTGGACCGGCTCGACGGACACGTGGGTACCGGCTCGGCGTCCAGCGTGGCGTCCGGGCGCATCGCCTACACCCTCGGCCTGCACGGACCGGCCGTCACGGTCGACACCGCCTGCTCCTCCTCCCTCGTGGCCCTGCACCTGGCCGCCCGCGCGCTGGCCGCGGGCGAGTGCGACCTGGCGCTGGCCGGCGGCGCGACGCTCCTCGTGACACCGCGCGGGCACGTCGAGTTCAGCAGACTGCGCGGGCTGTCGCCGTCCGGGCGGTGCAGCCCGTTCTCCACCGAGGCGGACGGTGTGGTGTGGGCCGAGGGCTGCGGTCTCGTGCTCCTCAAGCGGCTCGCGGACGCGCGCCGGGACGGTGACCGGGTCCTCGCGGTCGTCAAGGGATCGGCGATCAACCAGGACGGCCGCAGCCAGGGCCTGAGCGCGCCGAGCGGTCCCGCGCAGGAACGGGTGCTGCGCGCCGCCCTCGACGACGCCGGGCTGTGCCCGGACGACCTGGACTACGTCGAGGCGCACGGCACCGGTACGCCGCTCGGCGATCCCATCGAGGGCCGGGCGCTCGCGTCGGTCTTCGGACCGGGACGGCCTGAGGACCGGCCCCTGGGCGTCGGCTCCCTGAAGTCCAACATCGGTCACGCTCAGGCCGCGGCGGGCATCGGTGGCGTCATCAAGACGGTCCTGTCCCTCGGCCACGAACGGCTCCCGGCGTCCCTGCACGCCGAGACCCCGACCGAGCACGTCGACTGGGCGGACGGCGGCCTGCGCGTACACAGCGACGCCGAGGCGTGGCCACGGCGCGATGACCGGGTCCGGCGGGCCGGGGTGAGCGCGTTCGGGATCAGCGGCACCAACGCCCATGTGGTGCTGGAGGAATCGCCGGAGGACCTGACACGCCCGGTCGTGCAGCCGGCTCCGACGCCGAAGTCTGCCGCGACGTCGGCGGCGGCGGCCGCGACTCCGGCACGCGATGTCACTCCGGCTCCACCCGCCACCCCGATACCCGCCGAGGGCCCGCGTCCCGAACAGCCGGTCCTCTTCCCGCTGTCCGCCCGCACCCTCCCGGCCCTCCGGGGGCAGGCCGCCCGCCTGATCGACGCGCTCACCGCGCGACCGCGCCCGGAACTGGCGTACGTGGCCGCGACGCTGGCCCACCACCGCACCCACTTCGAGCACCGCGCCGTCCTCCGTGCGGGCGACCACGACGAACTGCTCGCCGCGCTCCACGGTCTGACCGAGGAGAAGCCGGACCCCGACCTGGTCGTCGGCCCGCAACAGGTGCTCCCGCACGGCAAGTTGGCGTTCGTCTTCCCCGGTCAGGGTTCTCAGTGGCCCGGCATGGCCCGTGAACTCATGAACAGTTCACCGGTGTTCGCGGACGAACTCGACAGATGCGACGCGGCTCTGCGGCCGTTCACCGACTGGTCGGTGGCGGCCGTGCTGCGCGGCGACCAGGGCGCTCCTTCCCTGGACCGGGTGGATGTCGTCCAGCCGGTCCTCTTCGCCGTGATGGTCTCCCTGGCCGCGGTGTGGCGGGCCCGCGGAGTACGGCCGGACGCGGTCATCGGGCACAGTCAGGGCGAGGTGGCGGCGGCCTGCGTCGCCGGGGCGCTGAGCCTCAACGACGCGGCGGCGGTCGTCGCCCTGCGCAGCCAGGCCCTGACCGAGGTGTCCGGCACCGGGACCATGGCCGTCGTCGCCCTGCCGCACACCGAGGTCGAGACGCGCCTGCGCGGACTCGGCGGCCGGGTGTCCGTCGCGGCCGTGAACAGCGGCCGCTCCACGGTGATCGCCGGTGAGGAGGAGCCGCTCGACGCCCTGCTCGCCGACCTCGCCCGGGAGCAGGTGTTCGTCCGCCGGCTCGACGTCGACTACGCCTCCCACAGCGCCCGCGTCGAGCCGTTGCGCGGGGTGATCCTCGACGAACTCGACGGTGTCACCACCTCCTTGACCTCCGTCACCTGGTACTCCACGGTCACCGGCGAGCCGGTGACGCAGGAGTTGGAGGCCGACTACTGGTACACGAACCTGCGGGAACCCGTGCGTTTCGCGCCCGCCGTGGAACGCATGGTGGCCGACGGCTACCGCCACTTCGTGGAGCTCAGCCCCCACCCCTCCCTCGTCACCGCCGTCCGCACCGTCGCCGAGGACCACGGTCACACGGACCTGGTCGCGGTCGGATCGCTGCGCCGCGACGAGGACGGGCCCGCCTGTCTGGACCGGGCCGCCGCCGAACTCCACGTCCACGGACGGCGGATCGACTGGCGCCGCCTCGTCCCCGGGACGCGGACGGCCGACCTGCCCACGTACGCCTGGGACGCCCGGTCCCACTGGATCGATCCCGAACCCGGGTCCGGTGCCGTGACCTTGGGCCCCTTCGACCGCGCCGCGCACCCGCTGCTGGGCGTCCAGTTGCAGTCGCCGGACGAGACCCGCTGGACCTTCCGCAACGACTGGTCCCCGGCCACCGCCGACTGGCTGTCCGACCACGCCGTGTTCGGGCGGACCGTGGTGTCGGGCACGACCGTGATGGAGCTGTGTCGCGCCGCGCTCGCCGTGGCCCGTCCGGACATGTCGGGCGACGTGACCGAACTGCTCCTGCTCGCGCCCCTCGTGCTGCCGCGGACCGGCACGGTCGAGGTGTCGGTCGAGGTGGTCACCGCCGGATCCACGCCCGAGATCACCGTGCACAGCCGCCCGCGCGGCGGGGAGGCCCCGGGCTGGACCCTGCACGCCACCGCCTCGGCGGCCGCCCCCGCCCCGGTGACGGCGGCCCAGCCGCCGAAGTGGCCGGAGGCCGCCGAGTCCGTCTGGGGCCCGGCGACCTACGAACGGCTGGCCGCGCTCGGTCTCGGCTACGGTCCCTGCTTCCAGGGTGTCCGCTCGGCGGTCACGACGCCCGCCGACGGCGAACTGCTGGTCCGGCTGTCGCTGCCGTCCGTGGCCCGTGACGCGGCCGGTCCCTACCCCGTGCACCCGGCACTGCTGGACGCCGCACTGCACGTGGCCGCGGCGCTGGACCCGTCCGACGGCCGGGTGCTGCTGCCCGTCGCGGTGGGCCGCTGCGTCCTGCCGCCGGGCGGACCGAGCGACCTCACCGCGCTGGTGCGCCGCTCGGGCGGCTCGGGGACCGACGTCGTCCTCGACGTGACCCTGTGGGACTCCGACGGTCTTCCCGCGGGCCGCCTGGAGGACGTACGGCTGCGGGCCGCCGACCCGGCGGACCTGAACGGCGCCTCGGAGAACGCCCGGCACCTGTACGAAGTGGCGTGGACGGCCGTGACCGAACACCCCGAGCCGGCACCGTCCGCCGCGTGGGCCGTCCACGGAGACCCCGCGGACCCGGAGGTGGCGGCCGCCCTGCGCGAGCTGGCGGCGGCAGGCGTCCAGCTGCGCGAGACCGACGCCCACACCGTCGTACGATTCTGGCCGCGGCCCGCGCCCGACGCCGAACCCGCCTCCACGGCGCACGAGTTGGCCGCGACGGCGCTGGCCGAACTGCGCGCCCTGATCGCGTTCGCGGACGACGAGCGGCCCGCCCGGACCCTGTGGGTGACCCGCGGCGCGGTCGCGACCGGCGCGGGGGACGGCGTGCCGGGCCTGGCCCAGTCGGTGCTGTGGGGCCTCGCCCGCAGCGCCCGGGCCGAACACCCGCACCTCGGGCTGACCCTGCTCGACCTCACCGGCTCCGATCCCGCCGACGTCCTGCCGACGGCCGCGGCCCACGCCGACGAGCCCGAACTCGCCTTCAGGGAAGGCGTCTTGCTTGCTCCGCGGCTCGTACGGGCCCGCGCGACGGACACGCTGCGGATTCCGGCCGGTGACTGCTACGAACTGGCCGGAACCGCGGACGACCCGACCCTGCACGCTGTCACGCCCCCCGCCCTGACCTCGGGCCAGGTGCGGATCCAGGCGCACGCCGTGGCCGTACCCGGGCCCGGCGAACAGCGGCGGCACACCGTCTGCTCCGGTGTGGTCACCGAGACCGCCGACGACGTGGTGGACCTGACCCCGGGCCTGCGGGTCCTCGCGCTCGCCGACACCCCGCCCGGCTCCCAGGCGGTGGCGGACGCGCGGCTGGTCACGGTGCTCCCGGACGACGTGCCGTTCACCGTGGCGGCGGCCCTGCCCCTCGCGCCCGACCGCGCCGCCGACAGCGAGGAGTGGGCCCGGACGCTGCGCGAGGCCGTCGCCGATCCGGCGCGCACCGCGCGTGCCCAGGTCCTGCCCGTCACCGCCGCACGTGAGGCGATACGGCGGCGCGGGGCATCGAGCACCCCTGTCGTCCTCGACCTCCTCGGCCAGGGCGCCCCGGTGCCCACCGACGGCACCGTGCTGATCACCGGAGGGCTCGGCGCCGTCGGCCGGCAGATCGGCCGGCTCCTCGCCGAACACGGGGTCCCCCGGCTGCTTCTGACATCACGTCAGGGCAGTTCGGATCCACGCGCCGCCGAGGTCACCGCCGAACTGACCGCGCTCGGCTGCCAGGTCGAGATCGCGGAGTGCGACGTCGCCGATGCCGCCGCCCTGGCCGGCGTCCTCGCCCGGGTCGGCGACGCGCTGCCGCTTCGCGGTGTCGTGCACTGCGCCGGAATCCTGGACGACGGAGTGGTCGCCGAGCTGACCCCCGAACGCCTCGCCCGGGTGCTGCGTCCCAAGGTGGACGGCGCCGCCCATCTGCACCGGCTCACCGCCGACGCACCCCTCGACCTGTTCCTGCTGATCTCCTCGGCGGCCGGCCTGCTCGGCAGCCCGGGGCAGGCGAACTACGCGGCGGCCAACGTCTTCCTCGACCAACTCGCGCACCACAGGCGGTCCTTGGGGCTGCCCGGGGTCTCGGTGTCCTTCGGCGCCTGGTCGGGCGAAGGCCTCGCCGCCGAACATGCCGACCTGGACCGGATGGCCCGGCTGGGCCACCGAAGCCTCACGCCCGACCAGGGCCGCGAACTCGTCGAACTCGCCCTGCGCCGGGGCGCTCCGCACCTGATCGCCACGTCCCTCGACCTGCCCCGCCTGCGGGAGACCACGGCTGCCACGGACGACGGTACGGCGGCCCTGTGGCGCTCGCTTCTGCCCGCACCCCGCACCGCTCAGGACGGTGGTACGGGTCTGGCGGCCAGGCTGGCCCGGCTGACGGAGGCCGACCGCGCCGCCCGCGTCCTGGCCCTGGTCCGCGAGGAGGCGTCCCGCGCGCTCGGCCTGCGATCGGCCGAGTCCGTCGGTCCCGATCAGCCGCTGCGCGAGCTCGGGATGGACTCGGTGACGGCGGTGGAGCTGCGCAACCGCATCGGCACCCGCATCGGCGCCAGGCTCCCCGCCACCCTGCTGTTCGACCACCCCACCGCGGCCCGGCTCTGCGCCCATCTGCTGACCACCGCACTCGCCACGGACGGCGGAACCTCCGGACGAGGCGTACCCGGGCCTCGATCCCCGCGCACCCCCGCCCCGCCGTCCGACGAGCCGCTGGCCCTGGTGGCGATGGCCTGCCGTCTGCCCGGCGGGGTGAACGACCCCGAGGGACTCTGGCACCTCGTCGCGGAGGGCCGTGACGCGGTGGGCCCGTTCCCGGCGGACCGCTGGGACGTGGACACGCTGCACGACCCCGACCCGGAGGCCCTGGGCAAGTCCTACGCCAAGGAGGGCGGCTTCCTCGACGACCTGGAGTCCTTCGACGCGGGGTTCTTCGGCATCACCCCGAAGGAAGCGGACGCCATGGACCCGCAGCAGCGGCTGCTGCTGGAGACGGCGTGGGAGGCGCTGGAACGCGCCGGGATCGTCCCGGCCGAACTCGCGGGCACCGCGACCGGCGTGTACGTCGGCATGTTCGGCAGCGACTACCTCGCGGGATCACGGCTCGACGACCTCGACGGATACGTCGGCACGGGATCGGCGCCGAGCGTGGCCTCGGGCCGCCTCGCGTACACGCTGGGCCTGAACGGTCCTGCCCTGACGGTGGACACCGCCTGCTCCTCGTCCCTGGTGGCGCTGCACCTGGCGGCGCAGGCACTGCGGTCCGGCGAGTGCGACCTGGCGCTCGCCGGCGGGGTGACGCTGATGGTGACGCCCGGGACCTTCGTCGAGTTCAGCCGGCTGAGAGGACTGTCCCCGACCGGCCGCTGCCGCTCCTTCTCCGACGACGCCGACGGCGCCGTCTGGGCGGAGGGCGCGGGCATGGTCGTCCTCAAGCGGCTCGGTGACGCACGGCGTGACGGCGACGAGGTGCTGGCCGTGCTGCGCGGGACGGCCGTCAACCAGGACGGCCGCAGCCAGGGCCTGTCCGCGCCGAACGGTCCTGCCCAGGAACAGGTGATCAGGCGGGCGTTGGAGCTGTCAGGACTCGAACCCGCCGACATCGACTACGTCGAGGCCCACGGGACCGGCACCACCCTCGGCGACCCCATCGAGGCGAACGCCCTCGCGGAGGTGTTCGGCGCCTCGCGCCCCGAGGGCCGGCCGCTGTATCTCGGCTCGCTCAAGTCCAACATCGGTCACACTCAGGCCGCTTCGGGTGTGGCAGGGCTCATCAAGGTCGTGCAGTCCCTGCGGCACCGGTCCCTGCCCCGCACCCTGCACGCCTCCGCCCCCAGTCGCCATGTCGACTGGGACGACAGCGGGTTGCGTCTGCTGGGGGAGACGGTCGCCTGGCCGTCATCGGGCGACCGCGTGCGGCGGGCCGGTGTGAGCGCCTTCGGGATCAGCGGAACCAACGCGCACCTGATCGTGGAGGAGGCCGAACCGGCCGAAGTCCTGCCGGAGCGCGACATCACCCCGGAGAAGCGGCTGTTCGTGCTGTCCGGGCGCGGTGAGACCGCCGTAAGGGGACAGGCCGCACGGCTGGCCCGGCACCTGGACGAGGACGCCTCCCTGCCCGACGTCGCCCACACCCTGGCGCGCCACCGCAGCCACTTCGAACAGCGCGCCGGGATCGTCGCCGGTGACCGCGACGAACTGCGTGCGAAACTGGAGGCGTTGGCGGCCGGACGGACGGCGTCGGCCCCGCCCCGCGGTGAGCGGACGGGCAAGGTGGCCTTCGTCTTCGCCGGTCACGGCGGCCAGTGGCCCGGCATGGGCGTGGAGCTGGCGGCCGAGTCGGAGGCCTTCCGCGAGGAACTGGCCCGTATCGACGAGGCGGTGCGCCGCCGGGTCGGCTGGTCGGTGATCGACGTGCTGCGGGCACCCGAGGAGTTCGCTCCGTTCGGCCGCACCGAGTTCCTCCAGCCGGTGCTCTTCGCGGTCAACTCGGCCCTGGCGGCCGCCTGGCGCGGGCTCGGCGTGCGCCCGGACGCCGTGGCCGGGCACAGCCTGGGGGAGATCGCCGCCGCGTACAGCGCGGGAGCCCTCACCCTGGACGACGCCGTCGCCGTGGTGACCGCCCGCGCCCAGGCGGTCGCCCCGCTCGTGGGACAGGGCGGCATGCTGTCCCTGGAACTGTCCCGCACGGAGACCGAGAAGCTCCTCGCGCCCTCCGCCGGCCGGCTGTTCGTCGCGGCGGTCAACAGCGCCCACTCCACGGCCGTCTCCGGCGACACCGAGGCGCTGGCCGAACTGCGGGCGCGGCTGGAGGCGTCGGAGATCCCGGTACGGAGGCTGTCGACGCCGTTCGCCTCCCACACCCCCTTGATGGACCCGGTCCGCGCCGAACTGCTGAACCTGCTGGGCGGAATGAGCGGCAAGTGCGCTCCGACCCCGTTGTACTCGACGGTGGCGGCCGAACCGGTGCCCGGAGACCGGCTGGACGCCGACCACTGGTACGCGAACCTCGGACGGCCCGTCCGTTTCGCGGAGACGATCCGGCGGATGCTGGACGACGGCTACCGCTACTTCGTCGAACTGAGCCCGCATCCCTCGCTGACGGCCTCGATCGAGGCGGTGGCGGCCGAAGCGGGGATCGACGCGGTCGCGATCGGTTCGCTCGGCCGTGGACAGGACGGACGGGGCGTTCTGCTCGGCCGGCTGGGGGAGTTGTACGAGGCCGGGTACACGCCCGACTGGCCTGCGCTGTTCCCGCAGGGCCGCCGGACCGAACTGCCCACGTACGCCTTCGCCCGCGAGCGCCACTGGCGCGCGCCCGCCCCGGCCACCGCGACGGCCGGAACCTCACCGTTGCTCGGCACGCATGTCGAGGCCAGCGACACCCCCGGCCGGCACATCTTCCAGAGCGACATCGACCTGCGGGACAGCCGCTTCGCCTACCTCACCGACCACCGGGTCGGCGGCGAGGTCTGGCTGCCGGGCGCCGCCTTCCTCGACCTGGCCGTGGAGGCCGCGTCCGCGCTGCGGGACGGCGGTGAGGTCCGGCTGGCCGACGTGAGGTTCGTGCGGCCGCTGGCTCTGGACGCGGACCGTCCCGTACGGCTGCAACTGGTGATGATGCCCGCGACGGAGGACGGCTCCCAGGAGTTCGTCATCGCCTCCTCGGCCGCCGGGGCACGGCCCGCGCCGTGGGAACGGCATGTCACCGGCAGGGTCCTCGACGTCGGCCCCGTACCCACGGCCGGTGTGACGGACGCGCCCCGCGTGCCCGACACCCTGGAGCGGGGCGAAGAGCCCGCCGTGCTGCGCGAGCGGTGCGGGGAAGAGGCTGACCTGCCCGCCGTCTACGCGGGACTCGCGGCCCTGGGCATCGACTACGGCCCCGCCTTCCGGCTCCTGGAACAGGGGCACCGCACCGAGACCGCGGCGATCGGCCGGCTCGCCCGGCAGCCCTCCGCCGGTCATCTGCTGCATCCCGCCGTCCTCGACGCCGCCTTCCACACCGCGGCCCTGCCTGCCGGCGCGCCGACGGGCCGGGCCTTCGTGCCCGCCGGTGTGGGGCGCGTGCGGTTCACCGGTCTGCGCTCCGCACCCGCCTGGGCGACCTGCCGGCTGCGCTCCGTGGACGGCGACACCGCCCTCCTGGATCTGCGGCTCTGGGACGAGAAGGACCAACTGGTGCTGGAGGCGGCGGAGTTCGAGCTCGCCGCGCTTTCGCCGCTGGACGGCGCACTCTTCGAGACCCGCTGGCAGCCGCGCCCGCCCGCACGGGAGAAGCCGGTCGACGGCGGCTGGCTCGTCCTGGCCGACGAGACCGGAGTGGCCGACGCGCTCGCGGAGCGGCTGTCCGCCGCCGCGGTGCCCCATGTGATCGCGCGCAGGGGAGCCGCGTTCGCCGCCGAGGGACCCGGCCGTTACGTCTTCGACCCGGCCGATCCAGGGCAGTTGACCCGTCTGCTCGACGAGGCCTTCGCCGACGGTCCGCCGGAGCGGGTGGTGCAGCTGTCCGCACTCGACGCGCCGGCCGTCCAGGACACCGCCACGGCCGAAGAGGCGGCGCTGTGCTGCTGCTTGAGCACCCTGCACCTGGTACGGGCGCTCGCCGACCGCCCCCGGGGCCGCGCCCCGCGCCTGTTCATTGTCGTACGGGGCAGCCAGGCGGCCGGTGACAGCACTCAGGTGACACACCCTCAGCAGGCGCTGGCCTGGGGCCTCGGACTCTCGGTGGCCCAGGAGTACCCGGAGCTGTCGACCACGTTGATCGACCTGCCGGCAACGGACGACCACGAGGCCCTGTGGACGCAGGTGCGTCACGCCGACGACGAACGGCTCGTCGCGCTGCGCGAATCGGGCAGGCTGGTGCCCCGCCTCGCCCGCACCCGCCCGGACGACGGCGGTGACGAGGGGATCTCCGCGGACGGAGTGCACCTGATCACCGGCGGTCTCGGCGGACTCGGCAAGGTGGCCGCCGAACGGCTGGTCCGCCGGGGCGCCCGTCGGCTGGCCCTGCTGAGCCGCAGCGGCCCCGACGCGGCCGCGGAGAGCTGGATCAAGGGCATCGAGGCCCGCGGCGTCACCGTGCACCTCGCCCGCGCGGACGTCGCCGACCGCGGCGCGCTGACCGCCGCCCTGGACGGCGTACGGCGCGCGGCCGGGCCGATCGCCGCGGTCGTCCACACGGCGGGTGTCCTCGACGACGCCACGGTGGCGAACCTGACCGGCGAACGCGTACGACGCGTCCTCGCCCCCAAGGTCCTCGGCACCGCCCTGCTCACCGAACTCGCCCCGGAGGCAGGCAGGTTCGTCCTCTTCGCCTCGGTGGCGGGCGTCCTCGGCTCGGCCGGCCAGAGCCCGTACGCGGCGGCGAACGCCTTCCTCGACGCCTGGGCCCACCACCTCTCCCGCGCCGGCCGCCCGGCACTGAGCCTTGACTGGGGCGCCTGGGCGGAGGTCGGCATGGTCGCAGGCTCCGCCGACCGTGCCGCCGAGACCAGTCGTACGGGCCTGATGGCCTTCACCCCGGCCGAAGGCGGCGAGATGTTCGACCGGGTGCTCGCCTCCTCCCGCCGTCAGCTCGCCCCCGTCGCTCTGGACAGGGCCGCACTGGAGCTCGACGAGGACGCGGCCCGCGCCCGCCCGATCCTGGGCGACCTGATCACCGTCACCGGGAACGCGGCGGGCACGGACGACCTCGTCGCACGGGTGTTCGTGGCGGCGACCGACGAGGACCGGGCCGCACGGCTCGAAGCGTACGTACGGGCCAAGGTCGGCCAGGTCTCCGGCGGTGCCGTCGAGCTGTCCGCCACCACGGCCCTCAAGCAACTGGGCCTGGACTCGCTGATGCTGGTCCGGCTGCGCAACGCCTTCGCGCGTGAGCTGGGCGTCGAACTCCCGGCCGCCGCCGTCTTCTCGGCGTCCGACATCCGGGGCCTCGCACGGGCCCTCGGCGAGGTGCTGCCCGAACGGGGTACCACGACAGGGAGGACCGAGCCACGGTCCGAGGCCGCCACCGAGGTGCCCGAGACCGCGCTGCGGCCCGCGACCCGCGACGTCGTCAGGCTGCTGCGCAGCGCCCAGCCCGGCATGCCCGACGCGGCACACGCCATCGGCCTCGCCGTACGGCTCACCGCGCCGACCACCCGCGAGGCGCTCACCGGCATCGTCACCCGGCTCGCCGGGCGCCACGCGGCCCTGCGCACCGCGATCGACGCGGGTACCGGCAGGGGACGACAGCTGCGGGTGGAACGGGAGCCGGCCGAGCCGCTGCTGCGCTGGACACACGTGCCCGCCGACGCCGTACCCGACGCCGACGACCGGTTGTCCCGGCTCCTGGAGCCGCCGTTCGACCTGGCGAGAACGCCCCTGTGGCGGTTCGAGCTGCTCGACGCCGGCGCACGCGGCCAGATCCTGCTGTTCGGCGCGCACCACGCGGTGAGCGATCTCCAGTCGCTGCTCCTGGTCGCGGGCGAGATCGACGCTGAACTGTCCGGAACCCCGCTCGGCGACACGGTCACCAACCGTGACATCGACCTGCTCGTCGAGGCCCAGCGGACCGGCGATGCCTCCGCAGCCGCCGGCACCGAGTGGCGCGAGGACTTCCAGGGCAGCGAACGCCTCGACCTGACGCTCGCCCGGCCGCGCCCGGAGAAGCGTTCGTACCGGGCCGGGAGCGTGACCGTGCAGATACCCGGCGGGCTGATGGAGCGGGTGTCGGCGGCCGCGAGCAGGCTCGCCGTCACACCGGCCGCCTTCTGCCTCGGTACCCTGACCGTCCTGCTGGCCAGGATGCGGGAGCGGGAGCGCTTCGTGCTCGCCGTGCCCGTCGACACACGCATCCACGCCGACGCGTACGACGCGGTGGGCTTCTTCGGTGTGCCGGTGCCCTTCCCGGCACAGGCGGCGGCGGGGGAGCGGATCGAGGAGGTGCTGTGCCGGACGGACGCGCGCCTGGACCGGGTCCTCTCCAAGGGCGCCATGTTCTCGGACGTGCTGCCGGCACTGGCCAGGCAGGGGCTGCACCGGGCGAACGCCCCGCTGGTGGAGGTGTACTTCAACTACGTACGCTCCTCTGCGGCACCCCTCGGCCGGCTGGAGGTGCTTCCGGCCGGAACGGGCTACTCCGACCTCGACCTCATGATCACCATGACCCCGGACGCCGGCCGCGTCCGGCTCGATCACAATCTCGACATCCTCGACGCGGCGACCTCCACCGGACTCGCGGAGGCGTTCCTGCGGCTGCTCGCCGAGACGGCCGAGGACCCGACGACGGCTGTTCGCGCACCGGGTGCCACACCGCCTCCGGTCGCCATAGAGGCGACGGCAACACCACTTGAAGGGAAGCCCGTTGAGGGGGCGCCGGTGGCCCGTACGCGTCGCTCGCTCGCCCTCGCCGCCACCTTCGCGCTCGGCGATCTGCCGCTGCTGTGCGAGGCGGCGGTGGCGGACGGCACCCAGGAGGGAGCGCGGGAGGGGAGAGGCCGGGACGAGGGACTGACGGTGACGGAGGCGCCGTACCACCAGGTGCTCGCCGCCCTGCGCGATCCCTCGGGAGTCTTCACCGATCCGGCCACGGCGGTGGGCGTGGTGCTGCTGCGGGCCGCTGACCTCGAACGCTTCGGCCCGGTCACCGACGCGGTACTGACCGAACTGCGAACCGCCTACCCGGCCGCGCTGCGCGCCCTGTCCGAGCGGACCCGCGGACCACTGATCGTCGGCATCCTCCCCTCGGCGCGGCGGGACGACCGCTTCGCGCTGTGGGAGAGCGACCTCGTCGACGAACTGACCGAGGCGCCCGGCATCGCGGTGCTGGGCCCGGACGACTGGACACACCACCACACCGTCGCCGAACCCTTCGACGAACGGACCGAGCGGCTCGCTCATCTGCCCTTCACCCCCCGCTTCCAGGCGGCGGTCGCCCTGCGGCTGGCCCAGGTCGTACGAGCCGTGCTGCGTCCCGCGCCGAAGGTGATCGCGGTGGACGGCGACGAGACCCTCTGGGGCGGGGTCGCCGGAGAGACCGGCCCCGAGTCGGTCGACCTGACCGGACCGCGCGCCGCACTGGCGAGGACGCTGCTGCGATGGCGTACCGCGGGCGCGCTGCTCGCCCTGGTCAGCAACAACGACGAGGACACCGTACGGGCCGTTCTGGACCGTCCGGACAGCCTGCTGAGGGCGGAACACCTCACCGTGCTGTCCGCCGGCTGGGGCCCGAAGCCCGAGCGCCTCAGGGAGGCCGCGCGCACCCTCAACCTGGGGCTGGACAGCTTCCTGTTCCTCGACGACAACGCGGTCGAGATCGCCGGAATGCGGTCGGCGCTGCCGGACGTCCTGTCCGTGACCTGCCCTCCGGCCGCCGAACTGGACGCCTTCCTAAGGCGGTTGTGGCCGCTCGTTCCGGCGGCGGCCACGGCCGAGGACGGACTGCGGGCCGGGTTCTACGCACAGGAACGGGAACGGGACGCGGTGCGCGCACAGGCCGGCTTCGAGGAGTTCCTCGCCCAACTCGGACTTGAGGTCGACATCCGGGCCCTGTCCGATGCCGACGTCGAACGGGCCGAACAACTCGTCCGCCGCACCAATCAGTTCACCCTCCGTCCCCGGTCGGCCGACGGCGGCGATCTGGCGCGCTGGCGGGAGGACGGCGAGGTGTGGACGGTCGCCGCGCGAGACCGCTTCGGCGACTACGGACAGATCGGCCTGCTCGCCCTGCGCGCGGACGGCGACCGAGTCGACGTTCTCGCCTGGAACTTGAGCTGCCGTGCCCTCGGCCGAGGCGTCGAGGAACGGCTGTTGCAGTGGCTGGCGGACCGAGCCGACCAGCTCGGCAGCGCGAAGGTCCGGCTGACGGCGCTGCGCACCGACCGCAACGTACCGGCCCGACGCCTGTTGGCCGCGCTCGGTGGCGGCGACCAGGACGACGAGCGCCTGGAGAGCGTGGTCACACCGGAACACCTGCGGGGCTTCCGATCCTGGCGGAAGCGGTGAGAGGACCGGCGGTCAGGCCCGCCGAGGCAATGCGGACAAGGACAGTGCACCGTGCACAGCGCGAAGGGCTCTCATGAGTGAGTTGAACGAGGACGCGGCGGACCACGCCGGACAGCGGGCGATCGGCGAGGCGATCGAGCGGGGTGACGGCGGGCCGGGCGTGGAGGCCCTCCTGGCCAGGATCAGACAGGCTCCCGTATCCGAACCCTCGATGGCCGGACCCGGAACCGGAACAGAGCCGGAGGCGGACGGCTCCGCCTCCCGTACCGGTGCGGACGCCGACGAGGGCGGCGACGTCGAAGCGGGCCACGACGCCGGTGCCGGGCACGGTCGGGGTCCCGACAACCCGCCCTCCGCCGTACCCGACGCGGAGGGTCTGGCCGCCGTCATCGCCATCGCCGCCGGTCGCTTCGTCCCCGGAGGGCACCTGGCGCCCGACAGCGACTTCTTCGACGCCGGGGGCACCTCCGTGGGAGCGGTGGAGCTCGTCGCGGCGCTGGAGGACGAGCTGGGCATGGAGATCGATCTCGACGAGGTGTTCGCGGACGCCCGGCCGCGCAGCCTGGCGCTGCGCTGGGTGGCGACCGTGGACGCCACGACCGCCGCCGTGTCGGCGCCGGCCCGATGGTCGACGGCGACGGACGAGCGGACCGCCGAGCGGATCGCGGCCTCGCCGGCATCGGCGCCCGGTGCCGCGCTGGCACAGCCCACCCCGCCGCTCTCCGTCTTGGGTGGGGGTCCCGCGCCCGTCCATGGCGTGAGCCCTGCTGCCTTCGCCCCGGTATCCCGCCCCACGCCCGCCACGGACACCCCGTCCATCCCGGCGCCGCGCAACCCGCCCGGGGCGACGGTCACCGCCCGGACCCCCGGCGGCGGCACCCCGTACGCCACGGCCCGTCAGGAAGACCTCGACCAGATCCTGGCCGACCTCTCCCTGGCCGATCGTCTGCCCTGGACCGGCTCGCCCGAGCCCGTGCCGCCCCGCCGAATCCTGCTCACCGGCGCCACCGGCTTCCTCGGCAGCCATCTGCTCCTCGACCTGCTCCGGCACAGCGACGCCCATGTCCACTGCCTTGTTCGCGCGGCCGACGTGGACGCGGCCACGGCCCGCCTCGGCGAGGCGCTCAGGAGCCACCGGCTGCCCTGGTCCTCGGAGATCCGCCGCCGGATCACCGTGCTCCCCGGCGACATCAGGCGTCCCCGCCTCGGCCTGTCCGACGAGGTGTGGAACGACCTCGCCCACGAACTGGACAGCATCGTGGGCGTGGCGGCGGCCGTGGACTTCCTGCGCGGCTATCAGTCGCTGCGCCAGAGCAATGTCATCGGCGCGCTGACCCTGGCCGAACTGGCCGCGACCGGCCCGCCCAAGCCGCTGCACCACATCTCCTCGATCGCGGTCTTCAACGAGGTGGGCATCGCCTCCATGGGCGAGGACGACCCGCTCGCCCACGCCGACCGCCTCGTCGCGGGCTACGACCAGACCAAGTGGGCCGCCGAGGTCGCCCTGCGGCGGGCCCGCGACCACGGTCTGATCGTCACCGCTCTGCGCCCCGGAGGGATCGGCGGCCACACCCGGACGGGCGCCCACAACCCGCAGGACCTCAGCAGCGGTCTGATCGCGGCCTTCGGGCGCCTTCGCACCGTGCCCGCCTTCCACCGTCTGAACGCGGCCCCCGTGGACTGGGTCAGCCGGGTCACGGCCGCCGTCGTCTGCGAACCCGACGCCTGGGGCTTCGACTACAACCTGACCGGCGTCCCCAACACCCTCGACGACGTCGTACGGGACATGGCTTTTGGCGGGATGCATGTGCGCGTGCAGGACTGGGACGAGTGGCGCACCGACGCCCTGGCCCGCCTGGAGGCCGAGCCGGTACCCGAACTCGGCTTCCTCACGCGGGTGTTGAAGAGCCCCACCGCTCTCAAACTGTGCGAGGCGACCCTGAAGGGGCCGGCGGCCGGCGGCGAACGCACCGCCGCGCTCGTCGAGGCGCTCGGGCTGCGCCCCGCGGCCCGCTACGACGCGCAGGCCCAGCTCAGGACGTTCGAGCGGCTCGCCGAGGACGGCCTGGCCCGGCTCCCGCAGAAGGACGATCAGCCGTACCTGTGGTTCTCCGAGACGACCGAGGGCGCCCTGGGCCCGGTCGGCACGGACGACCCGGCCGGAGCCGGTACCCCTTGTTCGATGGCCCTCACCCTCTCCATCGCCAGCATGTACCAACTGGTCAAGGAGCGCCGGGTGGACGCCCGCGGAGAGCTGACCTGTGCCGCCGTCCATCCCGAACCGCTGCTCGTGGAACGCGGCGACCTCTGGATCCGCCCCGAGGAGGGCATCCCGCAACGGCACGGCATGCGCGGCCAACTCCTGCGCTACCGGCTGACGTTGCGGGATGCCGACGGAGGCCGCTGGTGGCTGGAAGGCCACAAGTACGCCCGTGCCCGCCGTGACGTATGGCGGCAGACCCGCGCGCTCAGCGTCGAGATGGGCCGCGAGGGCGAACCGGCGAGCCTCGCCGGCGAACTCCTCGTACCCGCGGACACCTATGTGCGCGACCAGATCGACGGCATCAAGGTCGACCCGCGGCTGACCGGCCCGGAGAAGCGCGCCGCCAAACTGACGTGGCTCGCCTGGTTCGGCCTGGAGATGGGCCGAGGCCTGATCAACCCCTTCGCCCGCGCCGCCGCGGACCTCCTCGAACTGCGCCGTACCCGGACCCCCTCGGAGGGCCACCGATGATCCTCAGAACCCGCAACTCCCGTACCAGGCCGCTGATCCGCAAGGTCAGGACGGGGCCCGCCCTGCGTCCGCTGCGCCACCGGCTCGATCCCGCGCGCGTCGAGGAGATCCCCTTCAGCGCCCGGGACGGCGTACGGCTCGGACTCACCCGCGTCGACAGCGGGGACCGGGACCGGCCCGCCGTGCTGCTCCTGCACGGCCACACCGCGTCCGCCGACATGTTCCTGCTCCCCGAGACCCGCAACCTGGTCGACGTCCTGCTCGACGACGGCTACGAACCCTGGCTGCTCGACTGGCGGGGCAGCTGCCGACTTCCCTACAACGAGACCGGCGGCCGGTACACCTACGACGACGTCGCCCTCCATGACATCCCCGAGGCCGTCGCCCGTATCCGCGAACGCATCGGCGACCGGCCGCTGTTCGTGGTCGCCCACTGCATCGGCTCCCTCACCCTGTCGATGAGCATGACGGCCGGCCTGGTGCCCGGCCTCGCGGGCGTCGTCTCCCAAGGCGTGTTCCTGACTCCCAAGCTCGCGGGCCGCACCTCGCTGCGGATGACGGTGGCCGGTGAGCTGCTGAGGAACCGGATCGACCACATTCCGGTCGACTTCCGCAAGGTGGGCCTCCGTTCGAAGTACACGCCGCTGTTCGCGCTGGCCTCCCGCGGGGCCGGCTGCCCGGACCCGACCTGCCAGATCCTGCACAACTCCGCCTGGGGCTCGGGTGCTTCGCTCTTCCTGCACGAGAACCTGTCCGACGCGACGCACGACCGGCTCGCCGAGCTCCTCGGGCCCGCTCCCCTGTGGATCCTGCCGCACCTGCGCCGGATCGAACTCGCCCGCAGCGTCGTCCGCTGGCACGACACCGACCACCGCTACCGGGCGCTGCCGCCCAACGCGCTGGACGCGGCCGACCGCATCGACACCCCGGTACTGCTGCTCGCGGGCAGCGAGAACGGACTCTGGCTGGACTCGCAGAAGCTCTGCCACGAGGTGCTGGCGCACCGGCAGCCCCAGCTGGACGTCTCGTACACCGAGATTCCCGCCTACGGCCACCTGGACACGTTCCTGGGCCGGGGCGCCGCGCTCGACGTGTTCGGACACATCCTCGAATTCCTCGGCGAACGACGGTGACGCCGGCCCCGCGGACCGTTACCGTACCGACCAGTAACCAGATGGACCGAACCGCACTCCAGGAGGCCCCATGCCGCAGCTCGAAGTCGACGGCGCCGCGCTGACGTACGACGACGAGGGCCCCCGCGACGGTGACGGCGTGCCCCTGGTGTTCATCCACGGTTGGACGGCCGACCGGCACCGCTGGGACCACCAGGTGGAGCACTTCGCCCAGAAGCGGCGGGTCGTCCGTCTTGACCTGCGCGGCCACGGGGAGAGCGACGGGTCGGGGCGGTCGACGGTGGCGGAGCTGGCCGGTGACGTGCTCGCCGTCCTCGATCACCTCGAACTCGACCGGTTCGTCCTCGTCGGCCACTCGATGGGCGGGATGATCGCGCAGACCCTGACACTCGACCACCCCGAGCGGGTCGAGCGGCTGGTGCTGGTGAACTCGATCAGCAGGATGACGTACAGCCGGGGGAGGGGGCTGCTGATGGCGGTCTCGACCCTGGTGCCGTTCAAGGTGTTCGTCGCCGCCAACATCCAGCGGGCCTTCGCCCCCGGCTACCCGCGCGAGAAGATCCGCGAGTACGTCCGCGCCTCGGCCGGTACGCCCCGGGAGGTGGTCATGACGTGCTACGGCGCCATGCGGTCCTTCGACGTCCTCGACCGGCTCGGCGAGATCCGCACCCCCACGCTCCTGGTCCACGGCTACCACGACATCCAGCTGCCCGTGTCACAGATGCTGCGGATGGCCAAGGCGTATCCGGACGCCGTGGTGCGGATCGTGGACGCCGGTCACGAACTGCCGGTGGAGAAGCCGGAGGAACTCACCGCGGTGGTCGCCCGGTTCGTGAGCGACCAGCCCTAGCGAGCCGTGCCCCGGGCGCGGGTCGACACGCGCCGGCCGTCGTCACCCGCGTCCCCTTCGAGGCGCACGCCGAACTCCTTCGGGCCGAAGGCATGATGGCGGGTGAGGGCGATCACGGCCAGGCTGAGGCCTCCGAGTCCTGCCGCGGCGACGGCGTCGGCGGTGACGTCGACTTGCTGGAGGAGCACGCCGCCCAGGATGCCGCCGAGGGCCATGGCCACGTTCCACAGGGTCACGAGGACGGCCTGCGCGGTGTCGGCGACGGCAGGACCGCTTCGTGTGCCGGCCTGACCGGCCGCGGTCTGAAGCAGCGTGGGTACGGCGCCCCAGCCCAGGCCCCACGCGACGGCCGCGACCCATACGACGGCCTGTGCCGTGGTGGCGGCGAAGGCGGCCGTGGCGAGGGTGAACAGCGTCGCGGCGATCAGGGCCAGCCCGCGAAGGCGCGTGTCGATGTGGCGGCCGGTGTACCAGATGCTGACCAGGCACGCGCTGCCGAAGGCCAGCAGGATCGCGTCCGCCGCAGTGCCGAGTCCGGCATGGGCCACGTACGGCGCGATGTACGCGTACATGACCGTGTGGCCGAGGACGAAGGTCACGACGACGACCATGACGGCGCTCACGCCGGGCACCCGGAGCGTCTGCCGGGTGGTCGGCTTCGGCCCGCGCGTCGTCGTCGGCGGCCGGCCGACGTCGGGAACGCCGAACGTGATCCACCCGAGGACGGCGAGAGTGATCGCCGAGACGGCACTGAAGGACACGCGCCAGCCGACCTGTTGCCCGATCAGTGTTCCGGCGGGAACGCCGAGCGACAGTGCCAGGGGGATCCCGGTCATGGCGATCGCGATGGCACGTCCTTCCTGACCGGCAGGCGCGATGCGCCGCGCGTATCCGGCGAGGAGGGCCCACGCGAGTCCGGCGGCGACGCCCGCGAGGAACCGGGAGACGAGCAGGTCCGCGTAGCCGGTCGCGGCGGCGCTGAGCGTGTTCGCGACCAGGAAGACGGCCATGGCACCCAGCAGCAACGGCTTGCGCCGGATTCCCGCCGTGGCGGCGGCCAACGGTATGGCGGTCAGAGCGGTACCGACGGCGTAGACCGTGACGCTCTGGCCCGCCGCACCGGAGCCGATGCCGAGGGAGGCGGACATCTGCGGCAGGACGCCCGCGGGCAGGGTCTCGGTCAGGCTGGTGATGAACACCGCGGTGCCCAGGGCCAGCAGTGCGGGCCAGGGCAGGCCATCAGGTCGTGTCGAAGAGGCGGTTGGGGTCGTCATGCACCGATCGTGAAACCCTCACATACATGTGATGGTCAAGCTCGGACCGGGCGGCTAGCCTCAGGCGGATGCGGATCGGTGAACTGTCGTGCGTGACGGGCGTGTCCCGGCGCCTCCTGCGGTACTACGAGGAGCAGGGCCTGATCGTGCCGGACCGGTCGGCGAACGGATACCGCGACTACGACGAGCGGAACGCCGACCGGGTGAAGCAGATACGCGGTCTGCTGGCGGCGGGCCTGCCGACCCGGCTCATCAAGCAGATCCTGCCGTGCCTGGACAAGCCCAGGTCCATCCACTTCCCGGACGCGACCCCGGACATGCTGGCGCTGCTGACCTCGGAGCGCGACAAGCTGACCGAGCGGATCGAGGTACTCACCCGGAACCGGAACGCGATGACCGAGTATCTGGCGGAGGTGGAGCGCCACCGCACCCCGGCCGAGCCGGACAGCGCCTGACCGAGCCCGCGGCACTGCTGCCGGTGCGGCCCTCCGCACCCCCGACGCGCTCGCCCCCTTGCCGGAGAGGTCCTGGGGAGGCGCCTCCCGCTGTCCTCGGCTTCGGCGATCGACCGACCGGATGAAGTTCTCCCACGCACCGTCGGCACGGCACCGATCAGCGGAAACGTGCGCGGTTCCTGTTCCTACGATGCGGCCAGGAGCGCCCCGGCGAGCAGGGACCGCGCGAGCGGCCTGGAGCGACGAGGGCCTCCTCGACCCGGCTTGTTCGACTCCAGAAACGGCGGAATGCATGAGACCGATCAACTGTGGGCGGCTACGGACCTGGGCCGCTGCCGGTGCCACCCTCACGTTCCTGGCGGGAGCGGCGGCAGCCGGCCCCCCGGCGGCCGCGCACGGCGACGACCTCGGGCCCGCCATCGAGGCGATCATGCACAAGCCCGAATACCAGCACGCGCAGTGGGGCGTGCTGGAGACGGACCCGGAAAGCGGCCGGGTGATCCACTCCCAGTTCGCGAACCAGTTCTTCGTCCCCGGTTCCACGGTCAAGCTGGTCACCATCTCGACCGCCTGGCACACCCTCGGCCCCAACCACCGTTTCACCACTCCGGTGATGGCGACCGGCACCCGCACCGGGTCCACGCTGCACGGGAACCTGGCGCTGGTCGCCCAGGGCGACCTGACCATGGGCGGGCGCACCAAGCCCGACGGTTCCGTGGACTACACGAACATCGACCACACCGAGGCCGAACTCCCCGGTGCGACCCTCACCCCCGAGAACCCGCTCGCCGGCATCAACCAGATCGCCCGGCAGATCCGTGACTCCGGCATCACCAGGGTCGACGGCAACGTCATCATCGACCCCCGCCTGTTCAAGCTGCCGGATCTGAGCCCGCAGCCCACCCCGCTGATCCTCAACGACAACCTGATCGACCTGCTGACGACCCCGACCAGGCCCGGGCAGGCGGCGAAGCTGTCGTGGCGCCCGCAGGTGTCGCCGTACCACGTCACCTCCAGCGTCCGGACGGTCTCGCGCGGGGGGACCACCTCCGTCAACGTGACCGCCTCGCCCGACGGCACCCAGATCCACCTCTCCGGCACCATCGCCGCCGGATCGCAGCCTCTGCTGCGGGTCTCCGGCATCCAGGACCCGAACGCCTTCGGCCGCACCGCGCTGATCGAGGCCCTCGGCCGTGTCGGCGTCACCGTCACCGCCCCGCCCACGGGGGTCAACCCGCAGAACCAGCTGCCCGCTTCGTACCGGGGCGACCGCCGTGTCGCCGCGTACGTCTCGCCGCCGTACAGCCAGTACGCCAAGCTGATCCTGAAGGTCAGTCACAACCTCGGCGCCAACCTGGCCCTGTGCAACATGGCCGTCGCCCGCGGAAGCAAGAACTGCTTCGACGCGTTCCCGATCGAGCACGAGTTCCTCACCGACGTCGCGCACGTGGACCCGAAGCAGTTCCAGCTCTCCGACGGACGCGGCGGCACGCCGCCCGAGCGGGTCACACCGAACGGCCTCGTCGAACTCCTCACCTACTGGCTGCACACGCCCGACGCCACGGCCTTCCGCAAGCTGCTCCCGATCCTCGGCGTCGACGGTTCGAACGGGATCTCCTGCACCACCGACTGCCCGGCCAAGGGCAAGGTGTTCGCCAAGCCCGGCACCATCATCGGTGTCGACGACCTGAACCAGCAGCTCGCGGCCACCGCCCAGAACGAGGCCGGCTACCTCAAGACCGACGACGGCCGGCTGCTGACCTTCTTCGTCGGCGTCAACGGCGCCGCCACCGACGACCTCGACAGCTTCATCAGCATCTTCAACGACGTCAACCAGATCACCGCCCTCCTCCAGGAGCAGGCCTCCGACCACGAATAGCGCCATCACAGGCGACGTCCGCCCCTACGCGCGGACGTCGCCTGTCGCGGCACCGCACGCGGCCGACCTCATCGCTCGATCGCCGAAGCGGCCCCGCCCGGACCACCGGGCGGGGCCGCCTCACTCTTCCTGGCCGACCGACCGCGAGGCGCGTCGATCCGGGCGCTGTGGCGCAGGAAGGACATCAGCTTGGTGACGGCCTGGAGCAGGTTCGCGCAGGCCAGGGCGGTCCACAGGCCGGGTAGTCCGGCCGTGTCGGCGACGGGGACGGACAGAACGGCCAGGATCCCGAACCACACCGCGGTGGACGTCAGGCCCGGCCCTGCGCGTTTCAGTCCGATGAGGCCGAAGCCCGCGACCGCTTGCAGGGCGTCGGTGACCACCACGGCCAGGATCAGCGGCAACAGCCCGATCACCCGGTGCTCCAGCGCCGGGGTCCTGGTGAACAGGCCCACCAGCGGGCCGCGCAGCAGGAGCAGGACGATCCCCAGGGCGGCGACCGCGCACAGCGCCACCCGGATCCCGGCCCACACGCTGCGCCGGACGCGCACGGCGTCCCGTTCCTCGGCGTACGCGGCGATCAGCGGAACCGTGGCCTGACCGACCGCGACCGCCGCGGTGAAGACGACGTTGACCAGCGACTCGGACACGCTGTGCACGGCGGCGCTGTCGGTGCTGATGCGGGCGGCCGCGAAGGTCAGCACGCCGAGCACCGAGAACTTGACGAGTACGGTTCCGCCGAGCGGGAGTCCCACCCGGGCCAGACGCAGAATGAGGCGCGGATCCGGCCGGCCGGGCCGTATCCGCCGGCCGGCCAGTACCGTACGACGGCGCAGCGCGTACTGGTTGAGGCCGGCGCCGACCAGGCTGGAGGCGAGCATGGCCGCTCCCACACCGGTCAGCCCGTAGCTCGGCAGCGGTCCCGGACCTCCGACGAGCAGCACCGACAGGGTCACCGACACCGCGGTGCCCACCAGACCGGACCGCATGACCTGCGCGGAGCGGCCGAGGGCGACGAGCACGGACGTCGCCGACTGGCCGACCGCGATCAGCAGAACACTGCCCGCCAACAGCCAGGGGAACGGGCCCAGTTGAGCGAGGACGCCGGGCCGGACTCCGAACAGTCCGCCGAGCAGCGGCACCGCGGCGACCGCCGCCGCGCACACCCCGCCCACGGCGAACGCCAGCCACATTCCGCCGCGCACCAGCGGCAGCAGGTCGCCGGGGGAGTCGCGGTGCGGCGCGACGAACGGCATCACCCCGCGCAGCGCACCCGCCACGGTGGCGGTGGCCGGGCTGAAGACGGCCACCGTCACGGCGAACGCGGCCAGGGAGAGGGTGGCGTGGCGACCCAGGAGCGCGGTGTCGACGAGGGAGCCCGCCGAAGCGGCGAGGGTGGTCACGTAGAGCGGTGCGGCCGCCCTGGCAATGGTCATGAATGCGCCGCGGTCGCTCACACGCGCAGATCCTGCCACGCGACTCGGCCTCCCCGCACACGAGTTGCCCAGGCACGGCCGAACCCGGTCACGCGGTGGAGGGCGACGTGAGAGCCCACACGGCCGTCCTCGACCGACCCGATCATCCTGCCCCGAACCGTGCAAGGGTGGCTCCTCGCGGCGTGCGCGCCGGACGTTCCGGTGGCCAGAACCTGGCGTTCAGCCGGAGTACACGCCGTTTCAAGATCATCTCGCAAGAGTTCCCCCTCGTGCCTACCTCACCTTCGCGTGCCGGCGTCACCTCTGTGTGCGCCGTCGCTTTGTCGCTCTCGGGACTCCTCGCCACCGGACTGCTGGCCGCTCAGCCTGCGGCCGCCGCGGATCCCACCGGCTATCAGAACGTTCGGATCAACGAAGTCACCTCGTCGGGCAACGACACGGTGGAGCTGTACAACACCGGCTCGACCGCCGTGAGCATCAGTGGCTGGAAGATGTCCGACGACAGCTTCTCGGCGCAGACGTTCACCCCTTCCGCCACCACGATCCCGGCCGGCGGCTTCGTCACCTTCAACTCGCCCAAGGGGCTGGGTGATACGGACAAGGTGGTGCTCTACACGTCCGGCGGCACGGTGGTCGACCGCGTCGAGTGGGCGACCGACAAGGCGAAGCCGGCGATGGCGCGTTGCGGCGGCGACGGCACCGGAGCATGGGTGACCGCGGCCACGGCGGCCTCGTTCGGCGCCGCCAACGCCTCGGGCTGCCCGTCGTCGATCCCGGCGGCGAGCCGGGTCCGTATCAACGAGGTCACCTCGGACGGCTCCGACACCGTGGAGCTGTACAACGGCGGTACGAGCGCGGTCAGCGTCGGATCGTGGAAGTACGTCGACGCCGACACCTCCCACTCCGCCGTGACCGTCTCGTCCTCCTCGCCGAGCGCGAGCAGCATCCCCGCGGGCGGCTACGTCACGTTCAACTCGACCATCGGCCTCGGCGGCAACGACTCGGTCTTCCTCCTCGACAGCAGCGGCAACACCGTCGACTCGCTGACCTGGGCGGCCGGCGCCGCCTCGCCGTCGGACGAGCGCTGCGCCAACGGCAGCGGCTGGTTCCAGACCGCCGCGACCGCGACGTTCGGCGGCGCCAACTCCTGCTCGGGCAGCAGCGGTGGTGGCGGCGGCTCGCAGACCGGCCAGTTGCTGGGTGGCGGCGGCTCGCTCACCAGCGGCTGCACGCCCGAAGCGCCGTCCGGTACGGGTTCCACGCCGACCGGCACATCGGCATGGCCCGGCGGGCTGGACGTCACGATCGCGGACAACGTCTGCGCGTTCACCACGTCCACCGGCCCGGAAGGCCGCGACGTGAGCGGTCTGGCGTTCGACCCGGCGAACCCGTCCGTGCTGTGGGCCGCGAAGAACAAGAACTGGCTGTACAAGCTGGTCAAGAGCAACGGCAAGTGGATCCCGGACGCGACCTGGAGCGCGACCGGCAAGCAGATCCGCTTCACGGGCGGCTCCGGCGAGCCCGACTCCGAGGGGCTGACGGTCGGCGGCAACGGCCACGTCTACGTGACCTCCGAGCGTGACAACACCAACAACACGGCGCCCAAGGACACGATCCTGGAGTTCGACCCGGCCGCGACCGGATCGACGCTCACGCCGCTCCACCAGTGGGACATGACCTCCCAGTTCCCGCAGCTCAACACCGGGAGCAAGGACGACGCCAACCTCGGCTTCGAGGGCGTCGGATACGTGCCGGACAGCTGGCTGACCGCGAACGGCTGGATCGACCCGCTCACCGGCGCCGCCTACAACCCGGCGAACTACCCGCTGCACGGGTCGGGCCTGTACTTCGCCGGCCTGGAGTGGGACGGCTCGCTGCACGTCTACGGTCTGAACTCCGACGGCACGTTCACCACGTTCGGCACGATCGCGACCGGCAAGGCCGCCGTGATGGACGTGACCTACGACGCCGGCACCCAGCGTCTCGTGGCGACCTGCGACAACACCTGCGGTGAGACCCACACCTTCATGAAGGTCAACGCCTCCGGCGCGATCGTGCCGGACGTGACCTACACGAACCCGGCCGTCATGCCGACCGACAACCTGGAGGGCTTCGCGCTCGCGCCCACCTCGACCTGCGTCAGCGGCTTCCGCGAGGCGGTCTGGAGCGACGACGGCATCTACGGCTTCGGCTCCGGAACCTCGTCCTACGGACACGCCCTCTACAGCGGTACCTTCCCCTGCTGATCCCGCCGGCCGCGGCGGCACCGCCTCCCGAGTGAGGCGACCGGACAGGACGCGGTGACGAAGCTCCTGGTGGACGGGATGACGACCAAGGTCGTCCGCCGATCGCCGGGAGTTTCGTCGTGCCCGCCGCGGACCGGGCTTCAGCCGATGGCGGAGGACCGCGCAGGCCGGGAGGGATCGGCGGGCGGCTGGACGCGGAGCACGCTCCAGTCGACCTCGGGGGTGCGTACGGCTGCCCGTTCGACCCCCACCTCGCGGCTCGTCCGAGGGCGCTCGCGCAAGGGCGCCTCGGAAGCCCGGGACGCGCCCACGCGGTGCGCGTGACGTACAGACATGCGGACGTACGGTCGGACAACCGGATCGATGAAAGGGAGTCAATCGTGAGTACGGCACCCCGCGGACCACTGGCCGGAGTCCTGGTCGCCGACTTCGGACGCGTCCTGGCCGCCCCGTACGCCACGATGCTGCTGGCCGACCTCGGCGCCGACGTGATCAAGGTCGAGCATCCCGTCACCGGTGACGACACCCGGGCCTGGGGACCTCCCCACGCCCAGGGCGAGGCCACGTACTTCCTGTCCGTCAACCGCAACAAACGCTCCCTCGCACTCGACCTGCGCGACGGCCGTGACCTGCGCACCGCCACCGAGCTGGTCCGCCGGGCCGACGTCCTGTTCGAGAACTTCCGGCCCGGGACCATGGACAAGTACGGGCTCGGCCACGACAGGGCCCGCGAGCTCAATCCCGGCCTCGTCTACTGCTCGGTCACCGGCTTCGGCGCCGGCGCGGGAGCCGCCCTGCCCGGCTACGACCTGCTGGTCCAGGCCGTCGGCGGCCTGATGAGCGTCACCGGCCCGGCCCCCGGGCAGCCCGTGAAGGCGGGAGCGGCCCTGGTGGACGTCCTCACCGGGCTCCACGCGGCCATCGGCGTCCTGGCCGCCCTGCGCCACCGCGAGGCCACCGGCGAAGGCCAGCACGTCGAGGTCGACCTTCTCTCCTGTCTGCTGTCCAGCCTGGTCAACCAGTCCGGCGGCTACACGCTCGCGGGTCAGGTGCCGGGCATCCTCGGCAACCGGCATCCGTCGATCGCGCCCTACGAGGTCTTTCCTGCCAAGGACAGACCGCTGGTCGTCGCCGTCGGCAACGACCGTCAGTTCCGCGCCCTGTGCCAGGGTCTTGACGTGCCGCATCTGGCCGACGATCCACGCTTCGCGACCAACACCGACCGGGTGGCACACGTCGACGAACTCGCCCCACTGCTCGGTGAGTCGCTCTCGGCACGGACCGCGGCCGAGTGGTCCGACCTGCTCACCCCGTTGGGAGTGCCGTGCGGACCGGTGAACGACCTGGCCCAGGCGTTCGGTCTGGCCGAACGCCTGGGCCTCGGCCCGCGCGCCACCGTCACCGGACCGGACGGCGCGCCGATGGACCTGGTCGCCAACCCCATCGGCCTGTCCGGCACCCCGCCCCGCTACGAACGCAGGCCGCCCCGGCTCGGCGAGCACACCGAGGACAGCAGGGCCTGGCTCGACTCCTGACACCGGTTGCTGCCCCCCGCCCCCTCGGCCGATCCCTGCCACCCAGCAGATTGCCAACACTTGGCCGATCCCCGGCACCCCGACCGATCCGCCACCCGGGCCGATCCCCGGCCGCGTACGACGGACACCGGCGGTCGGAACCAGGTGGTGCGACATCGCCCTCGAACAGACCCGGCGGTACGGGGGACACGGACCCAGCCTGCTTGACCTGCCGTATCGCCCCCTGCAAAGTCGGCATGCGGCACCGCGTCGGCGCCGCCCGATCGTGCCGACCGGCCGGCCCGTCACAGGCGGAGGACGGTCCCGACATCCAGGAGCGACTGATCCGATGGTCCTCGACCTCCTCGTGATCGGTACAGCCATCACCCTGGGCCCCCTGCACAACAGCGCCTTCATCCTGCTGCTCTCCTCACGCCGAGGCGTTCGCCAGGGCCTGGCGTTTCTGCTGTCGTGGCTGGCCAACCTGGCCGTGGTCATCGCCTGTGTGGTGCTGCTGACCGGCGGCCAGCCCCCGGCCCGTCACAGCGCGCCCTCGACCGCCGCGGTCGCGGTGAAGCTCGCCATCGGCGTGGCATTGGCGCTCTACGGCGCGTACCGCCACCGCCGACCGCCGCCCCCGCACGGGCCGCCGCGCTGGAGGGCCCGGATCGACGACGCCTCCCTCGTCACCTCGGCCGGCCTGGCGTGGGTACTCCAGCCCTGGGCCCTGGTTGGAGCCGGCGCCGCCACCGCCGTCGACGCGAACCTCTCCACCGCCGCCGACTGGCTCGCCCTGACGGGCTACTGCCTGCTGGCCACGCTCAGCCTCATCGTCATGGAGATGTACACCACCTGGGCGCCGACGGCCGCGAACGCCCGGCTGAACGCCCTGCGCACCTGGATGGACGGCCACCAGGAACAGCTGATCGTCACGCTCTCCCTGCTCGTCGGACTGTGGCTGACGGCACGGAGCATCTACGATCTCGTGTCCTGATGCCGGGCGTCGCCGGGTGCCCCTGGCCCGGTCGAGCGTCGCCACACGCGGTCAGACGTGCCCGTCCGCGGCGACGGTGATGACCGGCTCGTGTCCGGCGGGCAGGAGCCCGACCAGAAGGGCCACGGCCTCTTCGGCGGTCTCGACCTCGCCGATCACAGCGAGCGGTGTCCCTCCGGAACCGCGGAGCGGCCCGATGGGCCGGGGACGCCTCCCGCCCAGGGCTGGAGGCGTCCCCGGCTGTCCGCCTACCGGTACCAGTACTTGACACCCCGGTGGTGGGAACAGGTCCCACGGAAACTGGCGCTGTAGGAGTACGTGCCGTCCTTGCACTTGGCCGTCGCGCCGTGCGGATGGCGCGTGTTCGCCTTGCACACACCCGTGGTGTGGTGGGCGCACGACGCGGCTGCGGCATCGGTGGCGGCGGCCACAGGTACCAGCAGGGCGCCCGCCATGACGGCCGCGGCGACAGCGCCCCGGAATCTGGTCAGCATGAAGTCCCCCTCATTGATGTGAAGATGCGATCGTGCCACCGTCGGCTGATCTTCATGACGTGATGCCGTCCCTGGGTCGCCGGATCGTGACAGTCGTGGCCGTCCCGTCACCGGGCGTTCGACCTGCGCGAACACTCGTACGGCTGGATCGCGGCAGCATGATCCGAGGAACCCGTCCAGCAGGCGGCGAGCCATGAGGGAAGAGCGGGATCCCCACCGGGCGTGAGGCCGGGGTGTTCTGTGGGGGCCCGGCTCGCCGGGTCCCCACAGGTTCGTGCTCAGGCGATGTCCGAGCTCAGCGGCCGGTGTGCCCGAGCTGGAGGGCAGCGGCCTCGACCGTCTGAGCCAGCAGGACCGCGATGGTCATGGGGCCGACGCCACCGGGAACCGGCGTGATCAGGCGGGCACGCGTGCGCGCCGTGTCGAAGTCGACGTCACCGACGTTGCCGGGGTTGTAGCCGGCGTCGATCACGACGGCCCCCGGCTTGACGTCCTCGCCGCGAATCAGCCGCGGTCGCCCCACTGCCGCGACGACGACGTCCGCCTCCCGTACGGCCGCGGCGAGATCGGCCGTACGGGAGTGGCAGTAGGTGACGGTGGCGTCCCGGGCGAGCAGGAGCATTCCGACGGGCTTGCCGAGGATCGCGCTCCGCCCCACGACCACGGCGCGCCGGCCGGCCAGATCGACGTCGTACTTGTCCAGGAGCCGCATGATCCCGGCCGGGGTGCACGAAGCGAAGCCAGGCAGTCCGAAGCTCATCGCACCGAAGGAGGTCATCGTGACCCCGTCGACGTCCTTCTCCGGCGCGATGGCCTCGAAGGCCGCCCGCTCGTCGATATGAGCGCCACAGGGGTGCTGAAGCAGGATGCCGTGCACTCCGGTGTCCTGTGAGAGCGACCGGAGAGTCTCCACCAGCCCCGCGGTCGTCGTGTCGGCCGGCAGGCTGACGAGCCGGGACTCGATGCCCGCCTTCGCACAACGGGCCCGCTTCATCCGGACGTACGTCACCGAGGCCGGGTCCTCACCCACCAACACCGTTGCCAGGCAGGGCGTCACGCCGGTGCGACGCGTCAGCTCCGCCGCCCTGTCCGAAGTCTCCTCGACGATGCGCCGGGCGGGGCCGACTCCATCCATGAGCTGGGCTGTCTGCGTGTGGGACATGGTCGCCTCCAGGCGTCACTGACCACTCGCCCAGGCGCACGGCATCGACTCGTTCGTCAGACCGCTCCCCGGTGGTGCTCCACCTCAGCGCCAGTCACGGCCCGCGCACCACCCTACTGGATGCCGATTCACTCTTCCTTGAGGCGCAGTTCAGGTGACGGGTCAGAGGAGGTCATCTCGGGACGTCCCAGGGACGGAGGCACTCGGCGTCCCAAGTCGCAGGTCACGCACGTGAGATGACCGCGGGACGAATCCCGGGACCTTTTGCTCACTGCTCGTCGGCGCTCGGCTGCATACGGTTGCGTGGGACGTCGGCGGGAGCCGATGCCTGCGTGTCCGGACTCCGGGGGAGCCCGGACACGCGACCACCGAAGTGCGAACACAGGGGGAACAACCATGCGTGCGAAGCGCATTGCTCAGGCCGTCGGGACGATGGCTCTCGGTCCGCTCCTCGTCCTGGCGACGAGCGCGGCGGCTCACGCCGACTCGGACGTCCACTGGACCCACAAGGGGGACAACGCGTGCCTGGAGCCGAGCTACAACTGGGCCGGCACACCGGACGACGTCGAGGTCGACAACTGTCACAACAGCGTCGCCTTCTGGCACGACGTGCACCAGAGCGACGGAAGCTGGCTGGAGAGGGACGCCACCAACAGCCGCTACTGCATGACGGCCTACACGGACCACGACGTCTACCTGGAGTCGTGCAGCGGAAACAACTACCAGCGCTGGGACGAGATCGACACGGGCAACGGCTGGAAGCTGCGGAACCGTCAGACCCACGAATGCCTCGACAGCAACGGTAGCTCCGTCTACATGCACCAGTGCAACGACGGAAACGAGTACCAGCTCTGGTACTGAGACCAGGTCGACCTGCCGCACACCATCACCTTGAGAGGGAACTGAATTGATTCGGCAGCGAATTGGGCGAGTGCTGGGGGCGACTCTCGCCGCACCGCTCCTGGTCGTCGGAGCGAGCGCCGCGGCCCACGCCGACGGCGACGTCGTGTGGAACCACAAGAACGGCGGAGGCTGTCTCACCGGCATGTGGGACCACCACAGCGGCTGGAACAACGTGGGCCTCTACCCCTGCTCGTTCGGCGCCGCGAAGTGGCACGACGTCAACGTCGGAGGTGATGTCTGGATCGAGCGGCTGGCGGAGGTCCCGGGCTCCTGCCTCACCGGCTACACCGACCACGACGCCTACGTGGAGGCGTGCAGCAGCGGCCGGAACGACTACCAGCGCTGGCACGAGGTCAACACCGGTGACGGCTGGAAGCTGCGGAACGCGGCCACCGGCGAATGCCTCGACGCCAACGACGACAAGAAGGTCTACACACACGAGTGCAACGACGGAAACGTCTACCAGCTCTGGTCGTGACGACCTGAGGACCTGACCGCCCGACGTCCCGCGAGACCTGCGAGATGAGACGGGCCCTGGGCGACCGGGGCCCGTCTGCGTGCGCGGGGCGTGTGCCGGACGTGTGTGGTGGTCCCACATGCCGGTGCCGGTGCCGGTGCCGGTGCCGGTGCCGGTGCGCGTGCGGGCGTGTGCGTCGTCGGCGGTGGAGGAGGGGTTCCCGGGGGCGGTGCTGCCGTACCGCTGCCGGCTCAAGCCTGAGCGCGCTCACCCATCCGCCGGTCCCGCTCCTGTCGGTAGGCCTGCGCCCGGGCGAGGTAGGCGCGGTGCTCCTGTTCGGGGTCCGGTGGGAGGTCCGGGGTGTCCGTGGTGGCGAAGAATTCGACCAGGGCGTCGTTCGAGCTCACGGCCAGGTCTCCGGAGCGGGCGAACATGTCCGATTCGTAGCCGGCGACAGCGGCGTCGAGCCCAGCCGTGGGGTCGGGGTCGTCCACGCGGCTGATGGCGTGCGCCAGTTCCGCGCCGTCCAGCATCGCGAGATTGGCTCCGTGCCCGCCGAAGGGTGCCATCAGGTGGGCCGCGTCGCCGATCAGCGTGACTCCGGGGACGTGTTCCCACGTGAGCGGTGCGGGCAGTGCCGAGAAGGACCGCGGTACGTAGTCGCCGTCATTGCGGACGATCATTGCGCGCATGGCCGCCGACCAGTGGCCGAACTCCCGCTCCAGGTGGGAGCGGATGCTCTCCCGGTCCGTGAGGTCGACTCCGGCCCCTACGTGCCAGTCCGGTGCGGCACGGAACGCGATGTAGCCGCGGACCACGCCGTCGCCGTTGCGTTGCAGGATCACCGCTCGGCCGTCGTCGTCGTTGGAGAACAGGTGGCCGGCGCCGACGATCTCGGCGACCTCGGGGTGGCGGTGGTCGACGTCGTCGAATCGGGCGTCCAGGAAGCAGACCCCCAGGTGCTGGGGCGCGGCGTCGCTGACCAGGGGGCGGACCTTCGACCACGCCCCGTCCGCGCCGATCACCAGATCGGCTTCCACGCCGGTGCCGTCGGCGAACTCCAGGCGGTGCCCAGCGTGGCCGAACGGAGTCACGCCTACGAGCCGGTGGCCCCAGCGGACCGTGCCGGGCCGCAGGTGGTCGAAGAGCAGACGGCGCAGCCGGCCGCGGTCGATCTCCGGCGCGGCCTCGTCGCCTGGGCCCGGGGTGAACTCCGCCAGGACCGTGCCGTGGTGGTCGCGGCGGGTCTTGGCCTGCCCCTCGGGCCGGGCGCGCGCCAGGAAGGCGTCGAGCAGTCCGGCGTCGGCGAGGGCGATCTGCCCGGAGTCGGCGTGCAGGTCGAGTGTGCCGCCGGAGTCTCGGGAGTCCACGGACTCGTCGGCGTCGTACACGGTGACCTCGATGCCGTGCCCTTGCAGGACGCGGGCACTGGTGAGGCCGGCGGGTCCGCCGCCGACTATGCAGATGCGTGGGGTGCTGTTCGTCATCGGGACCTTCTCCTTGGATGGCACAGATCGTGAACGGGGCGTGACAATGCAGCGGTAAGTGCAACCGCTAAAAAAGCGTAACAGATAAACTGTCTGAGTCGATGCACAGACGGGGTAGGGTGGTCGGGTGACGGAGACAGGGCGCCGAGAGCGCAAGAAGGCAGCCACCCGCCAAGCCCTGGCGGACGCGGCGCTGCGGCTCTTCACCGAGCGGGGCTACGACGATGTCGGCGTCCGCGAGATCGCCGACGCGGCCGACGTCTCGGTGACGACCCTCTTCAAGCACTTCCCCGACGGCAAGGAGGCGCTCGTCTTCGACCAGGACGTGGACCGCGAGGCCACCCTGGTCGCAGCGATCCGCGAACGCCCCACCGGCCAGTCCGTACCGCAGGCCCTGCATCGGATGCTGTTGGGCGAACACTCCCGGCGGGTCCACGACGACCCCGGGTTCGACGCCTTCCTGCGCCTGATCGACACCACCCCGGCGCTGCGCGAGTACGCCCGCCGGATGTGGCTGCGGCACGAGCACGCCCTGGCTGCCGCGATCGCCGACGACGTCGGACTGCCCGCCGACGACTCAGGGTGCAGGGTGCTGGCCCACTTCGCCCTGGAGGCGCCTGTTCTCGTGCGCGGATCCCGCGACCCCGACGCCGCCCTCGACCGCGTCTTCGACCTGCTCGACAACGGCTGGACCGGCACACGCGCCGACTGACCCGACGTCAGCTCCCAGGCGCTACAAGCGGTACGGCACCAGTGGCGCCGGGTCGGTGCGGGTGATGCCCGATCCGCCGTTGCTTCTTTTCGCCCGGCCCGACGCCGTACTGCCGACCCCGCGCCTCGGACGTGCCCAGCCCCCGCCCGGCCCGGCACCCGTGGACGCCGAGCCGGACGAACGGTCCCGGCCGCTACCGGCGGCGCGGGCATCTCCGGTGGTGCGGTGTGTCAGCCCGAGGTGCCGACGTGAGCCGGGCGGGTCCTGGTGGGACGGGGTGTCACATCCGGGGGTCCGGCTTGAGGAGGGCGAATGTCGCGCCGAAGGGATCCGCGAGCCAGGCGATCCGGCCGACTTCCGGGACGTCCTCGGCCGGCATGAGGACGCTCCCGCCATGGGCCGCGGCCGCCGCGGCGATGGCGTCGGCGTCCTCGGCGTGGAAGTAGGGCACCCAGCGGGGCTGTTCCCCGGTGACGTCGCCCATCGGCGCGACTCCGCCGAAGGAGGCGTCCTGCTGGTCGCCGTCCTTGGTGCTCAGTACGCGGTACGTCATGCCGGGGGCCGGCATGTCCTGGGTGCGCCAGCCGAACAGTCCCTGGTAGAAGGCGATGGCCGCGAGGGGGTCGGGGGCGTGCAGCTCGACCCAGAGCAGGGTGTTCGGAGCGGAGGCGGTCTCCAGCCCGACGGTCTTGCCGGGCTGCCAGAGCGCGAACTCGGCGCCCTGCGGGTCGGTGGCCTGTGCCAGATGGCCCTCGCCCATGACGTCCATGGGCTCCAGCCGGATCGTGCCGCCGCCGGCCGTGATGGCCGCGGCGGTGGCCTGGATGTCGTCGGCCTTGAAGTGGATCATCCAGGCGGACTTCGCACCCTCCTGGGTGAGCGGCCCGAGCGCGGCGACGGTCTTCCCGCCGGCCTGGAAGAACCCGTACCCGCCCGCGTCCGGTCCGGCCGAGACGAACTGCCAGCCGAAGACGGCACCGTAGAACGCGGCCGCCGCCTCGGTGTCGGGACTGCCGAGGTCGAGCCAGTTGGGCGATCCGAGCTGGAAGTCTGTACCGAGCATGAGGAGTCCTCCGGTGATGTCGGTCGATCGGGCCACGGGCAACGATGCCGACCGGGCCCGCTCGGAGCCACCGGTCACCACCGGCGGCCCGTCGGCTTCACTCGTACGGAGTAGTGCGCGCCTCGCGGTGAACGCCCGTGGCGGGGGAGAGGCTGCCGCGCATCCGTCGACACCGGTGCCGTGGAGCGTCGGCGTCCGAGCCTGCGCCGCTCTCCGCAGACCGCTGACCCCCGTGTTCTCGCAGCCCTGTCGCCCCCCGTCAGTCATAGCGTTCACTCTCATCCAATGCAACGGGCGTCAGATAGGGGTGTTGCGTTAAGTTCGGACCTGTTGCAACGAAATGCCGACATTCACCTGCTGATATGTGAGTCCGGCGCAACGGTTGTGTTGCGGGATCGGTGAATGCAACGTAGCGTTTCTGTCGTCGGAAAGTAGCGTGCCGGTCGGAGGTGCGCGGTGCCGGAGAAGGAGAGCATGATGCAGAAGTTCGACACCCCCGCCCCCGTCTCGGCGATCGTCGACATCCCCGCGGGTCGTATTCAGTTCATCGCCGCCGACCGCACGGACACCACTGTCGAGGTCCTGCCCGCCAACCGTTCCAAGAGCCGCGACGTGAAGGCGGCCGCCCTGGTCCGGATCGACTGCACCGACGGCGTGCTGCGCGTCGAGGCCCCGGAGAGCAAGAGCCGGATCCTTGGCTCGACAGGGTCCGTCGAGGTGACCGTGCAGGTACCGGCCGGCTCCCGCGTCCAGGCGAAGGCGGCCGCCGCCGAGTTCCGGGGTGTGGGGCGGCTCGGCGACGTCACCTTCGAGGGCGGCCACCGCTCGGTCAAGCTCGACGAAGCCGACACCGTTCACCTGACCGGCCTCGACGCGGACATCACGGTCGGCCGTCTGAACGGACCGGCCGAGATCAGCACCCAGAAGGGCGACCTGACGATCGGCGAGGCCGCCCGGGGAACCCTCACGCTGAGCACTCTGATGGGCGACATCACGATCGGCGCCGCCCCCGGTGTCTCCGCTGCCCTGGACGCCGGCACCACCCTCGGCCGGATCAGCAACACCCTCAAGAACACCGACACCCCCGACCTGACGATCCACGCCACCACCGCCCACGGCAACATCAGCGCCCACAGCCTCTGACCAACGGAGTTGCCCCCAACGGCCGTACGGTTTCAGGTGACTGGCGATTCCGGGCCGCCATCGCCGAGCTCACCCCGGCCTTCGTCAGGCGAGCCAGGGATAGGGCAGGCGGAGGACGGTCGCCACTTCCTCGGCAACGACGGCTGCGTGGCAGGGAACCCCTCCCTCGGCGAGGCCGCGGGTCAGATGCAGATGCAGCGACTGCAAGGTCGCGAACGTGTTGAACGCCCAGGGAGGTACAGGACCGGGACCGCCGTCCTCCAGCGCCTTGGTGACCACGCTGAGCCATCCAGTCGCCTGCTCGGCCGAGAGGCCGGGCGCGAGCAGGATGCGGCTGATCGCGCGGGCCAGACGGGATTCCTCCATCTGGACGTACCGGTAGTCGCCCGTCGCCGTCATCCGGCGGGCGCACAACTCCAGCACGTTCGTACGCCGTTCCGGCAGCACCTGGGCGAACGCCGCGGCGGCGTCGGCGCCATGGGCGACGGCGTGCAGCCAGCCCAGGGAGTCGTCCCAGCCACGGATGTCGCGCTCGGCCAGATACCAGGCGTTGAAGGGAGCGTACCAGCGTTCAGCGGCGGTCTTCGGCAGGGCGTCGGGCGCAGCGACCGCGCGTGCCAGTACGCATCGCAGGACGAGTGGTGCGAATGTCCGCGCCTGGACCTCGGGATGCGCGAAGCGCCCCGCGGCCGAGTCTCCGAGGCTCTCGAGGACCTCGTCGAGACGGCCTTCACCTATCCAGCGCGCCGCGGCCGTGTACGCCTGATCATCGCGGACCTTGGGGTCGGGGGAGACGAGCATGGCGGACAGTTCGTCGCCGAGCCTGGAGGCGGGAACGCCCTCGGGGAACGGGAAGCCCTCAGTTGCGAGCGACGACCAGGTGAAATCATCCATGGGCATCGCGACACCCTAGTCACGACCCCGCCGTCGGGGAAGAGGTACCGGACATCCCGGTGTGGGGTCTGAACCGGCCCGGCCGGGTGTGGTCGAGTGCCTCTGCGGTTCCGGTCCCGGCGGTCAGTCGGCCGGCTCGTCGGTCAGGGTCAGGTTGGTTCCGGAGGACGGGTCGAAGACGTGCATCTTGGCGGTGTCCACCCAGAGTTCGGCCCGGCTGCCCTCGCGTACCCGCGTCGAGGCGTTGAGACGGGTGACGATCTGGTGCCCGCCCGCGCCGGTGTCGGTCATCCCCGAGTCGGCCGCGAGCTCGGCGAGTTCGGAGGTGGCGGTCGGCTGCCACTCGTCCTCGGTGAAGTACGCGTAGACGTCCGATCCCAGGGACTCCACCACGTCGATGTCCACGCTGAAGGTCGTACCCGATGCGACCCGGCTCTCTTCCACCAGGGCGGCGTCCTCGAAGGCTTCCGGGCGCAGCCCCACGATCAGGTCGCGGGGGGCGTTGTGCTGTTCGAGGGTTCGGCGCAGCCGGTCGCCGAGGTCGAGGTCTCCGACCGACGTGTGCAGGCGGTTGTCCTCGACGGTGGCGTGCAGGAAGTTCATCGCGGGTGAGCCGATGAAGCCCGCGACGAAGAGGTTCTTCGGCTGTTCGTAGAGGTGCTGCGGGGTTCCGATCTGCTGGACGACTCCGCCGCGCATCACCACCACCCGGTCGCCCAGGGTCATGGCTTCGGTCTGGTCGTGGGTGACGTAGACCGTGGTGCTGCCGAGGCGTTGCTGGAGGCGGGAGATCTGGGTGCGCATCTGGACGCGGAGCTTGGCGTCCAGGTTGGAGAGCGGCTCGTCCATCAGGAACGCCTTCGGGTCGCGCACGATGGCGCGCCCCATCGCCACCCGTTGGCGCTGGCCGCCGGAGAGGTTCGCGGGCTTGCGGTCCAGATGCTCCGTCAGGTCGAGAATGCGCGCGGCTTCTTCGACCTTCTCGCGCATGGTCGCCTTGTCCACCTTGGCCAGTCGGAGCGAGAAGCCCATGTTCTCGCGCACGCTCATGTGCGGGTAGAGGGCGTAACTCTGGAAGACCATGGCGATGTCACGGTCCTTCGGGCTCTTGTCGTTGACGACTTGCCCGTCGATCAGGAGGGTTCCCTCGGTGATGTCCTCCAGCCCGGCGATCATGTTGAGGGTGGTGGACTTACCGCAGCCGGAGGGACCGACGAGGATGACGAACTCACCGTCCCCGACAGTGAGGTTGACGTCCTTCACCGCCACCGCACCGTCGGGGTACCGCTTGGTGATGCCTTCGAGAACGATCTCTGCCACGGTCGGTCCTTCTTGTCCTGACGAACTTCTCCTGAACGAAAGGCTGTTACCGGTCAGCCCTTGACGGCTCCGGAGGTGAGCCCGGCCACGATGCGCCGCTGGAAGAGCAGCACGAAGATGATGATGGGAATGGTGATCACCACGGCGGCCGCGGCGATCGAACCGGTGGGCTGGGCGAACTGGCTGCTCCCGGTGAAGAAGGCGATGGCCGCCGGCACCGTCCTGGCCGCCGAGGTCGAGGTCAGCGAGATCGCGAAGAGGAAGTCGTTCCAGCAGAAGATGAACACCAGGATCGCCGTGGTGAACACCCCCGGTGCCGCGAGGGGAGCGATCACCAGCCGGAACGCCTGCGCGGGAGTGGCCCCGTCGACCTTGGCTGCCTTCTCCAGGTCCCAGGGGATCTCCCGGAAGAAGGCCGACAGGGTGTAGATGGCGAGGGGCAGGGAGAAGGTCATGTACGGGATGATCAGCCCGGTCCAGGTGTCGAAGATGCCGATGATCCGCTCGATGTTGAACAACGGCGAGACCAGCGAGATCGGCGGGAACATGGCGATCAGCAGCGACATGCCGATCAGCAGGCTCTTGCCGGGAAACCGGAGCCGGGCGACGGCATAGGCCGCCATGGTGCCGAGAACCACCGCGATCACCGTGGAGATCAGGGCGATCCCGATGGAGTTGATCAGTGCGCGGGTGAACTCGGAGGTCTGGAAGATCCCGCGGTAGTTCTCCCAAGTCCACTTGGTCGGGATGAAGTTGCCGTCGGTGAGGGTGCTGGGGGCCTTGAAGGACAGGGCGATGATCCACCAGACAGGGAACAGCGCGTAGAGGATGACCAGGATGTTGACCGCGGCCCATCCCGACGTCCGTCGTCGTCCGGTGGTGGACATCAGCGTCCCCCTTGCTGGGCGCCGGGAGCGGCCGCACCGAAGAGTTTGATGAAGGCGAACGCGATCAGCGCCACGCACAGGAAGATCAGTACGGAGATGGCCGAGCCGATGCCGAGGTTGAGCGCGGTGAAGAGGTTGTCGTAGCCCAGGATGGACACCGAGCCGGTGTTGTGCGCGCCGGACGTGAGGATGTAGATGTTGTCGAAGATCCGGAAGGCGTCCAGGGTCCGGAAGAGCAGGGCGACCAGGATGGCCGGCTTCATCAGGGGCACGGTCACCAGGAAGAAGCGCTGCCAGGCCCCGGCACCGTCCACCTGGGCCGCGCGGAGCGTCTCCTCCGGCACCAGTGCGAGGCCGGCGAGCAGCAGCAGGGCCATGAAGGGAGTGGTCTTCCACACCTCGGCCAGGATGATCAGGCCGATGGCGGGCCACTGTTCGGTGAGGGGTGCGGATCCGGTGGGCAGGAGATCGGCCAGGTAGCCGGTCTCCGGGGTCCATGCGTACTGCCAGGAGTAGGCGGCGACCACCGTGACGATGCCGTACGGGATCAGGATGGCGGTGCGGACCGTCCCGCGGCCGAAGATCGTGCGATGCATCACCAGCGCCAGGGCGAACCCGAGGACGAGTTCCACGACCACGGAGACCACGGTGATGAGCACCGTCACCCACAGGGCCTGCCACCAGAACTCGGAGGACAGTACGGCCCCGTAGTTGCTGAAGCCGACGAACCGCGCCTGCGAAGGGAAGCGCAGGTCGTAGCGCTGGAGCGAGAGATAGATCGCGTAGACGATGGGGTAGGCGGTGACGGCGAGCATGACGATCACGGCGGGCGCGCACAACAGCCAGCCCAGCCGGCGCTCCTGCCGGGCTCCTTCGGACAGAGCGCCGTCTTTGGGCGCCGGTGCGTCCTGAGGGGTGGTCGGAGCCGACTGGGTCACGGGATCAGCCCCTTCGAGGCGAGGGCGTCCTTGATCTGGCCACTGATCTTCCGTACGTCCGGTCTGGGCTGGATCCCGTCCGGCGGCGACAGGGTGTGCGAGATCGCGATGGACACGTTCTGGTAGGCGGGGGTCTTGGGCCGGATGCTGGCGTTCTCCAGCGCGGCCAGGACGGTGGAGGCGAAGGGGTAGTTCTTGACCAGGGCAGGATCCGAGTAGAGGGGGCGGAGTGTGGGCGGGAGCCCTCCCTTGAGCGCCGCGGTCAACTGGTTCTGCCGGTTCCGTAGGCACAGGGCCGCCTCGAAGGCGAACGCGGAGTGACGGGTGTAGGCGCCGATGGCCAGGTCGATGCCACCGATGGTGGGCCTGGCCGGCCGGCCCTTCTCGATTCCCGGGTAGGGCGCCCATCGGAACTGCTTGAAGAGCGTGGGGTTGTTGGCTTTCATCGAGGGATACACGAAGGGGTAGTTGATCTCGAAGGCCGCGCTGCCTGACTCCATCGCCAGCCGGTTCTGGTCCTCCATCTGATTGGACAGGGACGGGTCGGCCGCGGCCGAGGAGGCCAGTGCCTTCATGACGGAGGCCGCGCGCACGGCGGGCGGGCCCAACCTGGGAGCGGTGGCGGTCGCGTTGAGGATGGAGCCGCCGGCGCTCTCCACCAGGGTGTTGAACCAGACCGTGAGTCCTTCGTACTGCGCGCCCTGGATCTCCACGTAGTGCGGCTGGCCCTGCTTCGCCAAGCGACCGGCCATCAGGATCATCTCGGCCCAGGTCTGGGGCGGGGTGGGGACCAAGTCCTTGCGATACCAGAGAAGTTGGGTGTTCGTGTTGTACGGGACGGCGTACAGCCGGCCCTTCCAGGTCGCCGTCCGCAGGGGGACCTCCAGGGTGTCCCGGACGGCCGCGGCGCGGTTGCCCCCGGTCCACGGCAGGATCCACTTGGCTTCCGCGAACTCGGCGGGCCAGGTGACGTCCAGCCCCATGATGTCGACCGTGTTGTCCTTGGCTGCGAGCCGGCGCACGAGTTGCTGGCGCTGGCCGTCCGCGGTGCGGGGCAGTTTGTTGTAACTGATCCGGTAGCGTCCGCCGGACTGCTTGGAGCAGACCGTGGCGGCACTGGCCAGTGCGCCGGAATCGTCGGGGAAGTTGTACCAGTTGAGGGTCACCTGCCCGCCGCCTCCGCTCCCGCAACCGGCGAGCAGAGCCGACGACAGGCTCAGCGCGAGCAGAATCCTCAGGAGGCCACGGATGCCGGACAAGGGCGCCACCCTCACACTCCTTACCGGATCAATAGGGGAAATCCGGGCATTTGTGAGCAAGACCGGACGCGCGACAGGCTAGGCCCACATCGGGGTTCACCCAGCACACCGCACCGACCGTTCATCCGATCGGCCCTGCGGAACCCGGCCCCCATCCCTGAGCCGCACCGGGAAGCCCTCTTCCTCCGCTCGGGACCTCCACGAAGCAGCCCGGGGGGAGGACCCAAGGCGGCTCGGCGGCAGGCGGTGGTCTTTGGCACCCGCCGTGATGGCGTACTGTTGGGCCTACCGACGCGGGGTGGAGCAGCTCGGTAGCTCGCTGGGCTCATAACCCAGAGGTCGCAGGTTCAAATCCTGTCCCCGCTACTGCTGAAGAGGGCCCGGATCCCTATGGATCCGGGCCCTCTGGCGTTCCTGGACGATCCCGCTGCCGGCTCCTGCCCGGCATGGTGCCCACTGCTCGGCGTGGCGTGACGGTGGGAGGCCCGCAGAGCTCGTTCAGCCGTTGACGCGGATCACCTTCGATCGGTGAGGTGCAGCGGTGCGGCCAGCGGCGCCTCGGGGAGACGGTGCGGCCGACCACGGTCGCGGTGTCCGCGGTGAGATCGACGCCTGTAGGCCGGACCAGAGCACCGTGCACCTGAGCGGGCAGGGTCCGGAGCCGGGCCGTGCCGCGGTTTGCGCGCCGGCCGCATGGTCGTGTCCAGGATTCGGGGTCGAGGCCCGTCTAGACTTCCGGGACCGACTGACGGAAGGCCGGCGCCATGCGGAGACTGCTCTACGGCATGAATGTGTCCCTGGACGGCTATGTCGCCGCGCCCGGCGGCGACCTCAGTTGGAGCGCACCGAGCGACGAGCTGTTCCAGTGGTGGCTCGACCAGGAGACGGCGATCAGCCTGTTCCTGTACGGGCGCAAGCTGTGGGAGACCATGAGCGCCTACTGGCCGACCGGCGACCAGCAGCCGGGCGTCACCCCGGAGCAGATCGCGTTCGCGCGGAACTGGCGGGACACGTCGAAGGTGGTGTTCTCCTCGACGGTCGACAAGGTCGACTGGAACGCTCGCCTGGTCACCGGCGACGCGGTCGCGGAGATCACTCGGCTCAAGGCCGAGGATGGTGGGCCGATGAGGGTCGGTGGCGCGGCGCTCGCCGGGGCGGCGATGCGGGCCGGGCTCATCGACGAGTACACGATCGTCACCCATCCGGTCCTGGTGGGCAGCGGCACACCGTTCTTCACCGCGCTGGACGGCTGGGCGAACCTGAACCTGGTGGAGACACGGACGTTTCCCGGCGGCGTGGTCCTGACCAGGTACGAGGCGAGGCGCTGAACGCGTCGGTCCAGCGGCGGACATCGACGACGACCGGCGAGGGACAGGGGCACGTCCACAGACCGTCGGCGAGCCGTTCGCGAGCGAACATCGCCGCGGATGTCGGAGCGCGGGCCCGGACCGTTCCGGGGTCACGTGTACGCGGTCGACCGTGACAGCGCCGTGCGGGAGCCGGCGGGGTGTTCTCTCGCGTGTGTGCCCGACCCGGACAGGAACTGATGATCACCCGCACGCCGGTCCCGCGGGTGGGACAGCAGGGCGTGCCGGTCACCCGTCTGCACCTCGCCCATCAGGTGTCCACGGCCTGCGTCTCCGTCCAGCCGTGCCGGACGGCGTGGCCGCCGAGTTGCATCCGGGTCCGAACCCCGGCCATGTCCATGAGACGGCGCAAGCGCCGGTGCATCGTGCGCTGTGACAGGCCCAGTTGTGTTGCCGCGGTAGAGTCGGTCACCCCGGCCAGCAGGAGCGCGAGGATCCTTCGATCGAGGGCTGTCGGGCTCTCCGTCTCACGCTCGACGGTGGATTCGGCTTCCTCGTCGGCAGGCAGCGTCAGCGGATGGGCGGTGCGCCACACCGTCTCGAACAGCGTATCCATCGCGTCCAGCAGACCACTGCGGTGCAGCAGCACCGCTCCAGGTTCCCCGGCAGGCGTGGTCGCGAGCGGGACGAGGCCCAGTTCGGTGTCGGCCAGCATCAGTTTCATGGGCAGTTGGTCGGCGACGCGCAGCTGCACACCGTTGCGCAGGGATTCGATCGCGTCGTGGATGATGCCCGGCTCCTCCAGGACGGCCCGGTCCAGTACCGCCCGGAAGGTGACACCACGGCCGAGAGCCATCGGTTCGGCCGTGTTCTCGTCAGGAGGAAGGGCGACGAACGGCGCGGTGATGAACGTGCGGACCTGCGTGCGGGCGGCCTGTTGTACCTGGAGGTAGCGGTGACGGATGGCGTCGATGCCCGTGACGACCTCGATCAGATCGACGATGCCGCTCGCGGTCATGGCCGCCCGGTGCTCCTCGGCCAGAGTCACCAGCGCATGCTCGGCTGCGCGCAGCCCGTCCCGGTGCTGGCTGATGAGGGCGCCGAGCGCCATGGCGGGCGGTGCGGCGGTGAACCGATGGCCCGCCGATCCCGTCACCAGTCCCCGGGCGACCAGATGGGACAGGGCATCGTCGGCCTGAGCCCGCGTCAGGGAAAGCAGATCGGCCAGATCCATCGCGGTGGAGTTCGGGCGTCCGAGGAGTGCCCGGTAGACCCGCTCATCGTCCGGTTCGAGGCCCAGAACATCCAGCATCGGCGACCGACTCTCCTCCGCTCGTCGCAGCGGGGAGAGTATGGGCCATGGCGGCGAACTCCGAACAGTCCCTGGTGGCAGCGGGTGCGGTACGGCGGGCCCCGGGGAGTCGCCTCCCCGGGGCCCGAGAGCGTGGTTCATCGCAGTCCGTAAGCCCGGATGATCTCGTTCTTGACACCGAAGCCGCCGCTCGTGGCGGCGCTCGCGCGGACCGAGAGGAAACCGCCGGGCTTCTTGGCCGGCTCGAACGAACCCGTCCAGTAGCCGCCTCCGCCCTTGGCGAGGGTCACCTTCTGCCAGGTGGCACCGTCGTCGTACGAGACGTCGAGCTTCACCGTGGTGACCTTGCCGGGTATGGTGCCGCCGTCCATCGACACCGGCTTGAGTGCTATCGCCTGAGCCCTGTGGGCTTTGACGTCGCCATGCAGGTCCGAGTCCAGTTTGTAGTTCAGGTTGAGCACCGAGAACGGTTCGAAGAAGTCCGAGTCCACGGTGTCGGACATGAACGTCCACTCCGTGTGCGTGCGGGTCGACAGCCGGAAGACGTCGCCGGGCCGCTCCGCGTCGAGGACGGCACGGTAGGGCAGGTTGCCCGCCGGTACCTCCTGCCACTGCATGTCCCCGCTGACGGGGTTGTCGTAGATCCGTGTGTCGCCCTGGAAGACCTGGAGGTGGGACGGCGTCTCACCCCAGGGCAGATAGCCGCCCAGCCGCATGTTGTCGCTGGCGGATGCCCACGCCTGCACGTTCCAGGTCATGTAGTTCTGCCATCGGGAGTTGTACACACCGAACGACTCGCTCTGCCCGGGCCGGGTCGCCGGAGCGAACCAGTTCAAGCGCGTCGTGCTTCCCTTGGAATAGGTGTTGTCGCCCGACACCATCGACCACGGCAGGGCTCCGTCGACGCCCTGCGTGTGGAACTCCCTCCAGACCTGCCCGGGTGTCACCCACTCGGTGCGCGTGCCCGGATGCCACTCGCTCTCGGGCAGGTTGAACGACGGACTGAGCGTGAAGTCGGACCGGTAGCCCTCCCCGGACGTGCCGCCTGTCGCCGAGTAGTAGTGCGCGTCGATCCGGGCGAGATCACGAGGGGACGGCTTGTAGACCAGGGGCCGGTTGGGCACCTGACGGGGATAGTCGCGGGTCAGGTCGTAGACGAACGGCGTGTACCGGGTCTGCTTCACGGTGAGCTTCGCGATGCCGGACCTGGCCATCGCGATGAGGGTCTTCCCGGCGTCTCGGTGCACGGTGGCGACGGGGATGGCCGACTCGCCGACGTACTCCATCAACGCGCCTGCGTCGTCGTTGACCACGATCAGCGCCTTCGCCCCCGCCGCGACCGCTGCCTCCGCGCGCTCCTGCGGTGAGACCTCGTCGCTGCGTACGACGACAACGACCTTGCCGCTGGCTTTGACCTTTTCGTACGCGCTCGGGGCGCCGTTGCCCGCGTAGACGACGTTCCGGCTGTCGGTGGCGGTGCCCAGTGTGCTGCCGGGCTGCATCAACGCGTCGAAGCCGAGACGGCCGCCGGCCGTACTCAGAGCGAGTTGCGGCTCGCCCTTGCGCCAGCGCGTGGTCAGAAGGAAGTCGCCGTGCTTCATCGGCTTCGTCGGCGCGACGTAGACGTCGTCGTACGTCGCCGGCAGCACGTAGGCGCTGCGGTAGTCCGTGTACGGGTCCTGACCCTCGTAGTGGACGTTGAAGTCGACCTTCCGCTGGCGGTCCTCGGTGCGCTGCGGCGCCTGGGTCTGGAGCAGATGGGCCCTGCTCGCGTCCAGCACCACATCCACGGGGCCGTCCTTGAGCACCGTCTCCGGGTCGACGAGCACGGCCAGACCCGAGCGGTCCGCCTTTTCGCCGGCCACGTCGAGGTATCCCGCGACGGTGTACAGACCGGGTGCCATGCGCATCGTCGTGGTGCCGTCGACGTAGACCGACCACGGCAGGGTGTCGCCGGCCTGGTTGACGCCGACCCAGCCGGAGGCGGGCTTGCCGTCCCGGCCGACCAGCTTGATGTTCAGGTCGTAGCGCTCCTCTTCCTTGAGCAGCGCTACGGACGTACGGGTCACCGGCTTCCCGGTGGCCGCGTCGGTCGCCAGTACGTAGCCGACGTGCCGTCCGGCCGGGACGGATCGCGGGTCACCGGTCACCGGAACGGTCGCGGTGCCACGGGCCGGGACGGTCACGGTGGTCGCGCCGAGGGTGAAGGGGCCGCCCTCATCGGTCAGACGGAGGTCAAGGGTCGCGTCGGAGGAACCGGAGTTGGTGAAGGTGAGGTCCTTGGTGACCGCCGCGGCGCTCGGATCGTACGGCCAGGTGTGGTTCCCGAAGAACAGCGATCCGGTGCCGCGCACCGTGGTGCGCACCGCGGCGGCCACGTCGACGCGGCCGGTGCCGACCTCGTACGGCGAATAGCCCGCATCCAGGCCCTTCGCCGTGCTCATCAGGTGTTCCTTGAGCTGCGCGCCGGTCCAGTCCGGGTGCTGCTGGGCCAGGATCGCCGCCGCACCGACCACGTGCGGAGTGGCCATGGAGGTACCGCTGAGCGTGCGGTACAGCCCCGTCCCGCCGTCGGTCATCTCCTGGGAGCGGGCAGCGGTGATGTCCACACCGGGTGCCGCGATGTCCGGCTTCATCGCGCCGGAGGATGCCAGGGGGCCGGTGCTGGAGAAGGACGCGAGCTGATCCTGTTTGTCGGTGGCGGCCACCGTCAGCGCCGAGGCGGCCGCACCCGGAGCGGAGATGCTCTCCGGGCCCGCGTTGCCGGCGGCGATGACGAACAGCGTGCCGTACTGCGCCGACAGTGCGTCGACCGCCTGCGACATCGGGTCGCTGCCGTCGGTCGGGTAGGAGTCGCCGAGGCTCATGTTGACGACGTCCGCACCGGACTCGGCCGCCCACTGCATCCCGGCCATGACCCAGGAGTCCTGGCCGTAGCCCTCCGCGCCGCCGAGCACCTTGCCGATGTACAGGTCGGCGCCGGGAGCGACGCCCTTGTAGTCACCTCCGGAGGCGGCGCCGGAACCGGCGATCGTGCTGGCCACATGCGTGCCGTGCCCGTTGAGGTCGGTGATGCCCTCACCCGGTACGAAGCTGGCCGTACCGTCGATGAGGCCGGCGAAGTCGGGGTGGTTGACGTCGATGCCGGTGTCGAGGACCGCGACCTTGACGCCCTTTCCGGTGTAGCCGGCCGCCCAGGCCTCGGGCGCGCCGATCAACGGCACGCTCTCCTTCAGGTCGGCCTTCACCCGGCCGTCGAGCCACAGCTTCGCCAGCCCCGCGCCCATCGCCTTGCCGTCCCGCGGCGCGACGGTGTTCCAGAAGGTGCGGGCCTGCGTCTTCCTGGTGCTGAGCACGGCACCGTGCATGGCCTTGAGCGTGCGGGTGAGCTTGCTGCCCCGGGGTGCTGTCGGCTCAACTGCCGTACGGGACTTCGACGTGGCGTACGTCGCGATCAGTGGCACCGCGGACGTCTTCGCGTCGTCGTATCCCATGTCGATCAGGTCGGTGACGTCGAACAGTCGCCGGTCCAGCTTGCCGGTGCCCAGCAGGGGCGCCGCCTCGTCGGGGACGACGAACAGATCGCCGTTGACCGTCTGCATCTTCACGCCGCCGACGGCGTTGTCGGGTCGGTCGACATCGGCGGTCTGCTTGCCGTCGGTCATCGTGGTGACCGTGACGACGTCGCCGGTGACCAGGGTGACTTTGTGGGTCGCCGTGGAGCCGGCGGGACGGGTGGGCTTGGTCGGAGCGGCTTGTGCGGGCTCTTGCAGAACCGCGAGTCCCGACGCCAGCAACGACGCCACGACAGCAGCCGAGATCGGGTGCCACCGTCTGTACCGGGAGGCGGGAGCCTGGGGGAGAGAGAACATGCCCCGGGTCTATCGGCAGGCTCGCGTCGGCGAGAAGGCCGAACGACGGCAAGTTCTCGCCATGGCAAGGACTCGCCAGCCACAAACCGCTCTCAATCAGGCCTGGTTGCACCTTTCGAGGCAGCGTCGGCCGGGAACCCTCGGCGCCGCTGCCCGGCGCGATCCGGCGAGCGCGGCCCACAGCCGGCCGGCGTCAGGCCTCGGCCGGCGACAACCTGACCGAGTCCACGAAAGCCCGGATCGAGAACCTCCCCGCCCTGCACGACCGGGTGCGCTGGGGCGCGCTGATGACCGAGAGGCGGGTGGCGGCGCACCGCGAGAACCTGAACACCCTGAGAACGGTGAAACACCTCGCTCGTTTCACCGCGGCGCCGAGCCTGACACGACTGCCCGTAATCGTCGCTGCCACGCTCCGGGGCTGAGCCCTGGTGCCGTTCGCCAGGCGAGCCGCCGCACTCCCGGCACGACCGCCGTACCCCCGATCCGGGTGGGCCTATATCTGTCGCAGCGACGTAAGAAATGGGCGCCGGGCGCGGTGAGAATTTCTTGATCGGTGGGCATGGTGAGATTTTCGGCTGCGCACCGTCGATCGTGCCGTGCTACTGTCGATAGCAGTTGCAGTTGTGGTTCCCAAAAAACTTGCGAGCATCCACCCTGTCCATATGGGTGGAGTTCTTTTGTATTTCCGGTCATTCATTTTCCGGCGGGGCAATCATCGCGGCGACGCGGGATCCGCACAGTGCGGAACCCGAGCACCGTCCCGAAGGAGAATTGACATGGCTACTGGCACCGTGAAGTGGTTCAACGCGGAAAAGGGCTTCGGCTTCATCGAGCAGGACGGCGGCGGCGCCGACGTCTTCGCCCACTACTCGAACATCGCCAGCTCCGGCTTCCGTGAGCTCCAGGAGGGCCAGAAGGTCTCCTTCGACATCGCGCAGGGCCAGAAGGGCCCGACGGCGGAGAACATCGTTTCCGCCTGACGCCGGCAAGCACCACGCAGCTGGGGCCCGCACCTTGGGGTGCGGGCCCCAGCTCGCCGCATTTTCGGCGCCCGGCGCGGACGCCCCGGCGGTCCAGGGCGACGCCCGGCGCCTCCGACGCGCGACGGTACTTCCGCGTTCCGGGCGACCGTCCGTCGCGTGTTCCGACCCCCGCCGCCGACGCCGATCCGGATCGACACCCGGTCCACCGCCCGGTCCACGCCCGATCTTCTCGTGATCCGCACCTGGGGCACGCCGCCCGATCCGCGTCGCCCCGCGCCACGTCCGCTTCCCGGCTCGACGCCCGGTGCGGGTCCTCGTACGACCCCCATTTTCTCTTCGCCTGCCATACCCCCTGGTTCCGGGACGACGTCGCCTCTCAGGCGTCACGCCCCGCGAGAATTCTTCACCGACCAGATCCGGCGAAGAATTTCATTCGGCTCGTTCTCGCAATTCTCTGCGCTGCTCATTCGCTGCGGGAATTCCTTGATACGCGCCCGTTCAAGGAAGGTTCCGCATGAACCGCACGCGCACGAACGATCGCTTCACCCGCACCCGCACGGAGGGCGCCGGCACCCGCAGGGGCGGCAGCCGCTTCGGGGCCGCCTCCACCGGCCGGTCCGGCGCTCCCTCCCGGTCGAAGGGCTACGGACGTCAACAGGCATCACCGCAGGGCGAGTTCGCGCTGCCGGTGACGACCACGCCTGCTCTGCCGGCCGTGGAGGCGTTCGCCGACCTCGCCCTGCCGGCACCGTTGCTGGCGGCGCTCGGCCACGAAGGCGTGTCCGTCCCCTTCCCGATCCAGGCGGCGACCCTGCCGAACACGCTGGCGGGCCGTGACGTACTCGGCCGCGGCCGCACCGGCTCGGGCAAGACCCTGGCCTTCGGCCTCGCGCTGCTGGCCCGCACCGCCGGACAGCGCGCGGAGCCCCGACTGCCGCTGGCCCTGGTCCTCGTACCGACCCGGGAACTGGCGCAGCAGGTCACCGACGCGCTCACCCCGTACGCCCGTTCCCTGCGCCTGCGGATGACCACCGTCGTCGGCGGCATGTCGATCGGCCGGCAGGCCGGTGCACTGCGCGGCGGGGCGGAAGTCGTCGTCGCCACCCCGGGCAGGCTCAAGGACCTCATCGAGCGGGGCGACTGCCGGCTGGACCAGGTCGCCATCACCGTCCTCGACGAGGCCGACCAGATGGCCGACATGGGCTTCATGCCGCAGGTGACGGCGCTGCTCGACCAGGTGCGTCCGGACGGGCAGCGCATGCTCTTCTCCGCCACCCTGGACCGCAACGTCGATCTGCTGGTCCGCCGCTACCTGAGCGACCCGGTGGTCCACTCCGTGGACCCGTCCGCCGGCGCGGTCACGACGATGGAGCACCACGTGCTCCACGTGCACGCCGCGGACAAGCACCGCACGACCACCGAGATCGCGGCCCGCGACGGCCGGGTGATCATGTTCCTGGACACCAAGCACGCGGTGGACCGGCTGACCGAGCACCTGCTGAACAGCGGGGTCCGCGCCGCGTCCCTGCACGGCGGCAAGTCCCAGCCGCAACGCACCCGGACCCTGGCACAGTTCAAGACCGGGCATGTGACGGTCCTGGTGGCGACCAACGTCGCGGCGCGCGGCATCCATGTCGACCAGCTCGACCTCGTGGTCAACGTCGATCCGCCGACCGACCCCAAGGACTATCTGCACCGCGGCGGCCGTACGGCCCGCGCCGGTGAGTCCGGCAGCGTCGTCACCCTGGTGATGCCCAACCAGCGCCGCGACATGACTCGGCTGATGGCGGCCGCCGGCATCACCCCGCAGACCAGCCAGGTGCGTTCGGGTGAGGAAGAACTGAGCCGCATCACGGGAGCCCAGGCTCCCTCGGGCGTGCCGGTCGTCATCCGCGCCCCGGTCACGGAACGCCCGCGCCGTGGCCCGTCCGCCTCCTCCCGCGGCCGGCGCGGCCGTTCCGGCCAGGGCCGGTCCACCGGTACCTCCACGCGCGGGTCCGCCCAGCAGTAGTACGTGACTCCGGCGGCGGCCGGGGTCGAGCGGGGACCGGGCCGCGGCCCGGCCGCTCGGATCCCCGGCCCCCGCTCACCGGCGACCGCGTCACGACGACCGGTCGCCGCGCTCCACATCACACCCACCCCGCAGGAGGCACCTTTTGACGCTCGTTCAGACGCAGCCGTGTTCCGTGGGCCCCCTCCCGACCGTCGTCGCCGACCCCGGTGACGCGTCCGGGCCGCGGGTACGGAGTGACATGACCGTCGAGGTGGCCCTGGCCGTGATGGCGGGCGCCCGTGTCCGTCGTCTCCTCGTGTGCGACGCGGACGATGAGCACACCGACTCGGTCACCGAGGCCCAGCTCACCATGGTCCGCGACGGCTCCTTGTACACGGACCGGATCCGTCTGCGCGACGTCCTGCGCCTGCGCCGCGCCCCGGCCGCTCTCGCCCTCTCCTGCTGAGCGTCCAGCCGTCCTGTCCCGGCCGTCGCGTCCCGGCCGACCGTTCCCGGCCCCGCCGGCACTCTCCCGCCACTTGTGAGGTTTCATGCGCTGTGTAATCGCCCGCTTCCCGTTCGACCTCTCGAAGAGCGGAGTGCTGGAGTCGATGAAGGGGATCAAGCCCGAGCCGATCACGGGCGAATCCGTGATCATCGGCCGCTGCCACTATCCCGTCAAGCAGGTCGGCGAGGTCATCACCCGCCAGGACCGCCGCGACTTCACGAGCGGGGAAGTGACCCGCGCCATGGCCCGGCTCGGCTTCACCTGCCGCACCCCGGAGACGGTCGCGCCCCCGCGCGCGCTCAGCCCGCTCCAGAACGCCTCGTCCCTGCTCGGCGGCCCCGCCCCGCTCGGACTCTGAGGACGGCCGCCCGTTTTCAGCACATGATGAGGGCCCCACTGGCACACGCCGGTGGGGCCCTCATCGCGTGTCGCGCTCGCGAGCCGCGTGCGAATCGGCTGAACGGGCCGGTCCTTGTCGAGTGCCCGACCAGTCCATCAGGTCAGCCCCGCGTGGACCCCTGCGTCACCTTCGCCAGAAGAGGTGGTGCGTCACGCCGCTGGGGCTGGGCACGACCTCCAGGTGAAACCGGTCGAGCAGCTCGTCGGGCGACTCCCAGAGCCGTAGTCCGGACCCGAGCTTCACCGGCGCGACCGCCACGTGCAGGGTGTCGACGAGGTCGGCGTCGAGGAACTGCCGGACGGTGGTGACGCCGCCGCCGAGCCGGACATCCTTGCCCTGAGCCGCTTCCCGCGCCCGTTCGAGGACCGTGGCCGCGTCGCCGTCGACGAAGTGGAACGTGGTGTCGGACAGCGTGAACGACGGACGCGTGTGGTGGGTCATGACGAACACCGGGGTGCGGAACGGGGGTTCGTCACCCCACCAGCCGCGCCACTCGTGGTCCGGCCAGGGGCCGCGCTGGGGTCCGAACTTGTTGCGGCCCATGATCTCCGCACCGATGTCGCGTGCGAAGTCCCGCGTGAAGTAGTCGTCGAGGCCCCGGCTCCCGCCGGGGTCCGTGCGCATGGGCCAGCTCGCCGTGGCTCCGGCCCATGCGAACAGCCGCTCGGGACGGTCGTGACCGAACGGTCTCTCAAGACTCTGGTGCTCACCGGCACCGATTCCGTCGCTCGAGATGTTGAAGTTCATGACTCTCAGCAGTTGATGCACGCGTTTCCTCGTCAGATCCTGTCGCGTCGTGGTGTGGAGCGAGACGCCCCACACCATGACGTCGAACGAGACGTGGGCGGATCGACAGCAGCCCGCACTCTCATTTCCCAACGTGTCAGGAAGCGGCCCTGCCGACCGTCCGGCCGTGGTCCACACGGACGGCTGGTCGGTTCAAAGTCGACGGTGCCTGGGCGGGCGAGTATGCCGTCCCGCCCACCGCGATGGTGCCCCGTTGAGGCGATCAGTCCGTCGGGTCACCGTCGGAGCCGAAGTGGCTGTCCACGGCTTGTGGCATGCGGATGGTCACCTCGTCGCCCAGGCGCTCGAACTCCCCGCGCAGGAAAGGAGAGGCGAGCCGGGCCAGGCCGTGGAACTCGATGCGGGCCTGGTAGGTGAGGACGGTGGCGCCGCCGTTCTCCTCACGGAAGGTCAGGTCGTCCGTGGACGTGGCGGTGCGATTGCGTCCGACGAAGGTCAGTCGCTGGTCCTCGAACCGGACCAGCCGGTAACGGAGTTCGGTGCGCCGTCCGCGGAACGTCGAGACGTTGAGCCACTCGGCGCCCTGGGCGAGAGGGGCACCGGCACTGGCCGGACGGCAGCTCACCGTGCCGGGGTCCCATTCCTCCGTGTGAGAGAAGTCGGCCAGGTAGGCCACCACCTCCGGCAGGGGGTGATGCAGGGTGAGTGTGCGTTCGACTTGGATCATGGAACGTCCCTTTCGCGGTGCCGGAGCGGAGGCCTTCAGCAGTGCCGGAGGTCCCTTTCTTCTCGCTGGGCAGGCGGAACGGATGCACTGCACGCGTGTGCGGGTGCCGTGACGGCACCGGTTTCGGAACGGAGAGACGTCACGGCCGCTGATCGTCGAGCCCTTCGCCCGGAGCGCCGATGCGGCGCAACAGGCCGAGCAGCGTGGCCCGTTCGTATGCGTCCAGGGGGCCGAACGATGCGGCCAGTACATCGCGGGTGACGGCGCGCCCCGCCGCCAGGACGTGTACGCCCGTCTCCGTCAGGTGGTGTTCGATGCGTCGGCCGCGGCCGGGCCGGCGCTCGATGAGGTGCTGGGCCGCGAGCCGGGAGGCCAGGGTGCCGAAGGACTGATCGCCCTGGAACGTGGCGACCGCCAGTTCGTGCGCGGACGCTCCGGGCGTACGGGCGATCGCTCGCAGCGCGTCCCACTGGGCCAGCGTCGTGCCCACGGCCGCGAGGCGGGTGTCGAGCGCGCGGTGGTGCCGGTACTGCGCCTCCTTCACCGCGCGCCCCAGCTCTTCGAGATCGGCGCATGCGACGGGAGCGGGGGGCGAGCCTGGGGCTTCGGCGGCCGAAGTGGCGGAGCCGGGCGGGGTGCCCGTGGCGGGCCGGTTGTTGCCTGTCCCGCTTCCAGCCCTGCCGGCCGTGGCTCGGGCCCCGCGTTCCTCAGGGTGCGCAGTCATGGTCACATCCTAATCCAGGATCTAAGGTTGCGTATATACGTATGCGTAGATAGCGTGTCGCTCATGACCGAGACCAAGATGCGTACCCGTACCGTCCACCCGCGCCCCGACGTTCCCCTCCACCTCACCGAGACCGGCCCCGCCGACGGCCGTGTCGCTCTCGTCCTGCACGGCGGTGGCGGGCCCGCCACCGTCCAGGGCATCGCCGCGCACCTGGCCGACCGGCACGGCATGCGTGCCGTCGTTCCCACGCATCCGGGCTGGAACGGCACCGAACGCCCCGGCTGGTTCACCGGTGTCGACGATCTGGCGATCGCCTATCTGCACTGGCTCAGGGACGAGGGTCACCGTGACGTCCTCGTCGTCGGCTCCTCGCTCGGCGGCTGGACCGCGGCCGAGATGGCCTTCCGCGACGACGGCGCGGTGATCAGCTCGCTGGTGCTGGTCAACGCCGCGGGCGTGGACGTTCCGGGAGAGCCGGTCCGCGAGATCTTCGGACTCCGGCCGGACGAGATCGCCGCGTACTCGTTCCACGATCCGGCCCGTTTCGCCGTGGACCCGGCCACGCTCACCGAGGACCGGATCGCGCTCCAGCGAGCCAACATGGCCGTCCTTCGCGCGCTGGCCGGTGACCCGTACATGCACGACCCGAAGCTTCTGAACCGGCTCGGCCGGGTGCGGATCCCGGTTCTCGTGCTGTGGGGCGAGAGCGACCGCATCGCCACACCCGCTTACGGACGGGCCTACGCGGGGGCTTTCGCGCGGGGGACGTTCGAGCCGATCGCCGAGGCCGGCCATCTGCCGCACATCGAGCGACCCGAAGCCACCTTCGCCGCGCTGGACGCGCACATCGATGCCCACGCCGCCGTCGGGAGTGCTCCCACCCGGCGTGGCTGATCGGTCGAGGTCCCCTAGATGGCCGGGGGAGTGCGGCAAGGAGCGGTCGGAGGCGGAGAGCTGGAAGGGCCGGCCTTCGCCGACGACGAAAGCGGCCCGGGCCGGTCCGTGTGGACCGGCCCAGGCCAGGTGCGCGCTCTCGGGGTGTGTGCCGCCGCCCTCGTCGGGCGGCGTACGCGGATCGCCTGGACTACTCGGCGGTCTGGAGAACCGGGGCTTCCTTGCTCTCGGCGGCCTTCGCCTCGCCGAAGCCGCGCAGCGGGGTGTGGCGGATGAACAGGGCGACGATCAGGCCGACGGCGGAGACGACGGCGCCCCACGCGAAGACCTTGTCGACACCGTCGGTGACGGCCTGCTGGAACAGGTGCTGGGCGGCCTCCGGGAGGCCGCGCAGGGCCTGCGGGGTCATCTGGGCCACGTGGACGGAACCACTGCCGGCGGCCGCGCCGCCGCTGTGGGAGGTGAGCGAGTCGGTCAGGGCCGAGGTGTAGATCGAGCCGAGGAGCGAGACGCCGAGGGAGCCGCCCATGTTGCGCAGGAAGGTGGCGGCGCCGGTGGCGGCACCCATGTTGCGCAGCGGGGCGTTGTTCTGGGCGATGAGCATGGTGGTCTGCATGAGGCAGCCCATGCCTGCGCCGAGGACGACCATGTACAGCGAGGTGGTGGCCCGTGAGGTGCCGGTGCCCATGGTGGCGAACAGGCCCAGGCCCGCGGCCATGAGGATGGTGCCGGCGATGGGCAGGGCGCGGTAGTGGCCGGTGCGGCTGATGATGGCGCCGCCGCCCATGGACAGGGCCATGGACGCGAGCATCATCGGGAGCAGCAGCAGGCCGCTGTTGGTGGCCGAGGAGCCCTGCACGAACTGCTGGAACTGGGGCAGGAAGGTGATGCCGCCGAAGAGGGCGAAGCCGACGATGAAGCTCAGGGCTCCGGCGAGGGAGAAGTTGCGGTTGTTGAAGACCGACAGCGGCATGATCGGCTCGGCGACGCGGCGCTCGACGAACACGAACGCCACGAAGGCCGCGACGGTCAGCACGGCCAGGCCGATGATCATCGCCGAGTCCCAGTCGTACTCGTTGCCGCCCCAACTGGTGATCAGGACCAGCGCGGTGATCCAGGTGCTGAGCAGCGCCGTACCGATCCAGTCGATGCGGACCTTGCCGGTGCCACGGGAGAGCTTGGCCAGGGTGAACCAGCACACCGCGAGCGCGGCGACGCCCAGCGGCAGGTTGACGTAGAACGCCCAGCGCCAGGTGAGGTGGTCGGTTATGTAGCCGCCGGCCAGCGGGCCGCCGATCATGGCGGCGGGCATGACGGCCATCAGCACACCCTGGTACTTGCCGCGTTCACGCGCCGGCACGATCTCGGCCATCACCGACATGACGCCCACCATCAGACCGCCGGCGCCCAGGCCCTGGAGGGCGCGGAAGCCGATCAGCTCGCCCATGTTCTGCGACATGCCGCACAGCGCCGAGCCGATCAGGAAGATAGAGATCGAGACGATGAAGGTCATCCGGCGGCCGTACAGGTCGCCTAGCTTGCCCCAGATCGGCGTGGCCACGGTCGAGGCCAGGATGTAGCCGGTGGTCACCCACGCGAGGTGGTTGAGGCCGCCCAGGTCACCCACGATCGTCGGCAGGGCGGGGGCCACGATCATGTTGTCGAGCATGGCCAGCAGCATGGCGATGACCAGACCGCTCATGGTCGCCATGATCTCGCGATGGGTGAATCCGGGCGGCTTCTCCTCGGTGGGGATAGCTTCGGCCGACGCCATGGGTGTTGCCTTTCTCAGGGACGCTCTGTGATGCAGGGGGCACGGCAGATCCGCGTCCGTGCTGCTGGGCCCGAAGAGGAGGCGCGCAGGGGAGAGGACATATGAGCGGACATGCCTGTGGAGCGGCAGAGGCCCTATGATGACTCTCTGTCACTTACCTGTCGTCAAGTAACTTACTTGCCGGGCGGTAAGCTGGCAAGCCAGGCTCCGTGACGGCAGCAGCCGGCCGCGGCATCACCGCAGAAAGGCACACCACATGGGCGCGGCGCAGCGGCGTGGCAGCGACACCAAGGCCGAGATCCGTGCGGTAGCCCTGGAGCTTTTCACCGAGCAGGGCTACGAGTCGACCTCGCTGCGGGAGATCGCCGAGCGACTGGGTGTGACCAAGGCCGCGCTGTACTACCACTTCCCCAGCAAGGAAGACATCGTCCGCTCGCTGTTCACCGAGCATGTGGCCGCCCTCGACGAGCTCGTCTCCTGGGTCCACGCTCAGCCCTCCGGCCCGGAGGTGCGCGCGCAGGTCATCGACCGCATGATCGGCATGGCCTCCGAGCAGAAACTGCCGGTCATGCGCTTCGCGCTCGCCAATCACCACCTCCTCAAGGAGCTGCGCCCCGACCGGGAGAGCGTCCTGGAGCGCCTCAACGCCCTCTACGCCGCCCTCACAGGCCCCGACGCCTCCGTCGAGGAAGCACTCCGCATCCGCATGGCCCTGCTCAGCATCCACTTCGCCTTCCACGCCGGCCAGGACCTCGACGCCACCGACCAGCAGATCACCGACGCGGCCCGCAATATCGCGTACCTACTCAACCCGCCCGTCACCACCAACAGGCCCGCGCCCTCCCCGACGGCCACCGCACGATGAGTGGCTCGTCTCTCGGGGGTGCTGTCCTGGCGGTTCGTGCCCGCCGACGCAGGGTGGGGCCGGGTGCCTACGGGGCGGCCGCGGCGTCGCACGCACGCACTCACCATCGCCGTCGAGGGCCAGTGACGACCGGGTCCTGATGCGGGGCGGACTCCTGGCTCAGTGTCGTACACCGCACCGGGTGAGCTCAGTGTCGTACGGAGTGCCGGTGGTGACCATGTCCATGAGAGCGCAGCGCAGTTCCGATTCGCGGTGCAACCAGTGAGCCTCCTGAGGAGTCGTAGGCGGCGTGATCAATATCCGCGTACGGCACGCTCTCGGCGCCTCCACGCTCGTCGTGGCCTTGGCGTCACTGTCGCTCTCCTGTTCCGGCAGCCCAGGCACGACCGCGAGCGACGGGAAGTCACCCGCCCACGACGTCCGCAGTACGGCGTCCGCCCCCGTGACCGAGGAGTCGCAGGCCCCGAGCACGGCACAACCGACACCGGGAGTCGAGAAGGTCCGCGATGCGTTCGCTGGGCTCCAAGCCACCTACAACGACGGGTGCACCACCCCGGGGAACTGCGAGTACTTCCTCGGGCGGGTGCGCGATGAGCTCAGTGGGCTCGACGGGGCGATGAAGGCGGATCCCCAGGGCCCCGGGCATTTCAAGGAACCTCTCGCCTGGATCGCGGAACAGCGGGCCGAACTGGGTGACGACAGCTCCTTCGAGAACCTCAAGAAACACCAGAAGCTGCTCACCGGAACGCGGGACAAGATCAATACGTGGATGCAGGGTCACCCGGAGGACTACCGGTGACGCCAAGGCCAGGCGTCGGCGCCACGAGTTCGCAACGTTAGGGGATCGGCGACGGTAGGGCTCGATCTCGACGCGTTCGTGCGTCGCCGGCAGGGCCCGCTGGGGCTACGGGGCAGGGGCTCTGACATCGGCGCCTGCCATCCACGATCGCAGCGTGGCGGACCGAATTCGGCTGCGGGAGGGACACGTGACAACAGCGCAGGACCTTGTGATCGGCTACGTGGACCTTCGACCTCTGGCGGCTGCGTCGCTATGGGCGGAGTTTGCCTGAACCGGTTGACGCGACGGAGGCGGACCTACGGCCCGCGGTCGAGTCGCTGAGACCGCTGCTGGCCGAACTGCGGCCCGGATGGTTCCGGGTGGCCGAAGCCGGGGCTTCGGGATGAAACACGCCTGTCGGGTGGCCATCGGTGACCCCGGGGGCTGCACGGGAGATTCCGTCACAAGCCGAAGAGCCCGTACGTGGAAATCGTCGAGGAAGCATCGAAAGACGGGGATGGCACGCCGCGGTTGATCGTTTCACGTACGCGCGTCTACAGCCGCGGTGATGACGCGTGATACAGACTTCTCGGAGTTCGGCGGGCTGCGGATGTCGAGAACGTGGCATCCGCTCCGTCCCCGGGACATCGGCGGTCAGAAGGAGAAGTCGGCGTGGCGATTCAGCGGATGGACAACGTGGGCATTGTCGTCGAGGACATGGACGCCGCCGTCGCGTTCTTCGTGGAACTCGGTATGGAGCTGGAGGGTACGACGGCGGTCGAGGGTGTCTTCGCCGATCAGTGCACCGGACTCGACGGCGTCCGCTGTGACATCTCGATGCTGCGGACCCCCGACGGTCACAGCCGACTGGAACTGGCGAAGTACCTCAGCCCCGCGGTGATCAGCGACGTACCGCGCGACCGGCCGCACAACGTTCTGGGCACGCACCGGGTCATGTTCGCCGTCGACGACATCGAGGACACCGTCGCCCGAGTGCGCCCCCACGGCGCCGAACTCGTCGGCGAGATCGCCCGGTTCGAGGACAGCTTTCTGCTCTGCTACCTGCGCGGCCCCGAGGGCATCATCGTCGGCCTGGCCGAGCAATTGCACTGAGCAGGGCCTACCGAACCATGTCGACGGAGACCATCGCAGTGCTGAACCGCCCCGCCCCGCCCCGGGCAAGGCGCCGCCGGCACGCCGGCAACCGGGCCCCCGCCGAGGTCAGCGCTCTCGCGCCCTGGCCGCACTGAAGCCGATCGAGGCGGTGAGCAGGGCCTGAAGCGCGGCGATCACGGCGGACGCGTTCCAGAGCCATTCGGGAGTGGCGGGCGGCGGGCCGGCGCTGACGCCGTACCTGCCCCGGGGATCGACGGTGACGATGAGATGGTCACCGACAGCGAGTTTCCCCGCGCCGATGGCGCCGAGCGGCCGGTGGTCGGAGGCGTCCGCCAGGACCGCCTCCGTTCCGCCGTCGTACACGCCGGCGCTGCCCTCCAGGGCCGTCACCACCGCCCGGACGGGTCGGCCCCGCTCGTGCAACGCCTGATCCTTGAGGACGAGCCAGAACACGAACATGGACACCGCGACGCAGGCGGCGACCGCGGTCTCCCGTACCACGCTCTCCTCCCGCAAGGAGTACAGCGCGAACCCCAGCCCGCACAGACCCCCGGCCAGCACGAGCCCGCCGAAGCCCAGCACCATCGTGTTCCGCCATCCGACGGGCGTCAGTGACGCGCCGTAGACGAGCCCGAACGCCATCGCCGTCAGCGCCGCGCTCACCGGTACCGCGAGTACCGTCCACAACAGCCGCACGGCCCATGTCCGCCCGGTCGTCCTCACAGATCCCCCCTCAAGTCCGCTCCGCCGTGACGATCGCCGTCGTTGCGGTGGCCGGGCCGCGGAAGCCTCTCAGACGCCGGCCGGATGACTCCCCCGCGCGGTCTACCGCTCGTCGGCGTTCGGATCACGCTTCGGCAGCAGGGCGAGAAGCTCCAGGAGGCGCAACTGCCTTGCCGCGTCGGCGTCGTGGTCCGTGACGCCGTCCAGGGCGAGGGCGGGGGCCGGTGGGTTCTCGGCGAGCAGACGGGCCACCCCGTCGCGGAGGACCCGGGGGTGGTCGAGCCCGGCCTTCGGTTCGGTGGCCCGGTGAGCGGGCAACCCGGTCAGATCGGTCAGGAGGTTCTCCGCACCGGGCGGGTGCGGGCCGGTCACCACCAACCCGCCGGCGCTCGCCTGCCGGGCGGTCTCCGGCGGCGCGTCACGCAACACCTGTGCCACGCGACCCGCCACGGGCTGGTATGCGGGGGTCACCACGGCGCGGATCTCGGCTGCCGACAGCGTGACCTCGCCCGACGGCCGAAGAGGGGGCCCGCCCTCGGTGATCACCGTTCCGTACACCGGCCCGGGTCCTGGCATCCACGGCGATGGTGCGAACGCACCGCCGTGGACGACGGCGGCCCACGCCTGCTCCAGGCCGACGTCGAGCCGGTGCACCTCCCGCAGGTGCTCGACCATCGCGTCGGCCAGACCTCGCGTGCCGCCGGTCGTGATCCGCTCGGCGACCACCTCGCGTCCGGCGACGACAGCGACCGAGGTGCGTACCGCGTCCTGGTGCACCACGACACACGCGGCCGGTTCCGGCTCCAGGCCGGCCCCCACGAGGGCGGCCACCGTCTCGTCCACCACCGTGACCGCCGCCGCCGGCCACCGTTCCCGAACCGTGTCCACGGCCTGTTCCACCCCCGGGTGCGTGCCGGCTCCGGGCGCCACGAGAACGACCGACCCGATCGGCGCCCACAACTGCGCGCTGTTCGTCATACCGACGGCCAGCATGTGAGCAGCGAGCGAGGAGTCCGCCCCCGGGCCCGGATTCCAGGCCAGCTCCAACAGCACCTGCGAGTACCGGGCCCTGCGTCCCGTCACCTGTAGTCGTATCTCTTCCAGAGTCCACCAGAGCACGTCGCCCCCCCCGCACCGTTGTCCCGAGCAGGGATCTTAACGGGCGTTCTCTATCCGCTCATGCGATCGGTGCGGCTTCGAACGGCGTTCTGGTTCGCGTGAGTTGACCGGCGGGCGGACATGTTCGCCGGTAGCCGGAGAGCTCGCATCCGCGACCGCTGATGCCGAATCCTGCCGCTTCTGCCAAGTGACAGCGGCGATTCCCCAATCCCTTGGAGCTCTGGCTTCGGATCACTGTCGAGCAGCTGGACAGGTCGGGTGCCGACAGCAGAGGCGGCGTCGCGTGGTCATCTTGGTTCTCATCGGGCTGCTGGGAGGGCTGATCACCGCGGTCTCGCCGTGCATCCTGCCCGTTCTGCCCGTCGTGTTTCTCGCCGGTGGCCCCGCGCCGGGTGCCCCGCAGAGCCCGCACCTCGACGTCCGGCTCGACCCCGGCATCCAGGCGTACGTCCTGACCTTCGGCTGATCGCCGTGCCGCCAAGTACGTTCGCAGCAGCCCTCTTTGCGTAGAGGTGGCCAGGGTCTCGGTGAGTGTGCCGGTCTGATTGACGGCGGATGCCCTCACCGGTGCAGTCGTAGACGCCGTCGCGGAAGAACTCCGCGTTGGCCGGGTCGATGACGAGGGTGATGTCGGGATGTCGGCTCAAAGCCTGACAGTCAGGACAGCCGTGCGCCGCCCGGACGTGATGGTTGCGCGGCGGACACCCGCCGGGCGGGGGACGTCAGCCGTCAGCCGTCAGCCGTGAGCCGTGAGCCGTGAGCCCACCTGCCGACCGTGCGCGAGCGTTTCTCGCCCGCGGCCCCCGCCTGAGCGCGGTCCGGCATCGTCCGCAGGACAGGGGACGGGATGCCTGGACGCGGCCGATGTCGTCTGCGCTCAGGCCCGCGGTGTTCCCGCCGAAGTGCTTCTCCCGCCCGACTCAGGTGAGTACGGGATTCAGGAACGTGAGGACGCCCGCGTCGGCGTCCAGCCGGGCCCGGGTGCCGATGGGGAACGTCTGAAGCGGCACGCCGTGGCCGATGTCCGCGCCGACGAGGACCGGGATGCCGAGGTCGCCGAGGCGGTCGTGCAGGAGTTCCTCGACGCGCTCGCGTGTGCCGCAGTCGGTGAAGGTGCCGCAGACGATGCCGGCCGCGCCGTCGAAGTATCCCGCGCGGCGCAGCTGGGTGAGGAACCGGTCGAGCCGGAACGTCTCCTCGTCCACGTCCTCCAGCAGGACGATGCCGCCGCGCGCGGACAGCGAGGTGTCGGTGCCCAAGGAGCAGGCGAGCAGGGTGACCGTGCCGCCCAGGGTGACGCCCTCCGCGGTCCCGCCGACCAGGGGCCGGGAGTCGGGGAAGCGCAGCTCCTTGACGGACGCCGGGTCGGTGAGCAGCGCGGCGAGTCCGTCGAAGTCGGCGCGGCCGGGGTGGAAGCCGCGGATGGCGGGCATCGGTCCGAACAGGCCCGTCCAGCCCAGCTTCACCGCCACCGCCTCCAGCAGCGCCGTGACGTCGGAGAATCCGATGACGGTGCGCGGGGTGGGCGTGCCGATGGCGTCCCAGTCGACGAGTTCCAGGGTGCGCTGGGCGCCGTAGCCGCCGTTCGCGCAGAAGACGGCCGTGAACGCCGGGTCGGTGAGGGCGGCGGTCAGGTCGCGGGCGCGCAGCGCGTCGTCTCCGGCGAGGTATTCGCCGCTCGCCCGCGCGGAGGCGAAGACCTCGGGGTGGAGGCCGAGCCCGCGCAGCGACTCGAGGCCGATCTCCAGATTCTCCTGGTTGGTCGGTCCGCTGGCGGCGATGACGGCGACGCGGTCACCGGGCTTGGGCGCGGCGGGGCGGATGAGCCCCTCGGAGGGCAGGGCAGGCATGGGGATCCTTGGAGAGTGAGGGAGTGAGGGAGTGAGGGAGTGAGGGAGTGAGGGAGTGAGGGAGTCGTCGGTGCGTGGGCTGATGCGAGGGTCAGTGCGTTCGCAGGAACGTGGCGATGAGTGCCGCTCTCTCCAACAGGGAGGACAGCGAGGCGTGTTCGTCCTCGCCGTGGGCGCCGGCGCCCGCCGGGCCGAGGCCGTCGACCGTCGGGATGCCGAGCGCGCCGGTGAGGTTGGTGTCGCCCGCGCCGCCGGAGGAGCCGAGGGGCAGGTCCAGGCCCAGAGAGGCGGCGAGCGTGGTGAGTTCGGCCGCCAGGGGGTTGGCCGGGTCCATCGCCCAGGCCGGGCGGTGGGACAGCGTCTCGGCGGACAGGGTCGCTCGCGGCCGCACCGGGGTCGGTTCCAACAGGGCGCTCAGCAGGGCCCGTTCGGTCTCGGCGGTGGCATAGCGCAGGCCGATCTCCGCCTCGGCGTGGTCGGCGACCACGTTGGCGCGGGTACCGCCGGTGATCGTGCCGACGTTCAGTGCGGCATCGGGGAAGGCGGCGGCCGTCGATCGCAACTCCGCCAGCTGGTCGACGAGTTCGTCGATCGCGGAGACGCCGAGCGCGGCGTCGAGGCCGGCGTGGGCGCTGACCCCGCGCACGCTCAGCCGTACCCGGGCCACCCCTCGTCGGCCGATCTTCAAGGCGCCGCCGGGCAGGGGTGGTTCGAGACCGAGCACCGCGTGGGCGCCCTCGGCGTGCCGGGCCACGAGGCGGCTGCCGTCGGGGCTGCCGATCTCCTCGTCGTTGACGACCAGGAGGCGTACCGGACGCCTGGGCGTGCCGCCCGTACGGGACAGCAGGTCCATGGCCAGTTCGACTGCCACCAGGGAGCCCTTCATGTCGAAGACCCCGGGGCCGGTGACCGTGTCGCCGTCCTCGGCGAGCGTGAAGGGGCGTCGGGCGATCGTCCCGGCCGGGAAGACGGTGTCGCTGTGGGCCACCAGGAGCGTGTGCCCGTTGCGCGAACCGTCGTCCTCGGACGCCGTTGCGCGCCCGTTCCAGTACGCCACCAGGTGGTCGCCGCCCGGTCCCGGCGGGTGCTCGATGCGGTCCGCCGTGGCGGCGAGGCCCGCGGCAAGTTCCTTGCCGAACACGGCCGCGCGGTCCGCGTCGTTCGACGGGGTCTCCAACGAGACCAGGTGTTCCCAGCGTTCCAGCACCGGGTCGCCAAACGTGCGGGCCAGGGAAAGGAGATCGGTGGGCTCAGCCATAGCAGTTCTCCACGGCCGAGGTGACCACCCGGGTCAGTGCGCGGAAGCAGCGGATCGCCTCGTACATCGTCGGCAGCGTGAACCGAACGGTCAGCGGGTCGGTCTGGACGACGCCGGGGATGTAGCTGGCGGCGGGCGCCAGGTGGGCGGCGTCGAAGCACACCTCGTAGGTGTAGCCCTCGGAGGGCGGGGCGAGCGGGCCGGTGGGGGCGGGCAGGGCGGTGAGGCCTTCGCGGGCGGCCTCGGTGATCCGGGCGGCGCTGATCTCGGGCGGCAGGCAGATCGCGGCGTAGCGGTCCACGCAGGTCTTGACCACGGCGTGGGCGGCGTGCGGCGCCCAGTCACGGGCGTCCTCGCAGCACAGGTCGTCGCCGGTGACCAGGACCACCGGGACGCCGTACTCGTCGGCGAGCAGCGCGTTCATCCGGCCCTCTGAGGCCGGCTCGCCGTTGATCCGTACCGCGGTGATGGTGTTGGGCAGATAGGTGTGGGCGAGCACGCCCGGCTGGCCGGCGCCGGTGTGGTAGCCGACGAAGGCGACCGCGTCGGGGGAGCGGTCGATGCCCTCCATCATGCCGAGCGGCTTGTGCGTGCCGATCAGCAGCGTGGCCCGTGTGTCGAGCCGGTCGAGGAGCAGGTTGCGCTGGTCGGCGTGGGCCTCGTTGACGAGGATCTCGGTGGCGCCGGCCGCGGCGAATCCGGCGATCGCGGCGTTGACGTCGGCGGTGAGGAACTGCCGGTTGTACTCCCAGCGGGCGTGGCCGGGTTCGCAGTCGTCGGGGAAGGTGACGCCGGTGACGCCCTCCATGTCGGCGGAGATCAGGACCTTCATGCTGCTTTCCCCTCAGGGGTGGTGAGTTGGGCGCGCGGACGGATGGTCCAGGTGCGCATGGTGTGGCGGCCCAGTTGGTCGAGGTCCACGTCGAGGCCGATGCCGGGCCGGGAGCGGGGCACGGCGACCATGCCGTCCACGGCGCGGATCGGCGGCGTGACGATGTCCCGCCGGTAGTACTTGTCGGAGCCGGAGACGTCCGAGGGCAGGGTGAAGCCGGGCAGCCCGGCCAGGGCCAGGTTGGCGGCCCGGCCGATGCCGAACTCGTGCATCCCGCCGCACCACACCGGCACCCCGGCGTCCAGGCACAGGTCGTGCACCGTCTTCGAGGGGCCGAGCCCGCCTAGCCGGGACACCTTGATGTTGACGACGTCGGCCGCGCCCAGGTGCAGCGCGGTGCGCAGGACGTCCGGGGTGGTGACCGACTCGTCCAGGCACACCGGGGTGTCCAGCCGGGCGGCGAGCCGGGCGTGGGAGAGCAGGTCGGAGGCGGCGTACGGCTGCTCGATCATCAGCAGGCCGCGGCCGTCCAACTCGGCGAGCACGTGCTCCTGTTCGGGCCGGTAGGCGGTGTTGGCGTCCACCTGGAGGGGGACGCCGGGGAAGGCGGCCTGGACGGCGCGAACGGGTTCGAGGTCCCAGCCGGGGCGGATCTTCAGCTTGATGCGGCGGTAGCCGTCGGCGACGTGGCGGGAGACCTGTGCGAGCAGCGCGTCGATCGTCGGCTCGATGCCGAGGCTGACCCCGGCGGCCACGGAGTCGGCGCCGGCGCCGAGCACGTCCGCGAGCGGCTCGCCCCGCCGCTGTCCGTACAGGTCCCAGCAGGCCATGTCGAGGCCGGCGCGGGCGAAGTGGTTGCCGCTCACCTTGGCGGTGAGCCGGGCCGCGTCCTCGGGGTGCTCCCAGGGCCGGCCGAGCAGCATCGGGGCGAGGTACTCGCCCAGCACCTGCCAGCAGCTCCAGGTGGACTCGTCGCAGTAGTACGGGTCGGTCGGCGAGGCGCACTCGCCCCAGCCGACGCTGCCGTCCTCGGCGGTCGCGCGGACGACGATGTGCTCCAGGTACGACTTGCGGTGCGAACTGGTCTCGAAGGAGTGGACCAGATCGAGCCGGACCAGCGCCAGCTCGATCTCGGCAAGGGTGACGGTCATGTGGGGTCGTCCTACCGTGCGGGGCCCGGTCAGGGGCGAGGGGCCGTGCCGGGTGCGGCGGCACGGGGGATGAAGCGGTACGCGGCGAGCCCGCCCGGCAGCCGCAGGCAGGAGACGGCCGTGCGGTCGTCGAGCAGCCGGGCGAAGGTGGGCGTGAGGCGGCCGCGCAGCCGGGCGGCGTGCTCCGGGCCGGCCTCGGCGCGCAGCCGGTGCCAGTCGTCGGGCAGGATCACGATCCGGTCGTCGCCGTCGTCGTACACCTGGCCGACGTTCCAGCCGCCCGGCGGCGGACCGGGAGCAGGCGCGGCGGGCCGTGCCGGGGCGTCCAGGTGCCAGGAGACGATGAAGCGGTCGGTGGACTCGCCGGTGGCGGCGCCGAAGCCCGAGGCGCCGTACATCGCGGGCTTGAACGCGTCCACCACCGTGCCGAGCACGTCCAGGTTGAAGTGGGCGTTACGGGTCTGCATCGGGTCGTACGCCCAGCGGATCAGCGTCGTCCCCTCGGCGAGGCAGCGGTCGCGCTGGCCGAGCTTGAGCAGCCGTCCGATGCCGAGGCCCTGGCGTTCGTGCGCCACCACGGCCAGCTGTGAGTACTGGTACAGGCGTGGGCCCTGCCCGTCGGTGCCGCGTTCGCGGGCGAGGAAGCTGTAGGTGAATCCCACCAGTGCCTCGCCGAGATAGGCGCCGACGACCAGGCCGCTGTTGTCCTGAAGGGCGGTCAGCAGACGTGGGTTGAGGCTGCCGTCGCCGGGGCGCAGGCCCATGACCCGGTCGTACAGCGCGATGCAGTCGGCCATTTCCAGGGGGCCGTCCACGTCACGGACGACCAGCGGAGGAGCCTGCCGGGCACCGGCCGCGCACCTCGGGGTCGCCGTCGCGTTCACGACATGCTCGCGAGGTGACACGCGGCCCGGCCGCCCGCGGGCGCCTGCGCCGGCAGGACCGGCAGTGTCCGCCGGTCGCAGCCCGCTTCCGCGCGGCCCGCCGTGTCGAGGCCGGCCCACACCGGGCAGCGCGGATGGAACCGGCAGCCCGCGGGCACGTCCGTGGGGTCCGGCGGCTCGCCCTGGAGCAGCTGGGGCCGTCGCTCGCCGCGCCCGCCCTCCGCGGACACCACCGACAGCAGGGCCTTGGTGTACGGGTGTTTCGGCGCGAGCAGGACCTCCTCCACGGTGCCCACCTCGACGATCCGGCCCAGGTACATCACCGCCACCCGGTCGGCGATGTTCCAGGCCAGGCCCAGGTCGTGACTGACCACCAGGGAGGACAGACCGAGGTCGCGGCGCAGGTCGAGGACGAGCTTGAGGATCTCGCCGCGCACGGAGGCGTCCAGAGAGGCCACCGGTTCGTCGGCCACGATCACCGAGGGTTCGAGCGCCAGCGCGCCCGCGATCACCACGCGCTGCTGCTGCCCGCCGGACATCTCGTGCGGGAAGCGCGACAGGAACTGCCCCGGAGGGCGCAGCCCGGCCTTGGACAGGGCGGAGTGCACGCGCTGTTCGAGGCCGTCCTTCATCCGGTGCAGCCGGGGACCCTCGGCGACCGCGTCGAACACGTTCTGCCGTGGGTTCAGGGCGCCGCCGGGGTCCTGGAGGACGAACTGGACCTGGCGGCGGTGCGCCTTGAGCGCGGCGCTCGTGTAGCGCAGCGGCACGCCGTCGCACAGCACCTCGCCCGACGTGGGCTTGACCAGCCCGGTCAGGGCGCGCGCCAGGGTGGACTTGCCGCAGCCGGACTCGCCGATCAGGGCGAGGATCTCGCCGCGGCCCAGCTGGAGGTCGACGCCGTCCACCGCGCGGGCGGGCCCGCGGCCTGCCCGGGGCGGGTAGGTGATGTGCAGGTCGCGGACCTCCAGCGCGGGCGCCGTGGCCGCGTCGGATCCGGTGACCGTGCCCGTGGTGGTGACGGTCATGAGCGGGCTCCTTCCGGGGACGGTTCGGGCACGGGCGAGGCCGTGGAGAGGTTCGGGAATCCGGGCAGGACCCGCAGGCACGCCGACTGCCGTCCGGGACCGGCCGGCCACAGCTCGACGGGGGTGCTGTCGCAGAGCTCGTGCACGTCGGGGCAGCGGGCCGCGAAGGGGCAGCCCGCGCCCAGCGCGGCCGGGTCGGGCGGGTCGCCCGGCAGGCCGGCCGGTGCCCGGCGGGAGGCGGGGTCGCCGATGGTGGGGAAGGCACGGGACAGCGCCTGGGTGTAGGGGTGCTTCGGGTCGTCGAGGAGTTGCCGGGACGGGCCGGACTCGACCAGTTCACCGGCGTACATCACGGCCAGCCGGTCGCACATCTGGCCGAGCACGGACAGGTCGTGGCTGATCATGATCACGCCGATGCCCTCGTCGCGTACCAGGTCCGACAGCAGGTCCAGGATCTGCGCCTGCACCATCACGTCCAGCGCGGTCGTGGGCTCGTCCGCGATGATCAGGTTCGGGCGGCAGGCCAGTGCCATCGCGATCATGATGCGCTGACGCTGACCGCCGGAGAACTCGTGCGGATAGCTGCGCATCCGCCGCGCCGGGACGCCCACCGACTCCAGCAGCTCGGCCGCGCGGGCGCGGGCCTGCTTGTCGGTGATCCGTCCGCCCTCCTCGCCGGCCCTGCGGCCGTGCAGCAGGATCGGCTCGACGATCTGGTCGCCGACGGTGTGCACCGGGTTGAGGGCGGTCATCGCGCCCTGGAAGACCACGGAGGCCTCCGCCCAGCGCACCGCGCGCATCCGGCTCCAGTTCGCGGTGAGCAGGTCCTCGCCCTGGTAGAGCACCTGGCCGGTGACCTCGGCGGCGGCCGGAAGCAGCCGCAGCAGGCTCATCGCCAGGGTGGACTTGCCCGAGCCGGACTCGCCGGCCAGGCCGAGCGTCTGCCCGGCGTCCAGCGTGAGATCCACCCCGCGCACGGCGGGCACCGTGCGCCCGCCGCTGCGATACGTGACCTTGAGGTCCTTGACCTCCAGCATCGCGTTCAACGTGTCTTCACCGACCTCGGGTTGAGAATGGTCTCCACGGCGCGGCCGGTCAGGGTGAAGCCGAGGACGACGATCAGGATGGCGATGCCCGGCGGGTACAGGTACCACCAGGCGCCGGCGGTGACGGCTCCGCCGCTCAGCGCCGAGTTGAGCATGGCGCCCCAGGAGATGCCGGTCGGGTCGCCCAGACCCAGGAAGGTCAGGGTCGCCTCGGACAGGATCGCCGAGGCCACCGTCAGCGTGGAGGAGACCAGGATCAGCGGGGTGACGTTCGGCAGGACGTGCCGCAGCATCACCTGCGGTCCGCCCGCGCCCAGCGCCCTGGCCCGTTCGATGAACGGTTTGGCCTCCACCGCGAGGGTCTGCGCCCGCACCAGCCGTGCCGTCGACGACCAGCTGGTGACCGCGATGGCGATGGTGATGGACGCGGTGCCCTGTCCGATCACCGCCGACAGCGAGATGGCCAGCGGCAGGCTCGGCAGCGCGATGAACCAGTCGGTGAGGTGCATCAACGCCTTGCCGATCCAGCCGCCGTAGTGCCCGGCGACCAGGCCGACGGTGCTGCCGAGCACCACTGTCAGCACGGTCGCCATCAGACCGATGGACAGCGAGGAACGGGCTCCCCAGATGACCAGCAGGAGGATGGAGCGTCCCTCCTGGTCCGTGCCGAGCGGGTAACCGCCGGTCGGGGAGTGCAGCGAGGGCCCGTCGACCTTGATGACGTCGAGGTCGTTGTCCGAGATGAACAGCGGCGCGCAGACGGCCAGCAGGCCGAACACGACCAGGATGCCGAGGCCGGCCACGCCGGAGCGGATGCGCACGAAGGACCGTACGAAGTTGCTGAATCCGGCGCGACGCGGGGTCGCCGCGGCCGGTGGGACCGGCGGCGCGGGGTCGGCCCCGGCCTGCGGCGGGGAGACGGCCATGGTGAGGGGTTCGTGGTCGGTCACTGGGCACGCACCCGGGGGTCGAGGAAGCGGTAGATCACGTCGGCGAGCAGGTTCATGAGGATCACCGACGCGCTGAAGACGATGAACGTGCCCTGGAGCAGCGGCAGATCGGGCACCTTCAGGGCCTGGTAGCTGAGTTGGCCGAGGCCGGGCCAGGAGTAGACGGTCTCCACGGTGATGGCACCGCCGAGCACGGTGCCCAGGTGCATGAAGATCATGGTGACCGAGGGCAGCAGCGCGTTGGGCAGCGCGTGCCTGCGGCGCACGTCGTCGTCCCGCAGGCCCTTGGCCCGCGCGGTGAGCAGGTACGGGCTGCCCAGTTCGTCGATGATCGACGACCGCATGACGGCGACGTACTGGGCGAAGACCACCAGGACCATGGTGAGACAGGGCAGGACCAGGTGCTTGGCCACGTCGAGGACGTGGTCGAGGCCGCCGGTGATCGCCGGGTCGCTCATCCCGCCCGCCGGCAGGATGCCGGGGAACGGGCCGATGCCGACGCTGAAGGTGATCAGCAGGATCATGCCGAGCCAGAAGGTCGGCACCGACCACAGCGTCAGCGAGGCGCCGGTGGCGATGCGGTCCAGCCAACTCCCTTGCCGCCAGCCGGACCTGACGCCGAGCCAGAGACCGAGTACCACCGAGATGGCGGTGGCCGTGCCCATCAGCAGCAGGGTCGGCCACAGCCGGTCGCCGATGAGGGAGCTGACCGGCTGCTGGAACTCCCAGGAGTCTCCCAGGTGACCGGTCAGGGTGTCGGTGACGAAGTGGAAGAAGCGTTCGGGCACCGACTGGTCCAGGCCGAGCTGCTGGCGCAGCTGCGCCATCTGCGCGTCGCTGGTGGGTCGGCCGCGGGTGATGGACTGGACCGGGTCGGCCGGCATCAGGCTGAACAGGACGAAGCCGATGACGAGGGTGGCCAGGAAGCTGACGGCCGCGGCCACCAGCTTCGTGACCAGGTAGCGGGCGAATCCGGAGCCGGGCCGGCGCCCGCCGCTCGAAGCGGCGGGTGCGGCCGTCACGGCGCCGGTGGCGTCGATGGTGTCGGACACGGTCTACTCGCGGTCGTCGGAGGAGGAGCGGCGGCGTGCCATGAACACTCCGCCCGCGGCCAGGACGACCACCACGGCGGCCGAAGCGCCGATCAGCGTGCCGGAGTTGCCGCCGGAGGAGGAGGACGAGGCCTTGGCGGGCGTCGCGTTCAGGTACTGGTGGAAGGAGTCCTGCGCGGGGTAGGCGCCGGCGGAGTTCGCCTTGCCGTCCACGATGCCGCTCACGCGGTCGGTGCGGTACGCGGCGAGACCACTGGCGTTGTAGATCATGATGTTCTCGTTGGCCTTGTACAGGATGGCCTGCATCTGCCGCAGCAGATCCGCCCGCTCCTTGTCGTCGAAGGCGCTCTGCTGACGCAGGAACAGGTTGTCGTAGTTCTTGTCGCAGAAGAACGAGTCCGTGCTGCCGCCCTCGCCCTTGGCGTCGGGCAGCGCCGAGCAGGTCTGGATGCCCAGCAGGTACGTCGGGTCGGGACCGGTCGACCAGGAGTCCATCAGGATGTCCCAGTCGCCCTTGGCCAGGTCGGCGTTGAGCTTGGCGGAACTCATCGACTGGATGTCGACCTTGACGCCGATCTCCTTGAACCAGCCCGCGAGGTACGTGGACACCTTGGCGTCGCCGTCGTCGTCGGAGTGGATGCCCAGGCGGAAGTCCAGCTTGCGCTTCGACTTCGGGTCGACCCGTATGCCGTCCGAGCCCTTCTTGTAACCCGCCTCGTCCAGAACGGAGTTGGCCTTGGCGGGGTCGAAGCCGAACTTCTCGGAGTCGGAGGGCTGCCACGCGTACTGCGGCAGCGACTGCGGCAGATAGCTGCCACCGACCTCCGCCAGGCCGTTGCGGACCTTCTTCACGATGGTCGCCCGGTCGATGGCGCGTGCCAGCGCCTCACGCACCTTGACGTCGCCGAGCGCCGGGTGACCGGTGCCGATCTTCTTGCCGTCGCGGGTACGGGCGCCGCCGTTGACCTCGATGCCGCTCCAGCGGTTGCCGACCTGCTCGTAGGCCTTGATGCCGGACTGGCCCTTGAGGGCCTGGTACTGGGTGGGGTTGAGACCGCTGACGTAGTCCAACTGCCCCGAGCGCAGGGCCGCCACCGCGGCGTCCGTGTTCTTGAACGACTGCTCGATCATGTGGTCGTACTTGGGCGCGCCGAGCAGGAAGTCCTTGTTCGCGTCGAACTTGGCGTACTGCTCGGACTTGTAGTCCGTCAGCGTCCACGGGCCGTAACCGACGATCGGGAAGCTGTCGTTCTTGTAGTTCTTCAGGTCCTTGACGTGGGATTCCCAGATGTGCTTCGGCACGATCGGGATGCCCGACACCGGGATGCTGACCGACAGCATGGTGGCCTGCGGCTTCTTGGTCTTCACGACCAGCGTGGTGTCGTCCTGCGCGGTGACCGAGGCGAAGTTGCTCACCAGGGAGCCGTTGGCGGTGGCCGCCGTGGAGTTGCTCATGATCAGGTTGAACGTCCAGGCGGCGTCCTCGGCCGTGATCGGCTTGCCGTCGCTCCACTTCAGACCCTTGTGGATCTTGAAGGTCCAGGTGAGCTTGTCGCTGGAGGTCGTCCAGGAGTCCGCCAGATACGGCTTGACGCTGCCGTCCTGCTCCACTCGGTCCAGCGCCGGGTAGATGCCGGAGAACACGTCCAGGCTGCCCGCGAAGTAGGCCAGGAACGGGTTCAGGGAGTCGATGCCGATGCCGGTGATCGGCATCCGGAGCGTGCTGCCGCCGTCGTCGGCCACGGCGGCCGGCGCGAGGGTGAGGCCCGCGGCGGTGCCGAGCAGCAGTGACGTGGCGAGCGCGGCGGCCTTGCGGCCGATTCTGTGCGCAGGGGCGGGCGTGGTCATCGTGAACTTCTCCTGGAGGTGCCGGCGGCACGGGGCCGCGAGGGGACGGGAGATGGGACGGGAGATGGGACGGGGTCGCCGGGCCGCGGACCCGGGGACGGGCCGTGCGGCGCGACGGTGACTGTACGGTGCATCTATTGGTGTGTGCATTGGTTCATGCATTGGTGCATGCATGAATATGCGTGTGCATGCGGGGGGAGGGTGAGGCAGTGGGGCTCTGGTGGGCGGGGGAGACAGGAGCCGGTCCGCGGCGCCGTCGTCGGCCCGCCCGGGTTCAGCGGCGGTACGGGGCGGTCACCGCACCGCGCTCCGAGGCCCGGTGCCGGTGTTCGTGCCGGTGCCGGTGCGCAGGAAGTCCTCCATCACCCGAACGCCGAACTCCAGGCTGCTGACGAGGACCTGCTCGTCGACGCCGTGCACATACCGCCACGCGTCGAAGCCGGGCGGGGTCAGGCCGGGGCCGAACCCGTAGCACTGGATGCCCAGTCGGGCGAACGCCTTCGCGTCGGTGCCGCCCGACATGATGAACGGCAGCACCAGCGCCTCGGGATCGGCGCGGCGCAGCGCCGCCGCCATCTCCTCGAACGCGGCCGAGGTGTGGTCCGCGAAGACCGGCGCCGCGAAACTGTGGAAGGACCGCGAGACCTTCTCGCCGAGCAGGGCGTCCACGGTCGCGAAGAAGCCCTCCTCCGCGCCCGGCAGGATCCGGCCGTCCACACCGGCCGTCGCCTCGCTCGGAATGACGTTGTGCTTGTAACCCGCCTTCAGCATGGTCGGGTTGAGCGTGTTGGCGACGGTGGCCTCGACCAGCTTGGCCGCCTCGCCCAGCTGCGCGAGGGACGCGGGGTCCGCCGGGTCGACCGTGACGCCCAGACGGGCGGAGAGCCCCTCGATCAGCGCGGCCACCGCCGGCACGGTCCGCACCGGCCAGCGGTGCGCGGCCAGCGCGGCCAGGGTGGCCGCCAGGGTGGCGACGGCGTTGTCCGTGCCGGGCCGGGAGCCGTGGCCCGCCGCGCCGCGCGCCGTCAGGTCCATCCAGGCGCTGCCGCGCTCGCCGACGGCGATCGGGTAGAGCCGGGAGGCGTCCGGCAGATGGACCGAGTAGCCGCCGGACTCGCCGATCGCGGTGGTGACGCCCTCGAAGAGGTCCGCGTGCCGGTCGACGAGGAAGCCCGCGCCCAGCTCGCCGGTGTCCTCCTCGTCCGCGACGAACGCCATCACGATGTCGCGTGCCGGCTTCACCCCGCGACGCGCCCAGGAGCGGGCGGCCGCGAGCATCATCGCGTCCATGTCCTTCATGTCCAGCGCCCCGCGACCGAGGATCACGCCGTCGCGTATCTCCCCGCAGAACGGGTCGAAGCTCCAGTCGGCGGGTTCGGCCGGAACCACGTCGAGGTGGCCGTGGACCAGCAGCGCCGGGGCGTCGCGGTCCTCGCCGGGGATACGGACGACGGTGCTGGCCCGGCCCGGCGCGGACTCCAGCACGACCGGCTCGTAGCCGGACTCGGCGAGCAGCCCGGCGGTCCACTCGGCCGCCTCCCGCTCACCACGGGAGTCGCCACCGCCGTAGTTGCTGGTGTCGAAACGGATCAACCGGGCGCACAGCTCGGTGACTTCGGAGATCAGTGCGGCGTCCTCGGCGGGCGACAGGGCGCCGCCGTCCATACAGAGGGAGGGGTCGTTCATGAGGAGGAACCACTTGCTTTCCCGGCGGCAGGGCGCGAGGACAGGGCCTCTGCCGTCGATGGCTCAGCGAGACGGACTCGCGGAAACGGGGAACAGGCGGGACGAGGGAAAGGGAGGGGCGGTCACCGCGCGGGCGACTCGTCCTCGGACACGGCGGGTAAGCCGGCCGGGTCCGTGGCGCGGGGGCCGGGAAGCCCGGCGGCCGGCCCCGGGAGATCCGGCGCGCCCTCCGCCCCGCCCTCGGCGGCGACGGACGGCGCCTGGCCAAGTCCGTAGCTGCCCAGGGAGCGGAAGAGTTCCGCCCGGCGCCGGTTGCGCCGGGCCGCCCCCTTGGCGCCCGCGGCGGCCAGCGCCGCCAGCACATGGGCCGCCGCCGCCACCGCCGTCGGCGAGTGGTGCGGCGACTCGCTGCGGGTGTCCACCGCCAGGACGTGGGTGGCGAAGGAGCACACGGGGCTGGTGTAACTGTCGGTCAACGCGATCACCGAGGCGCCCAGCGCGCGGAACTCCCGGGCCACGTCCACCGTCAGACCGCTGTAGTTGCGGAAGCTGAACACGACCAGGACGTCGTCCGCGTGCGCGTCGCTGATCGCGTTGACCGCCGCGCCCGTCGCCGGCTGCACCAGGAACACGTCCCGCATGCTGCTGGTGAGGTCGCTGGTCAGCAGCGACGCGTACCCGGCCGACTTCAGGTCGCCGAGCACCCACCGCCGCCGCGCCCGCAACAGGGCCGCGGCCGCCAACTCCAGGGCGCCGTTGGCCTGGAGATCGGCCAGCGTGCGACGGAGGTTGCCCTCCTCCGCGGTGATCATCCGGCGCAGCGCCGACCGCTCCCGCGGCTCGGACTCCGGATCGCGGCTGGTGAACCGCAGATCCGGCTCGGCCAGGCGCAGGCCGCTCTCCCGGGCCGCCAGCAGACGCAGGTCGTCGGTGGAGGCGACTCCGGCCGCCGCCAGCAGTCCGTCGAGGTCCGCGGCGCTCGCGTCGGCGGCCCGCAGCAGTTGACCGGGACGGCGCTCCAGCGAGGCCGGGTAGTCCTCCGCCAGCACTTCGAACAGGCGCTGCGCGGCGGGACCGCACAGCTCGGCCGCGGCACGCAGCAGTTCGAGGGTCGGCGTAGGCGCCAGAGGACCGGTCACTGCTCACCCCTCCCACTCAGGACAGTCCACACCCGGGAATCCAGGTGGTGAACTGCATCTCTGCTGACAGTTAAACGTCGGCGTCAGATTGCTTGATCTAAGCGATGCGTGAGTCTTACTGTCGCCGCATGACCTCGTCAAGAGCCACCGGCGCGGAAAACTCTTCGGCCGATCCCCCCGCCTCGCGGCAGAACTCGCGCCGCGCCACGGACGGTTCCGCACATCCCGACGACGAATCGGGCAGCAGGGCGGGAAAGACCGACTCCACAGTCACCGGTCGAGGCACACGGCCCGACAGCGCGGACACGAGCCGAGGTGTCCGGGCCGGTAGTGCGGACACGGGCGGAGGTGTCCCGGCCGGCAGTGCGGACACGAGCCGAGGCGGCCCGGCCGACGGCGCGGGCACGGGGCGGGGCGCGCCGCCCGCCCCCACGGACACGGGTCGCAGCGCGCCTCCCGAACGGGCGGACACCGGCGACGTGCTCGCCGCATCCGTCGCCCGTGTCCGCCGCGCCGCCGGGCTCACCCTCAGCGCGGTGGCCACCCGGGCCGGCGTCTCACCTGCCTACGTCTCGCAGATGGAGTCGGGCGCCGCCAACCCCACGGTCCGCACCCTCTGCCAGATCGCCGACGCCCTCGGCGCCACCCCCGCCGAACTCCTCGGCGGCACCGGGCCGGTCACCGCCACACCCGCACCGGCCTTCCCGCCGCGCTTCGCCCCGGCACCGCTGCTCGCCCAGGCGGACGGGCACCACGGCATCTGGGACCTCACGGCCCCCGGCGCGAGCCGGATCGGAGCCCGGCTGCTCCACGCCGACCTCGGCGACCACGACCACCCGACAGCCCACCCGGGCGAGGAGTTCGCGCTCGTCCTCGCCGGCTCCTGCCGGGTGTCCGTGGGCGGTGTCGTACGGCTGCTGCGCCGCGCCGACAGCTGCCACTTCACCGCCACCGACGAACACCACTTCACCGACCCCAGCGACGACCTGCTGATGCTGGTCGTCCTCACCGAGGAGTAGCCCCGTGTCCACCGCTCCCTCCCTGCCCGCACCATGCGCGGGGACCCCGCTGCCCGACGGACTGGCCGCGGCCGCCTCACCCGAGACGGCCCCCGAGGTGTGGCCGCTGACCGCCCGTACCGTCGAGGGCCGGCTGTACGTGGGCGGCGTCGCCCTCGACGACCTGGCCGAGGCCTGCGGCACCGCGCTGTACGTGGTGGACGAGGCCGACTTCCGCCACCGCGCCCGGCTGTGGCGCGAGTCCGGCGCCGACCGGGTGCACTACGCCTCCAAGGCGTTCCTGTGCGCGGAGATGGTCCGCTGGGTCGACTCCGAGGGGCTGCACCTGGACGTGTGCAGCGGCGGCGAACTCCGGCTCGCCGTGGACACCGGCTTCGACGCCGCCCGGATCGTCTTCCACGGCAACAACAAGTCCGTACCCGAACTGGAGGCCGCCGTCGCCCACGGTGTCGGCGTGGTGGTCGTCGACTGCCTGGAGGAGATCGACCGGCTCGCGCGCGCCGCCGCGACGGCCGGCCGGGTCCAGGACGTCTACGTCCGGATCGCCCCCGGAGTCGCCGCCGAGACCCACGACTACATGGCCACCGGCGGCGACGACGTCAAGTTCGGCTTCCCGGTGCGCGGCGGCCACGCCGAGCGGGCCGTGCTCGCCGTCGTGGCGCGCCCCTCGCTGCGGCTCGCGGGGGTGCACTCCCACATCGGCTCGCAGATCACCGTCACCGAGGGGCTGACCCTCGCCGCCGAACGGGTCGCCGCCTTCGTCGCCCTGCTCGCCGAGCGGCACGGCATCACGGTCGAGGAGATCGACCTCGGCGGCGGCGCGGGCATCCCCTACCTGCCGGGCGAACCCCGCCTGGACCCCGCCGCGTTCACGGCCGCCCTGCGTGCGGGTCTGGACCGGGTACTCCCCGGCTCACCGATACGGCTCGCCGTCGAGCCCGGCCGGTCGATGATCGGCACCGCAGGGGTGACGCTCTACCGCGTCGGCGCCGTCAAGGACGGGCTGCGCCGCCGGTTCGTCTCCGTCGACGGCGGTATGAGCGACGCCCTGCGCTCCTCCCTCTACCTCGCCCGCTACACCGCGTGGACCGCCAACCGCCCCGCCGAGGGCGAGCCGGTGCACGCCGTGGTCGTCGGCCGCCACTGCGAGAGCGGGGACGTGGTCGTGCCCGACATCGCCCTGCCGGAGGACATCGCCGCCGGGGACCTCCTCGCGGTCCCCGCCACCGGCGCCTACCACCACGCCATGGCCAGCAACTACAACGCCCAGCCCCGGCCCGCCGTCGTCGCCGTACACGACGGCCGCGCCCGCCTCATGGTCCGCAGGGAGACCCCGGAGGACCTGCGCCGCCGCGACGCCCACGGCGAGCCGGTGCGGCTGACCGCCGGGTGACCCGGCGGGGCCCTTGTCCGTGTGGTCTCGGCCGCGCTCCCGCGTGGTCCGGGCACGCCTGTCGGTCAGACGGCGTGCGTGCGCGGCGTCGCGCGGGCATCGCCGTGACGCTCACGGCGAGCCGGTGCGGCTGACCGCCCGGTGACCCGGCGGGGCTCCGGTTCCTCTGGTCCCGGCCGTCCCCTGCTGCCGGTCCGGGCACGCCTGTCGCTCATGCGGCATGCGCGCGCGGGCTCCCGCGGGCGCCGCCGAGTCGGCAGACCGGCCCCGGGGCCTTCCGTTCAAGGGCCTGCCTCCGAGGAAAGTCCCCCGGGGACCGTCATCCCCTCCCCAAGGGCCCTTCTCCGGGGGCCTGTGACCCCGCACCCACAGCCCCCGTCCACGACAGCGCACGGCGGTCTGCCGCCCGCATCGCCATCCAACTCCCCCTCCCGTACTCGGAGTCACCCATGTCCACCGCACCCCACCAGCCCTACGGCACCTGGCCGTCCCCGATCACCGCCCAAGCGGTGGCCGACGCCTCCGGATCCACCTCCTGGCCCTCCGGGGCCGGCGAAGAGAACTGGTGGTGCTCGAACGACCCGGCCACCGCGACCGTACGGCTGCTGCGCAACGCCCCCGGCCACGAGAAGCCCGTCCCGGTGCTCGCCCCCGGCCTCTCCGTGCGCAACCGCTCCCTCGGCTACGGCGGCAAGCCGTACTGGGTACGCGCCGCGGACCCGGCCGCAGGCAGCCACCTGCTGGTCTTCACCGACCACGGCGACCAGCGCCTGTACCGCGTCGAGGTGCCCCGCCTCGGGGCCGCCGAGGACGACGCGTTCCCGGTGCCCGTGCCGCTCACCCCCGCCGACCCGCCCGACCGGGAGACCTGCTGGGCCGACCCGGTGACCGGCCCGGACGGGACCGAGGTGTGGTGCGTACGGGAGACCACCCGCACCGCCACCGGACCGCACGACGCCGACCCGGCACTCCGCACCGTGCGCGAGATCGTCGCCGTACCGCTGTCCGGTGCCGCCGCCGAGGACCCCGGCGCGCTGCGCGTGGTGGCCCGCTCGCACCACTTCCTCTGCGGGCACCGGCTCTCCCCGGATGGCGGGCGGCTCGCCTGGATCGGCTGGGACCACCCCCATATGCCGTGGGACAGCTCGGAGTTGATGGTCGCGGAGCTACACGACGGCGTCGCGGGCGAACCCGTCCGGCTGCTCGGCGGCATCCACGACGGCACCGAGGTCTCCGTCTCCCAGGCCGCATGGGCGGGCCCCGACACCCTCTACGCCATGGCGGACCCGGAAGGCTGGTGGAACCTGCACCGAGTCGACCTGGCCACCGAAAGTCCGACACCCACCGCGATCGCCAACGTCCTTCCTCTCCAGGAGGATTGCGCCGGACCCATCTGGCGCGTCGGCGCGAGCTGGTTCGCCGTGACGCCGTACGGGGTGGTGCTGCCGCACGGCGACGGCGCGCAAAAGCTGTCCCGTTGGGAGCCGGAGAACGGCGAGCTGACCGAACTCGCCGACGGTTGGAGCAGCTTCCAGGGCGACCTCTGGTCCGACGGCGAACGAATCCTGGTCCGCGCCGCCGACCCGAGCCTCGGCTCAGCCCTGTTGTCGGTGCCCCTGGCCCCCGGCTCCGGTCCGGCCCGACGCGCCAGGCCCAAGTCCGAGGACCCGCTGGCCTCTTGGCAGCCCCGGCCGGAACGCCGCACCGTCCTCGACGCGCAGGGCCAACCCGTCCACTTCGTGCTGCACCGGCCCACCCACCCCACCGCCACCGCACCCGAGGGCGAACTGCCGCCTCTGTTGGTGCAGGTCCACGGAGGCCCGACGAGTACCACCGGCGTCACCGCCGACCTGGAGTACTCCTTCTTCACGAGCCGCGGCTTCACGGTCGCGGACGTCGACTACGGCGGCTCCACCGGGTACGGCAGGGCCTACCGCGACCGACTGCGCGGCCAGTGGGGAACGGTGGACGTCGACGACTGCGTCACCGTCGCCCGCGCCCTGGCCGCCGAGGGCCTGGCGGATCCCGCCCGTACGGCCGTGCGGGGCGGCTCGGCCGGAGGCTGGACCACCCTTGCCTGTCTGGTGCACACGGACGTCTTCTGCGCGGGCACGGTCCTCTACCCGATCAGCGACCCGGCACGATGGAAGGCCGATCAGACCCACGACTTCGAGTCCCGCTACGTTGACACCCTCGTCGGCGTCCTCCCGCAGGACCAGGCCCTGTTCGACAAGATCTCACCCGCCGCGAACGCCGACCGGATCACCGCGCCGCTCGTGATGCTCCAGGGCGCGGACGACTTCATCTGCCGCCCCGACCAGGCCACTTGCATCGTGGACGACCTGGCCGAACGCGGAGTGTGGCACCGCTTCCTGCTCTTCGAGGGCGAGGGACACGGCTTCCGCCGCGCCGACAGCGTCCGCCGCTCCCTGCTGGCCGAGGTAGCCCTCTACCGCGAGGTCCTCGGCACCCACATCGCCCCCGACGTCCCCCTGGACGCCGACGCCCTGTGATCCCGTACGGCCGGGCGACGCCCTGCGCGTGCCCGGCCGTACAAGTGGCTTTGCGAGGTGTCTTCGACGGGCCGGTCGGACCGCTCTCTCAGCACGGCCAGCGCAGCGAGAGACGGGCAAGATCACGGTTGAGGCATAGGTGTGGACCCAGTGAAGGATTCGGGGTTAATTTGTGCCGCCCGACTCTTCACGCACGGTGTCGTTGCCGGTCGCGGCTTCGAGGGGGTTGCTTGGGAAGCCACTTCGTACTTCCTGCCGAAGGACTTTGAGAGCGACCCGGAGTACCAGGCCATCCTGGCGAGACCGGGGAAGCCTTGGCGGCAACGGCGCTCGCCCCTCCCATCACCACAAGCTAGGAATCCGGTGTCTCACCGCAAGCACGCCCATGCCCTTGGAATGCTCTTGTTCGCGGCCGCTCTTACCGCGTGCAGCAATTCCTCATCTTCGCCCGAAGGCGCGCCCCCGGCCACGCACAGCCCTGCCGGCTCCAGTGCCGCCGGCGCTTCTGCCGCCGCCTCCCCCAGTCCTGAGCCGCAGCTCCTGAGGAAGAAGGAACTGTCCTCGGCACTGTTGTCCCTGTCGGAGATGCCCGCTGGCTGGTCCGCTGAGACCAGCGACGACTCCAGCACGAACAAGACCTTCTGCGACTACAAGCAGCCCCACCAGGCGAAGGTCTCGGTGTCCGGCAACTTTCAGAAGGGGGCAGGCGCGGCCGGCTCGATCGCCTCGGCGGGCTTGCGTCAGTACGCGAGCGTCGATGACGCCGCCGACGCGTACGCTGCGCTCGAACAGGCCCTGAAAACCTGCCACAAGGAGACATATGAGGGTTCCGTCCTCAACTACTCGGCCATGAGCGTCGAAAAGCTCGGCGACCGTTCCCTCGGGGTACGCATCGAAAGCGACGGCTACACCCTCCTCCAGCAGTTCACGCTCGACGGCCCCACTCTCATCAACGTCGGCACCGGAGGAATGGCCGACGTCGATGCCGACACGACGGCACTCCTGCTCCGCAAGCAGGTCGAGCGATACGAGGCTGCGGCCTCACGATGACCCCCCAGGGGCATCTTTCCGCAACCCCTGTTCAAATGAGGCTGGTACGGGCCGCCTGACGGCTGAGCGTGCGGCTGGTCGGTCAAGGGCGCCTACGGCTGCGTTCCGCGCCGGTCGCACGGCCGCCCCGGAGCGACGAGGTGGCGTTCCGGACGCCACCGAGCTGACCGTGGGAGAGTCGGGTTGCCCGTGCCGGCGCGCCATCGACTTGGAGGAACAGGCCGATGGCGAAGCTTCGCCTCGTACCCGGCCGCTGAAGCGAGGATCGCGGCCGGGCACCATCGTTCCGAAGCGGCACACTCATCTCTGAGCGAGAGAAGCTGCGGGAGCGGATCCCTTTTGCGATCCGCTCTGCGTCATTTCACCGTGCCGGTGAAGATCGCGGCTTCGGAGTCGTAGTCGGGTGAGACCTCGACCTGCAAGAACTTCTCATTTTTGGGGAGTTCACACGCCCAGGGGACAGACAGGGAGCGGCCGTCGAGTATGCGGGTGTCGGGGAGGCCGTCGAAGTCATCGTCGTAGATGGCTTCGCCTTCCTTGCCTTCGTCGCCGTAGGCGCAGCTGACGCTCATCTGGCTGGCGTCGATCTTGCTGCCCGACTTGTTGCTGATCTTTATGGTGAACCTGGCGTAGGGGGTGTTCTCGGGTGCCGCGTAGTCGTTGGAGACTCCGCGACCGAAGCCCGAGAGGCTGACCTCGACGTCATTTTCGTAGGACACCGTGTCATTGAGGCTGTACGAGTCGCTGCCGGTTTCCTCGTCGGTGGGGTCCGCCGCAGCGTCCTCGGTGTCGTCACTGCTGCTTGCGGCCTCGGTTTCGGTGACCGTGACGGTGGGGGTGGGTTTGGCTTCGCTTGTTCCGGTGACGCCGACGGTGATGGCAGAAGCGAGGACCGCGGCGACCGCGGCGGCAGCGCACGCGACTATGACCGTGTCGGTCTTCTTTGATGGTTGCGGAGGTGACTGCGGCGCGAATGGCGGTATGGGCGGCGGCGTGACGTCGTGACTCATGGTCCCCCCAGGGATCGTTGGCGAGTAGTGATCATCTCCCTTGTGAAGCCGATCTGGAGACTTCGTGTTGAAATTGTGCCCATGATGGGTGGGGCTGGGGATCGGGTGCGTCCGCTTGGCTGTTGGACCGCCGTTTCCTGGATCCGGAAGGTGGAGGCCCCGGGCGGGTCCGGACGACCGGAGGATCTCGAACCGGTAGTCCTGGGCTGGGGGCCGGAGTTCGCCGCGGCGCTGGGCCGCCTGGCCGACTCGAAGGATGCGGAGGTCTCCCTCGTGGTCGTCCAGGAGATCACCGACCCGGAGGACCCGCAAGCAAAAGGGCATCTTCCTGCGGGCAGCCCTGCTGGCCTGGCTGACCCGGGCCGGAGCGTCGTTGCACATCGACCAGTACGTGTATCTCGCCTGAGGACGGACGGGTGTCAGGAAGCCGCTGAGCGGCGCATAGCCTCCTCGCGTGACGCACTCCCACCGCACGTTCGAGAATCCCCCCGCGCTGCCCCATGATGTCGTCGTCGACGCGGTGGAAGCGGCACTCCACGACAGCGCCTTGGAAGCCTCGGCAGCAGACGCGCTGGTCGGCATCGCTTTGAACGACGACGATCGAGCGTTCGTCGAGCGCTGCTGTATCGAGCTGGGAACCAGGGCGGCGGCTGGGAGCCAACTGCTCGGGCTGGCCGGCCTGTGCCTGGGCCACACGGCTCGCAGGTTCGGGCAACTCAGTCCCCCTGCGATTGCGTTGGCAGAGGCTCTGGCGACCAGGGCGGAGCTCGACCCGTCGGACGTTGACGGACGAGCCCTCGACGGACTTGACGACATCCGTTCCTACTTGCGCCACGGCGACGGCGAGTAGCGCTTTCAGACCGCGTTCTGTCAGCCCTGTTGTATGTACGCGTCGAGAATCGTCCGGCTCACAGGGATGGACCTTCCGACCTGCTTCCAGACGGCATCTCTGCGCACCCGTGACGTCACCACAGGCCCCCGAACCGCAGCTCAGAGCCCAAGAGATGGATCGATCCGGGGGCTCTGAGCTCTCGTACAGCCGCGTACCGCGAAGGCGATGTCCACGGCGGTGAATAGGCCGGGGGAGGGGCGATGCGAGGACCGGTCTGCCTGGTGTGACTGACCGAGCAGCTACCGCTCTCGCAGTGCCCACCTCAGCACCGCCTGTCGCACGGGTTCCGGAAGCATGAGTACCTGCGGTTCAGCCTCCACCCAGCCCGGTTCCTTCGTCCGTTCGGCATGCTCGATGTGATCGCGATCGATGGGAAGAGCGTGGTCAAGACCTGCCCCGTCCTCACCTCTCACGGTGACCCAGAACAGATGGTCCTCGCCGTTCTCCCGTAGCCGGAACACGATCTCGATCGCCATCCGTTCGCGGTCCAGTGTGGCTACGCATTCGTCGAGTCGGTCATTGAGCATGCGCATCCAGCTGTCGGCCTCAGCCTCAGCGCCGGGTTTGACCTTGGCGCGCGACAGTTCAACGACCAGACCGGAAGGGATGCTCGCAGGACGATCTTCACTCATGAGCAGGCAGTTTGTCAGAACGCTCTTCCCAGGTACTGGGACGCCATGGGCGGTCCGTCAGAATCGGAACTGAGTACCCGTACTCATGCGCAGCCTTACGGGCGTGGGCAGGGTGGCGAGCATGAACTTACCCGTGGCCCCTCCGGCGTTCGATGCCACCACCGGCTCCAGGCAGCGGCGCCGTGTGGACAGGGGGGCCGACATCGCGGCCGGGTGCGGTCTCGTGCTCCTGGAGCTGATCGCCTTGGCGGTGATCTTCGGACTCTGGTTCCTGTCCGGTTTCGATCTCGACCCAGAGAAGACCGTCACGACCGATCCCTTGTGGGGCTATCTGGTCGCCGCATGCGGAGTCGGAGTCCTTGCCATTGCAGCGGCCGTGACAGCCGCATGGGTCGACGCCGTCGTGACGGTGGTCACCCAAGCCCTCATGGCCGTCTTGATCTTCATGATCTTCTTGGGCGGCGGTGAGGCTCAGTCTCACCGGGATCAGTCGTGCCGCGACGCGCCGACAGCGGTTGGCTGCAAGGCCAGTGGCTAGTACTCCAGCCGTAGATCTTGATCTTCACGGCCGGGCGGTGGCCTGCCTGCGGTAATGACATTGGCGTGCACGGGCTTGATGCCGACGTTGCCAGTGGGACCAGCGCATAAGGTGGGCGAGGTCGTGGATTGGGCGGGTCAATGCTGCGAACAGATGCTGGATCTCGTTGCCGGTCAGGGGGATCAGACCGTCAGGAACGGGTCGGTCGTGGCGTTCGGCGGCTGCGGTGACGGCGAGGAAGGCGTGGGCGAGCATCGCGAGGGTGACCCAGCGATGCCGGGAGGTCCCCGACGGACCTGTGCTCCTCCAGGCCGGTCAAGCCCTTGCCGGCTTGGAACGTCTCCTTGACCGTCCAACGCTGTCCGGCGACCTGCACCAGCTCGAACATCGGCACCGGGCGGGGTGAGAGGCAGCGGTAGAAAGCGAGCTCGCCGGTGCGGCGATCGCGGCGGACCAACAGGCACCACTGGCCGAACCGACTGGCCGGGCCGTGAACCTCGATCTGTGCCCAGTCGTAGTACCGCTCGCCCTTCGCGCCCGCTTCAGCCGACAACCGCTGCCAGGCCCGCTTCGGGATCCGTGCGGCCAGCGTCTTGGCCTGGAACTTCCCGGCGTGCGTGATGACGGTGTGAGTGCTGGAGACGGCCAGAAGGTATCCGGTCCGCCGGTGTTCCAGGGCGGTCCGCAAGTGCGGGTTGTCGACGTAGACCTCGTCTCCCGCGACCCACCGGGCCGGTGTCCCCGCGTCCAGGGCCCGCTCGACCATGCGGGCCCCGAGCTGTGGCTTGGTGGCGAAGGCCAGGCCGTCGGGGATGCCTGCGCTCCGGCAGCGGTCCGGGTCCTCCGTCCATGGGCGCGGTACGTACAGAGCGCGGTCGATGTCAGCGTGTCCACGGCCGGCGGAATACACGAGATAGAGGGCGACCTGGGCGTTCTCGATGCGGCCGGCCGTGCCGGTGTACTGGCGCTGGACGCCGACGGTCGCCGTGCCCTTCCTCAGATCGCCCGCCTCGTCGACCACGACCACGGCCTGTGTGTCATTCAGGTGCTCGACCACGTAGGCGCGTATGTCGTTCCGGATCGCGTCGGCGTCCCATTTCGCGCGGTGGAGCAGCTGCTGCATCCCGTCCGGAGTGGCGTCGCCGACGTGCTCGGCCCGGGTCCAGCGGTTCTTGCGCGGCAGGTCCGACAGCAGCCCGGAGACCAACTGCCGCACCCGGCGACGGGGTTCAAACTCTGGCGATCCGGCCCGCGATCCGGCTCATCAGGCTCTCGAACGCTTCCTGCCAGTGAGCAGGCACTACGCTGGCGCCCGAGGTCGCCGCGTGATCATTGGTCGTCCGCACAACACCTGATGATCAACGGCAGCCTCACTTGGTTGGACGCCACCGGAACCAGTAGTCCAGACCCTCGACCCGGTAGCGGGCCCCAGCGTCGAAGCGCATCTCGCCCACCAGCAGCCTCGCGTCGTCCGGCGCCTGACGGTACGCGGCCAGCAACAGGGCCAGCTCGTCGTAACGGGCGTCGATCCCGCCCCGGCCCGGGTGGGTCTCCGGCTCCACCGTCCCGGCCTCACAGCATTCGTTCCACCTGGCGAAGATCGCCCACTGCTCGCGCTCCAGCTCCACCACCGCGTCGCTCGCGGGCCAGACGCGGTACTCGTCGGCCTCGTCGGCGTCATCCCAGTCGTAGCCCTGGAAGTAGTGCGGCTTGCCGTCGACATCGCCGAGGCCGGCACGCGGCCCGCTGTACCACTCCAACTCGACGTACACGCGCTCGAAGCCGTCTGCGATCAGCTGCACTTCGTCCCAGGTCTCAGCCACACGCGCAGGCTACCGACGAGCAGCTTTGGTATCCATGATCACGATCTACGGCTGGAGTACCAGGCCGATGCGAGAACGCCTGTTTTACCCCCGTTGAGGTCAGGCGCGGTGCCGCCATTTCTCAGCGCATCACCGAACATCGACGAAAGTCGTCAAATCGAGCCTCATTGTGGAGGCGGGTGGCTCCGATAGACCGAGCCGATCCCAACCTGGCCGATCAGGAGGCGAGTTGGCGTGGCAGCAGTGTTGAGGATGAGGTGAAGCTTCTCGTAGGAGGGCCGTCAACCAAGATCAACCCGTCTCCGCAGTCCACCGGGTCGCGAACGCCGTTCCTGCCCGGCTCAGGGCGCCAGCACGACCCTGCCGAACACCCTGCCCGCGTCCATCTCGCGGTGAGCCAGCGCCGCCTGGTCCAGCGGCAGCACCTCGTGCACGACCGTGCGCAGTTCCCCGTGCGCGGCGTCATCGAACTGGGACGACCGCACCGCCTGCCTGTCGGAGCCGAGCACGGTGTCGGAACTGAAGGTGGCGAACGACAGCGACCTGCGAAAGGCATCCATCAGCCGCGTTCCGAAGTCCGCCGGCGGCTGGCCGCCGACCACGCCGACAGCAACGTACCGCCCGTTCGAGTTCAACCGGTCCAGGAACAGGGGAAGCTGAGACCCTCCGACGACATCAATCACCACGTCGAAACCCGACGGTGCGTCCGAGCCACCCTCGCCGGAGCGGTCGAGGACATGGGTCGCGCCCAGGTCCCGCAGGCGGGTGCCACGCTCCGCCGACGAGGTGGTGACCGCCACCACGCCCGCACCGCCCTTGGCCGCGAGCTGGACCGCCGTGATCCCGATGCTGCCCGCCGCACCGCGCACGAGCACCGTCTCGCCGGGCGCGAAACGAGCGCGGTCCAGAGCGAAGTGGGCGACCACACCGGAACCGCCAAGAGTCACGGCGTCGGCGCCGGTCAGGCCGTCAGGCAGCAAAAGGACGTTCTCGACCGAGGCCACAGCCTGCTCGGCGTACCCACCGGACAGGCCGGTGAACGCCCAGACCCGCCGCCCAAGCCACGAAGCGTCCACGCCCTCTCCCAACGCGGTGACGCTACCCGCTACTTCGCTGCCGAGGAGATGCCCCTCCCGGAAGCCGTATGCGGCTAGCGTTCCCCGACGGATCACCGCGTCCACGCCGCCCACCCCGATCGCCTCGGTGGTGATCCGCACCTGCCCCGGGGCAGGGACGGGCATGGGCAAGTCGACGACCTCCAGACCGTCAGGGTTTCCGAACTTCCTGATCACGACGGCTTTCATCTCTGCTCCTTGGACCAATGAACAAGCGGGCCACGGCTGTTGCGACCGTGAGCGGCGAGCCCGGTTGCACAGCCCGAGGCACCCATCAGCAGGGTGCCGGGACGGGGCGGTGTCACCGCCATCGGAACGTAACGGACGCCCCCGTCCCATTGGCTAAAGTGAGAGGTCATGACCGACCGTTTGCCTCACAGTGCGCGCTCCGACGCCCGCGACAACCGGGCCCGCATCCTGGACGCGGCCCGCGCGGTGTTCAGCGAGGAGGGTCTGAACGCGCCCATGCGCGAGATCGCCCGGCAGGCAGGCGTCGGCCCCGCCACGCTGTACCGGCACTTCCCGACCAAGCAGGAACTGATCGTGGAGACCTTCGCCGAGCAGCGGCGAGCCTGTCACGCCGCCGTCCGCGACGCCCTCGCGGACCCGGACTCGTGGCACGGATTCCGGAGCCTGGTCGAGCGCATCTGCGAACTCCACGCACACAGCCGGGGATTCGCCGACGCCTTCATGGCAGCCTTCCCCGAGGCCATCGACTTCGCCGCCGACCGAGAGCGGACTTCGCGCGGGATTGCCGAACTGGCCCGCCGCGCCCAGGACACCGGCCAGCTCCACCCCGGCTTCGTCGTCGACGACCTGATCCTCATGCTCATGGCCCACCGGGGCCTCCAAGACGCGCCGCGTGCCGCCCGGCTCACATCCTCTCGCCGCTTCGCCGCCTACGTGATCGAGGCATTCCGCGCCGCACCAGAGACGGGAGCGCCTGCACCGCTGCCGCCGGCACCACGCCTGCGGCTCGCGTACTCGCCTGAGACGAAGTAGCCCCGTCACCACGAGGTCGTCATCCTTGCAACCGCAGGCCCGGTCGGTTCCCAACCGCAGCCAGGTGGCTCACTGGCCCGGGTCGCGTATTGCCTTCCCTTGTCCGTCAGCACCTCATCCCGCCCCCCGAACCGCTCCAAGGCCGGCAGGAGGGCCAGGCAGACTGCCCGACGAGTCGCCTGCACCACCACCTTCGCGATCACCATGAACAGCGAATGGTCGCCGACCCAGGTCATCACCCTCACCCTCGGGCCGACCGCCAAGAGCACCCTCGTCGACCCTGCGTACACTGCCGCTCGCAGTCGAGGAGCGAACTTGGAGGGCGACGGTATGGCGGATGTGGCCAGGTTCCCTGGGCGAGCAGGGCGGATTGTTGTGCTTGCCGTGGCGTCTTGCGGTTGGTTGGCTGCTCCGATCTCCGCATTCGTAGCGGTGCCCCACATCATTTGGCCCGGTTTGGTCGTGTTCCTCGTGGTCGGCGCACTTCTCGCCCGGGAGTGGGGACGGGTCTGGCATCGCGAGGCCCCCTACGACGTGCAGCGGCGAGTCCCGGAGCTTCCGCACTAGCTGTGTGTGACGACTGACTAGTACCCCGTCAGGCGACGTTCGCCCTGGTGTGCCATGTGGGTCGGTGATCGCGCCGATGGGATGCTGGTCTCGGTCAGGCGCCGGTGGTGGCCGACGGCACCCTCTACGTCGGAGGTGACCGTGGCCTGATCGCGCTGGATATCGCCGGCGACAAGCCCTGGGAACGGCCGCTCGACAAGCCGACGCGTTCCACCCCGTGCTCGCCGACGGGACCGTGTACCTGGGCAGCAGTGAGTATTGCCTGTTGACGGTGGACGTCCTGATGGGTGACGAACCATGACGTCTGCAAACCGCCGGGGCAGTCCACACGCCGTCCGTGGTGCCTGACGGGACCGTGTACGTCGGCAGCCTCGGCGATTTCCTGGACGCGATTCACATCTGACGTCCGTACGTCCCTTCTGCGCAGGGAAGGGTCACTCGTCGGCGGGGACAGATCTGCACCCCTCCGCCAAGCCGCTTATCACCCGCACGCGTGAACACCTCCACTGCTCTGTCGCCGACGCTTCACGCGCGCTCGGGTGACTGCCTGAAAGCGGCGTCCGTCGACACTCGGACCTGGAGGATCCACCGCCGCAAGGGTGAGGCGGGTGTCCACGACGAGGTTGACCCGGGCGTGAGACGTCGAGGTGCGGAAACGCTGCCGAGACTGATGCCTTCCGCGGTGGCGACGGTGAGGCGTCTGATCCGGTCGCGTGTGTGAGTGGCGGTCGAGCCGTCCCTGCCCGGCGATCTTCGGAGGGCGAGGCCTTGTTGCCGGCTCCCCGGATCGGCAGCGGGCGGGAGGCGTTGGCAGAGGTCTCGCGCACCGGACATCCGATTCTGGAACTCCGCGGGCAACCCTCTTGCGCAATGGTCAAGAATCGTTGACCATTACTCGCATGCCTACCGACGATCTCCCCGAGACGTTCCGCGTCACCACTGACGACCAGCTACGCGCCGTTTCCAATCTCACGCGGCACCGGATCATGGCCGTGCTCCGCTTCGAGCCCGCGACGATCACGCAGATCGCCGAACGGGTGGGTCTTGCGAAGGGGAGTTCCAGCTACCACGTACGTCTGCTCGAACGAGCCGGCCTGGTGAAGGTGGTGCGAACGCGGAAGGTCCGAGGGGTCACCGAGCGGTACTACGCGATGGCGGCGCGGACGATCGAGCTGCCGGATCCGGGCGAGGGCGGCCCGGATGTGCTGATGCGGCATGCGGTGGCGGACCTGGAGGCGGCGCCGGCGGACGCCGAGCGGCACGTCGGGATGGCCCATCTGCGGCTCACCGACGAGCAGTTCACGGAGTTGGGGGCGCGACTTCAGGCACTCGCGGAGGAGTACCGGAAGCTGTCCGACCCGTCGCTGCCGGATACGTCGTTCGTCTTCGCACTGTTCCACCCCGCATCACGCGACCAGGCCGAAGGGGACACCAAGTGACCACAGACGTTCAGAAGTTGCCGACCGAGTTCGGACGTCTGTGGACCGCGCAGACGGTGTCCTCGCTCGGTGACGGGGTGACGCATGCCGCACTGCCGCTGCTCGCGCTGACGTTGACGCGGGACCCGATGGCGCTCGCCGTCGTCACGGCCGCCGGAACCCTGCCGTGGCTGCTCTTCGGGGTGCTCGGCGGTGCGCTGGTCGACCGCTGGGACCGCCGGCGCACGATGTGGGTCACGGACGCGGCGCGTGCGGTGGTGCTCGCGATACCGGCGGCAGCGGCCGCGTTCGACCTGCTGAGCATTCCCCTCCTCGCGGCCGTCGCCTTCCTACTCGGCCTCGGCGGACTCTTCTTCGACACGGCCGCCACGGCCTACCTGCCCGATCTGCTCGGCCGCGACCCTGCGGTCCTGGAGCGCGCCAACTCCCGCCTGCGGGGCGCTCAGACCGCCGCGTCGGGCTTCGCCGGGCCGCCCGCGGGCAGCGCCCTGCTCGCACTCGGACGGGCTGTCCCGCTGCTCGCCGACGCGGTCTCGTTCGCGCTCTCCGCGGCTCTGGTACGGTCGCTGCCCGCCGCACCCCGGCCCGTACCGCAGGCCCGTGAGTCCCTGCTGCGGCAGGCGCGGGCCGGAGCCTCGTACGTGTTCAAGGATCGGCTGCTGCTCGGGCTCGCACTGCGACCGGCGGTCGGGAACATCGCCTTCCTCGCCGTGGAGACCGTGCTCGCCCTCTTCGCGCATGACCGTCTCGGCATCGGCAACTTCGGCTTCGGTCTGCTCCTCACGGTAGAGGCCACCGGCGGTCTGCTCGGCGCGGGCATCGCCTCCTTCCTCGGCCGACGGCTGGGCACGGGCACCGCGCTCACGTGCACGGCCGCCCTCGAAGGCCTCGCCATCCTGGGACTTGCCGCCGCCCCGAACCCGTACGTCGCCGGCCTCGCGCTCGCCGTCTGCGGAGCCGGCATGGGTGCCACCATGGTGCTCGGTCCCTCCCTGCGGCAGGCGGTCGTCCCCGCCCACCTGATGGGCCGGGTCGCCTCCACCTCCCGCATGCTCGCCATGTGCGCCGCCCCGTTCGGCGCGTTCCTCGGCGGCTGGCTGGCAACCACCTATGACGTACGCACCCCGCTCTACACCGCCGCCGGCCTCCTCCTCACCATGACCGCCGTCACCGCGACCATGACCAGCAACCGCCAGGTCGAGGCGGCACTGCGCGTTGCCGCCGCCCCGGCCGACGAGTCGGATCACCCGGAGTCCCGCGGCCCTGTTGAGGAGGGTGCCCGCTAGGGCGGCCGCGAGCTCGCCAGTGCTGAGTCTCGCTCGGCGTTCCTTGCCTCGGCTCGGAGCGTCGGGCGTTTGGCTTTCAAGTCCTTATGGCCTCAGGAGGCCGGTGTCCCATCGCCCCAGTTGGTCGTCGAGCGGGGGTTCCCGGACACCGCGCACGGTGGTCACCCCTCGTTGACCCTGGTCCGCCGTGGGTCGGCTCAGGGGCCAGGTCGGTTCAGGTCACCAAGGCGTAGACCGCCACCCCCAGCACCAGGAGAGCCAGGGCGAGGACGACCGTGCAGGTGAGACGGAATCGGAACCGGCTCCAGTACTCCGCCCGCTGACCGTCGGGAGTGTCGGTGCGCCAGACCGACGGGATGTCGACGCGGCCTTCGGCGATAGCCGTCGCGGCCCGCCTCACATCCCCGGGGTGATAGGAGTAAAAGGTCGGCGCCGCTCCGTAGGTACCCCGGCTCTCCCCTCCGTGCCGCCGGACGCGGACATCCGCACGATGGGCGGCGCCCGGCAGCCAATCGGCACGCACCGGCCACAGCGCGGCGACGTCGCGACTGTTCAGCCAGGGCTCCTCCTCGTTCGCTGACTCGGGCGTTTCCGGATCTGGCGTTCCCGGCATATTTCCCCCTCGATGCGGCAAGCTCCCAGTACACACCTGCCTCCCCGCATGCCGACAGAGCGCCCCCGACGCCAGCACTCAGGCCGAAAGGGAAGACGTGGCGGTAGCGGCTGGGGCTGTCGGCCGCCCGCCACGGGTCGGCCAGGTCCTGTAGTTCTTTCCAGGTGGCCCGCGGCCCGCAGGCGGTGACGTTCCTGCCGCTGCGCCCCTCTGGCTGAGCCCGCAGCCAGGACCCACAGTCGGGTTCCAGACTTCGCCTGCCGCGCAGCTTGCTGGGACGCCCCGGAAGGCGCGGCGGGCGGGGGAGGAAAGGAGGGTCATATCCAGCCAGAGCCAGGCTGAGAGCTCCGGCATTCGGGAACTCCCGCTCGTTGTGACTGTGGTGGACCTGGTGGTGTGCACACGAGGGACCGCTACGGACACGGTGCGCCCCCCAGCGGGGCGCGGGGGGTGGGAGACGGCTATGGAAGATCTTGTTGCTGGCGCACGATCGAGTTCCGGGGACGACGACACCGACGACGGATCAACGGGAGAGAGCCCGCAGAAGAAGCGCTCCTTCTGGAAGGAGTTGCCGATTCTTGTCGGCATCGCGTTGCTGCTCGCGCTGGTCATCAAGACGTTCTTCGTGCAGGCGTTCTCGATCCCGTCCGACTCGATGCAGAACACGTTACAGCCCGGCGATCGCGTGCTGGTGGACAAGCTGACTCCGTGGTTCGGATCCAAGCCAGAGCGGGGAGAGGTCGTGGTCTTCCACGACCCCGGGGGCTGGCTCCCCGAGAAGGCCGAGAAGCCGAACGCGGCGCAGAAGGCGCTCAGCTTCGTCGGCCTGATGCCGTCGGCGAACGAGAAGGACCTGATCAAGCGAGTGATCGCGGTGGGCGGCGACACCGTGGAATGTTCGGGGAACGGTCCGGTGAAGGTCAACGGGAAGGCGATGGACGAACCGTTCATCTACCCGGGCGACACCCCCTGTGGGGACAACCCGTTCGGTCCGATCAAGGTGCCGAAAGGGAGGCTCTGGGTGATGGGTGACCACCGCCAGGACTCTCAGGACTCCCGGTATCACCAGGACCAGCCCGGCGATGGCACCATCGACGAGGACCAAGTCATCGGCCGGGCCTTCGTCGTCGTATGGCCGGTCAACCGGTGGGCCTCGCTGCCGGTATCGCGCTAGCGAGCCACGTCGTCCATCGAGTCAGGGGCCTCGTGCCCCTTCGTGCCCGACCCCCGGAGCGCAGGAGGACCGCGGCGAGACCTCCAAGAGTGAGCATGTGAGGATCTCGCCGGCAACGGTCGACATCGAGGTTGTCCCGGCACAGCTCGCTGCCTGTAGGCTCGCCGACCCGCCGTTGGTGCAGATGAGGAGCGTCATGGACCTTTTTCCGTGGAGGGCGAACCGTCTCGTGAACAGCGCTCCTGGGGTCATCCCAGCGGTCGTGGCCATCGCGTACTTGGCGCAGGCCGGCAGCACCCTTCCTCGGCTGGTGGCCTGCCTATCCCTGATCGTTTTCGCGGTGATCGCCGTCAGGGGCTACCGTCTCGGCGTGAGGTGCGAGCACAAGACGCTGGTGGTCCGTGGATACCTACGCACGCGAGTGATCGCCCGGGAGAGTATCACGGGGATTACGGACTACCCCGCGGTCAGATGGACGACGCCCGGGGGACGCAAGCGATGGACCCCCATCACGGCGTTCCTCACGGAAACGAACGAAATCTCGGTCAGTCGACTTCACAAGACGCACGCCATCGGGAAGCTGCGGCGGTGGACGAGGCAGTAGGGGTGGGCCTGGCGAGGGACTGCTCGCACCAAAGTACGGCTCACAGGTCAGGTGTCCCCGCCGTGCCCGGTCGAGAGGGTAGTAGCGGCCGAGGACCCGTACGGGACCACTCCGACGAAGGCCGGGTGACATGGGTCCGCCCCGGAACCCCACGGTCGAACCGGCCCACACTCGGGCCGGGAATCAGGGTCGGCGCATGAGCCGGGCCCTACTTCCTGTGCACGATCTGGATCAGGTTGCCGCAGGTGTCGTCCAGCACCGCGGTGGTCACCGGCCCCATCTCCAGAGGTTCCTGGGTGAAGGTCACCCCGAGATCGCGCAGCCGGTTGAACTCCTCCTGCACGTCCTCCACGGCGAACGCGGTGGCCGGGATGCCGTCCTGGACCAGAGCCGTCTTGTACGGCTGCACCGCGGGATGACCGGAGGGCTCCAGCAGAAGTTCGGTCCCGTCGGGATCTTCCGGCGAGACCACGGTCAGCCACCGGTGCTCGCCCAGGGGGACGTCATGCTTCTTCACGAATCCCAGCACCTCGGTATAGAAGCGCAGGGCCGTCTCCTGGTCATCGACGAAGACGCTGGACAGATGAATCCTCATTCGAGCTCTCCGCTGTGTCCGGTCTGAGCCATCGGTTCGCGATGCGCTCAAGGGGTTCGGTATTGAGGTCGTGGAATTTGTACCTGCCCTGGCGTCGCGAAGCGACCAGGCCCGCGGATTCCAGTACGGCCAGATGCTGGCTGATGGCCTGCCGCGACAGCCCGAGGCCGTGCTTGGTCACCAGCCGTGTGCATATCTCGAACAGGGTCTGCCCGTCCCGCTCCACCAGCTCGTCAAGGATCCGCCGACGCGTCGGGTCGGCCAGCGCCTTGAAGACATCCTCTGCCACAGTCATCACCATAGGCAAGTAATCACTTGCCTATCAAGTGGCGTCACCCGATCGGACGGACACCGCCGCGGCGCTGTCGACGACCGGCCCATCGCCTACGGGCGTGCTGGTTGCACGGACCGCATACGTCTGTGCCTGAGACTGTGCCAAGGTGACCGATGCCGCGGGAAGCGTCATCGGGTGCGGTTATTACCGGCCGGAGGACATCGACAGGAAGCGGACCGAGGCAGCGGATGAGGCGCGCAGACGCGTGAGCGAGCGTGAGGCCTGACGGAAGGCTACGGAAGGCTTGAACAAGGGCCTATCGTTGCGGCGTGGAGACGATCGACGGATTTTCCGGTGCCATCCGTGTCACGCGCGCCGGAGCGACCGTCATGCAGGCTTCCGTCGGTCTGGCGGACACTGAGACCGGCAGGATGTGCACGAGCGACACCCGGTTTCAGATCGCCTCGGTGAGCAAGCAGTTCACCGCCGCGTCGGTGATGCTCCTGGCAGAAGAAGAGAGGACCGGTCTCCACGACCCCATCGGCCGTTGGCTGACCGACTGCCCCCAGGACTGGCAGACGCTGACCCTGCATCAACTGCTCTCACACTTCGGGGCTGGGGCACTGGCGGGAACTTCCCGGCTTCGACGTCAACCATCCCGGCGATGCCCGCGCGTTCCTCGAGCGATTCTCGAAGGTGCCGCTTCGCAGCACACCTGGCAGTACGTGGCACTACAGCTCGCCCGGCTACCTCCTGGCGGCGCTGGTCGTCGAGCGCGTCGCCAGGCAGCGGTACGCCGACTTTCTCAGCGAGCGAGTGCTACGGCCCCTGGGCATGACGTCGACGCCTGTCGGTGAGGTCCCGCTCGAACTGGCCGCCCGCGGCTACCGAGAGGGCCAGCGGGTGGACGTCCCGGAGTTCGCCGCCATGCCGGGAACCGGCGACCTCTGGTACCCGCAAAGCCTGTTGCTCACCGCTGGGAGCGGCTCCAGTCGCTCCCACTGCGCATTCGTCAAGTCATCTCCGTCTCCCATGGTCCTATCGACGACTGGACTGTTCGTCGGGACGTCGTCCAGACCGCGGATGCTCAGAGTTGAGATGAATACGGTGGAGGGGCCCGGTTGAATGAGAGGACGCAAAGACATGGATGTGTATGAGGCCGTGGACAGTCGCCGGGCCGTGCGGGCATTCAGTGATGAGACCGTGCCCAAGCGGGTGCTCGAACGAGTACTGACCGCAGCGACGCGGGCTCCGTCCAGTGGGAACCTCCAGCCGTGGCACATGTATGTCGTGACTGGCGAACCCTTGGCTGACCTGAAGAGGCAGGCGACCGCCAGGGCACTAACGGGAGACCCGGGTGATGAGCGGGAGTATCCGATGTACCCGGACGAACTGACGTCGCCGTATCTGGACCGCTTCTCCGCCGCGGCGGCTCAGCGGTACCAAGCGCTGGGGATTGAGCGCGACGACCCCGACCGGCCCCAGAAGATCGCTGCCTTGAACTCGGAGGCTTTCGGAGCACCGGTCGTCTTGTTCTGCTACCTCGACCGGACGATGGGGCCCGGACAGTGGGGTGACGCGGGGATGTACTTGCAGACGGTCATGTTGTTGCTGAGGGCGGAAGGGTTGCACAGCTGCCCCCAGGTGATGTGGACCATGTACCGCACCACCGTCAGCCGAGCAGTCGGAGCCGAAGACAAGCTCGTGCTGTTCTGCGGCATCTCAGTGGGATTTGAGAAGGACGGCGTGCCGAGGCTGCGTACCGGGCGGGCGGACATGACGGAAACGGTGAGTTTCATCGGAGTGTGATCGTTGGACGGACGAGATCGACAGGACCAGCCCCTTATGTGCAGGGATACTGCTGTGGTGCTGTTGACGTGGATCGCTGAGGTGGCGGACGAGCCGGTGGTGCTGGAGCCGGCTGACCGGCGGATGGAGTGGGAGTCCAACTCCTGGTCGCTGGGTGCGACTGACGAGGACAGGAGTTCGTTGTCCGTTGCCGAGGTGGTGACTGCTTTCGAGCGGACTGCTGCTGCCATCCAGGAACGCATTCGAGATCTGGGCTTCTCCGGGGTGGCGACGTTCTACGTGTGGCACGACAGGCAGGCAGGACAACTCCGGGGCTCGACAGGTTCTGTGCCCCGGGATGTGTTGCCCTTCAGCGGTACCTATGTGGCTTCCGACGACCTCGGTCCGGTCGTCGAGGGATTTCTGGCCGACGGCGATCCAGGCCTCATCGCCTGGTCGGACCTGGACGACCCACAGAACCTCTCGGAGCAGACCGCGACCGCGCCAGAGATCAGGCCCTTCGTTGTCTGGGTCAGCAGTGTCGGAACCTCACACTGACGGGTGATGCCCGTCCAAGCGGATGAGTCGGCGGTCACAGATGAGGGCCGCGGCTATGCCGGCGAAGGCAAGGAATTGTTCGGCCTTGCGCTCGTAGCGTCGGTGGAGACGACGAGCCAGGACACTGTTCTCTCGACAACCCGTCGGTGGCATCCGAGCCGCTGCGAGGATCCGATCCCTTTGCGGGCGATGCGGTGGCGGATGCTCCGGCCTCTATGCAGCCCCGGCCGCGCTCCATCGCTGTACCGAGCCCGTCGGACTATGGTTGGCGGGGAATCGCCATCCTGGCCACCGTGCTCCGCGGATTGGAGAGGGGAACCCTGACCGGTGTACACCGGCCGAGCGGTTTCCATTGCAGCAGGGGACGCGTCCCTACGTTGCACCAGAACCAGAACTTAACGAAGCACTACTAGCCGACCGGTGCGTGCGCTCGCGGTGAACTGCTCAGCGGCGCAACCTCCTACGGGTCCACAGCAACCCGATCACGCTTCCCAGAATCACCAAGTACACCGTCAGCGGCCCATCGTTCAGGGCAAGGCCAGGGAGGGCAACGACGGTCACGATCACGAGCCATCCGCATCCGGCCGCGACGAGGTCGGCCGAATCAGGGCGACGCCGCCCGTTCTCCACCCATGCTCCATTCATCGGCTGCGTCGGAGGCGGTGCGTCAACGCGATAGCTGAAGCGCACTCCCTTAACCCTCCGACCATAGGCAGCTCGGTCGGGTCAATTCTAGATTGCAGGCGGCCGGCGCTGAGCACCGCTCAAAAGCCAAATTACGCGCCACGGATGGTGGACGTCCGGGAGAAGCCGTTTGTCGTCATCACCTTCCACCTCCCGCGACGAGTAAGGAATGTGAAGACCAGCATCGGTGCGCCGACAACCCGGAAACCCAACCCTCCGGCTATCGGGTCGTCGTCGGTCTGCGGAGCGGAGGAGAGAAGCACGCCGCTGAAGGCAACTGGTCGCTGGTGGGCTACAGAGCCCACCAGCAATACAGCCGCTGGCCTGAGGTGTGGGCGCGTTGAGCCAGGTCGGCCAGGGTTTTCAGGACTCCGGACGTGGTCTCGACGCTGATACCGATCTGCCGGAGCTCGTCCGTCTTCGACCACCGTTCAGCAACGCGGACGAGGTCGTCCTGCGATGCGAAGGCGAGGGCAGCCGTCAAGGTGTCCGTCAAGCTGACCACGAACGCCCCTCCTTCCTCCGGGTCGGACAGCAGTTGTCCGGACCGCGGACGCCCCCTGGCCTCCTCATAGGTGCAGCCCGTCATGATCGCTTCGAGGTGGGCGATCGCGACGACCGGGTCGATGTTCTTGAGAGCGACCACGTCGAGTTCCGCCTGACCCGGCCCTCCGGGAGTCTGGAGGACGGCGACAGCAGCTTGGTCGTCAGCGGCGGAGAAGTATTCGCACAGTGGCATGCCGAGGATTCTGGCACCCACCGCTGACAGCCTGAGCGGCTCAAGCAGGTGTTCGTCGGATTCGGTCCTGTCAGCAGCCCCTTGGCGTCACGGACGCTGCTTGGCTCTCGCCCTTGAGACTCCGCGGCGATCTCGGTTACGTGTTGTCCGTGACGCGAGGCGGCGATTTGAGTGAGACCCTCACGTGGCGAGGCGTCGACGCCCACGACTGCGGCCGCCAGTGCTCAAGTTGCCGCGTCGGATGCGTTCCGTCCGCAGTGCTGTACGAACTCGTCGGGAAGCGACCGGACACGGGGACGGACCGAACGCCCCGACTTCTGAACGGCACCCTTGCGAACCCGTCGACGTGACCTGCGCCCGAGCGGAAAACGCCCGAGCACACTCGCATGCCCCTGTGCGAAACTAGCGCGCGCACCTGCAGCTTTCCGGCAGGACACGCAGCGCGTGCAGAGCACGCAGCCCACGCAGAACATCAGCGGCGCCCGCGTACGCGACGGGGTCTGACAAGAGAATTTCAAGGAGTCACGTGAGACGTCCCCTGTTTCCCGCAGCACTGGTACTGGCCGCCTTCGCCCTGCCGGTACTCAGCGCCTGTAACGGCGAGGCCACAGCCTCCCACGGGACCGCTCGCGGCGTCTCGGCAGCACCCGCCGCGAAGTCGGCTTCACCAGAAGGAACTTCGCAAACACCTTCCGCGGCGGCGGGCGCGTTCGAGTACGACCCGAAGGCGAACGCGGCTGCCGAGATAGCGGCCGCTCTCAAGCTGGCGAAGCATGACGGCCGTCCGGTGCTCGTCGACTTCGGCGCCGACTGGTGCATGGACTGCCGTGTACTGAGCGCCCGTTTCAAAGAGTCCGGGCCATCCGCGCTGCTGGCCAAGTACCACGTAGTGAAGGTGGACGTCGGCGAGTTCGACCACAACCTCAACGTGGCCAAGCGCTACGTCGACCTGCATACGAGTGGCATACCTGCCCTGACCGTCCTGGACTCCGCGTCCGGCCGGGTCGAAGTGGCCACGAACCGGGGCGAGTTCGCCAACGCACGCACCATGTCTGCCGCGCAGGTCGAGAAGTTCCTGAAGCGATGGCAGTAGAGGCCCGGCTCCGGGCCCGCCGTTCGATGGTCGGCTGCGCGCTCCTGACGGTCGCCGCTGCCCAACTCGCCGGGTGCGCAGGCCCGGGCCAGACCGGGACCACGGCGAAGGCGGCCCCTTTCACAATCGGCGGCGTGGCCGTACGAGTTCGGACGGAATCCCGCGACGGCCACGTGCGGATCCTCGCGGAACTGCGGCCGGAACAGCCGGGTTTTCACCTCTACAGCCTCACCCTTCCGAACGACGGCATTGACGGGATCGGCATCCCGACCCGGATCCGTGCCGACGGCGGCTTGAGGGCCACCGGTCCGGCGACCACCGACGCGAAGCCGCGAGTGCTACGCCCAGCCGGCCTCGACGTCGCGCTGCCGGTGTACGAGGACGGGCTGGTCACCCTCGAACTCCCCGTCCGGCGACTTGAAGGCAGCGACAGCGCAAGGGTGTTCCTCACGTACGGGGCGTGCAGCGAGACCGCCGGCTGCCTGCCGCCCGTGCGCGACCACGAGGTGACCTTGCCTTTGGGCTCGGCGGGCTGAGAACTCGTCACACCCCTTCCGGCAACGTCTCTGACCAGGCCAGATGGCGAATCGCGGCGGGAGAAATAAATCGCTGGTCTGCGACGAGGTGGCGCTTGTACATTGTGATCGCGACCGCGCCTCCGATGCGCTCGGCTGCGGCTACTTCCTTCCGAAACCAAGTGACGCCGCCGCCACCTTTGATCTCGGCAGGCGCGGGCGTGTTCGCCCCTTCGGGGCGCCTTAGCCCTGTCGGCCTGTCGGCCCAGGGCCGTCCAGTCCTTTGAATCCAGGGGGATTCGCTGCCTCGTCACACCCCGCGCGTCTCCAAGATCTGGTCCGAGATGCTCGTGGCCCCGCACGTCTCGGCCGCCGCCCGCTCCTTGTCCCCACCACAGCTCGCTCACGAGTGCGCACCGGACCCCCGCACCTACGAGGGCGGTCAAGCCTTCGTCCGCGAACCCCGAGAGGAACTCTTCCTGCTCGCGGTCGGCAACTTCGTCTCCCAGCGCACCTTCTACGAGAGCGGTGCGGAGCGGGACGATCGGTATGCCCGCCTCGTCGGTAAACTCGCTCTCCAGGATCCCGATTGGACGGCCGGCCTGCTGCGCTGGCTGCGCGGCGAGGGCAACATGCGCACGGCGTCCCTGGTGGGCGCCGCCGCGTACGTGCGGGCCCGGATCGAGGCGGGGGAGCGCGGGGGCCCGTCCAACCGGTCCGTGATCGACTCGGTCCTCCAGCGCGCCGACGAGCCCGGCGAACTGCTCGCCCACTGGATCTCGACCTACGGGCGGAACGTACCGCAGCCGGTGAAGAGGGGCATCGCCGACGGCGTACGCCGTCTGTACACGTCTCGGTCCCTGCTCAAGTACGACACCGCCTCGAAGGATCTGCGCTTCGGCGACGTGCTGAACCTGGTGCATGCCTCTCCCGACCCGGACAAGCCCTGGCAGGGTGCCCTCTTCCGGCACGCCCTGGACCGCCGTCACCACCCGGAACAGGCAGTTCCGCCTTCGTCCGACCGTCTGTTGACCGCTCACCGGGCGCTGATGGAGGCGCCTGCGGACGAGCGGCGTGCCTTGGCGACCGGGCCCGGCGGCTCCGAGCGGCTGGCCGCGGCAGGCATGACGTGGGAGGTCCTCGCGGGTTGGCTTCACGGACCGTTGGACGCCGCTGTGTGGGAAGCCGTGATCCCCGCGATGGCGCCGATGGCGCTCCTGCGGAACCTTCGGAATTTCGACGAGGCGGGCGTCTCGGACGACGTCGCGGCCCAGGTCGCCGCCCGTCTCTCGGACGTCTCCGAGGTTGCCCGGTCCCGGCAGTTCCCCTTCCGCTACCTGGCAGCCCACCAGCACGCGCCGTCGCAGCGCTGGGCCGCTGCGCTGGAACAGGCACTGAACCACTCCCTGGCCAACGTACCGCCGCTGCCCGGCCGGACCCTGATCCTCGTGGACCGGTCCGACTCCATGTTCTGGGACACGGTCTCCGAGCGGTCCAAGCTGACCCGGTCGGACGCGGCAGCCGTGTTCGGCACCGCACTGGCCCTGCGCGCCGAGCAGGCGGACCTGGTGGAGTTCGGCTGGAGCAGCGCGCCGGTGCCGTTCGCGGCGGGAGAGTCGGTGTTCGAGGTGCTGAAACGGTTCCACAGTCTAGGAGGCACCCACACCACGAAGGCGGTGCGGACCCACTACCAGGGGCACGACCGGGTCCTGATCGTCACCGACGAGCAGGCAGCCCCCTGCGAATGCGGCGGACCGGCAGAACCTGTCCCGCCCGGCATCCCGGTCTACACCTGGAACCTTGCCGGATACCAACCCGCCCACGGCCCAACGGGCCCCCACCGGCACACCTTCGGCGGCCTCACGGACGCCGCGTTCCGGATGGTCCGCCTCATCGAGGCCGGCCGCGAGGCCGCGTGGCCGTGGACCGCAGAACCGACCTGATTCGTATGGTCACCCCGCAGCCGGAGGACCAGGTGCGGCACCGGGCCCCTGCCCTGGAAAGCGCCCGCATCAGCTCGGCGGTCCCCCGGGGGGCATCCATGTCCCTTCGACGGCACCCGCCTCCCGTACACGGTTCATGGGCAGCCCGGACACATCGGTGGCCCGATCAGCCCTCGGTTCCTGCCAGGCACACTCCAGAACGGGGGCCCTGCTCTCCAGGCGGTGGCCAAGGACGGTGAGGGAGAGAGCTTGTCCTGAGCCAGGACGGCTACCGCGGCCCCTTCGACCCGGCCGAGGTCGATGAGGCACCGAGCCAGCTCGTGACTGCTCTCGCAGGCGTGAGGTCGCAGGACCGCGACAGCCTCCTCGGTGCGTCCGACGCCGGCCGGCAGCTTGGCACGGTGCGGCGCCGCGTACGACGTGCCGCCCTCGGGGTCGGCCCGGACCCGTTCGATCGCTTCGTCGACGCGGTCGCGGGCGGCCGGCAGTGAAGCCGGATCCCGAGGAGGTCTCACTTGCCGCGGCGCGCCTGCAAGGGATCGCGGTGGGCCGGGCCGTCCTCGGGCCGGACCTCTTCGGCGCACAGCGTCCACTGCACCGTCATGAGTAGAAGTACTCATGACGCCCCCCGAGTTGCAGGAAAGGATCAGGGAATGACGACGCCAAGGAAGATGAGGGCCCGACTCGGGATGCTGACGTTAGCGCTGCTGGTCCTGTCGGCGACAGGGTGCGGAACGCAGCGGGCAGGGGATGTCGCCGGCGGAGACCGGGGTGCGCATCCAACGCCGACCGGTACGGTTACGCCGAGCACACCAGTGGACTTCATCTGTCCAGGCGAGAGCGCCGAGCCGACGGAGTCCACGGCCGCCCCCGTCTCCACCGAGTCGCCGGCCGACCACTACGCCGAGAACCACGGCTTCAGGGTTCCCATCGCGCTCCACGGCCAGAACCGCTGCGCCGGACTGAGGGTCGTCGGACGCGTCAAGGATGCACTCGAACCGCTGCGCCGGCATGGCGACTTCACCCCGGACAGCGTCCGCGACGCGCTCACCGGTCTCGGCTACTCCGCCGACAAGGTGCGGGCGTACCAGAACGGGCCCACAGGGATCGGCTTCCTGATCGACATCGGCGTCTCTCCCTGGTGTGTGGAGGGCACGATGAGCAGTGGATCCACCGAGGCGGATGCTTTCGGCGGCTACCCCGACGGCAGTAACTGTGAACCCCCGAGCGGCGGCCACTGAGCAGAGCCCGCGATGCGGGTGCCCGTGTCGGCGTATGGGTGAGTGTGCTCAGGCACGCGCAGGTGAACGGACTCTGTCGCTGATCTTGTGACGGGTGCTGTGGTCAGGTTCTGAGCAAGATTCGGGTTCGGAGAAGGTCGAGTGCGGCTCGGCCGTGTCCCGCTCGCTTGATCGGCTTGACTCGGGTGACTTGGCCTTCGACTCGTCCTGAGCTCCAGGTAGATGAGTGGCCGGCGACAATGGCGTCTTGACCGTGGAGGAATCCGCGGGCGAACTGCTGCGATTGCGGCTGAGCGTACGGCCGCTGTTGATCAGGCGGAGGGTGAACACGTACGACGGCGCCTGGCAGACGCCGCCGTGGGCAGGACTCCGACGGCGTCAGCGACTCCAGCCCCGTCCCACCACACCTTCGCCCTACCCAGACCAGCGACGAGGGCGGGCGCGGCCTGTCCGTCTGCGCGGAACTCGCCCAGAACTGGGGCGTTCGCTCTCCCACTCGACGGCTGTGGTGTTCGCCTGGGCGGTCGGGCCATGTGGATCCAGCCACGGAGAAGGTCCGACGGGGCCGGTCAAGCCCTGGTTGGGCCGTTGGATGGGCATCTCCGCCCGGATGGAGGAGTGGGGTGGCTGGTGGCCCGCGCGCGGCTTCACGGCCCAGCAGTGTTGTCCCTTGGTGTCGAAGTTCGGCGGGCGACGGGAGACGGCAGTGGCCTCAGATGCGGACGTCAAGGGGCAGCTCGCGGCGCTGCCGTTGCTGCGGGGCCAGAAGGCCCTGGTGACCGGGGCGAACTCCGGCATCGGCCTGGCGACGGCCGTCGCGCTGGGCCGGGCGGGCGCCGACGTGGTCGTCAACTACGTCGTCGGGCAGGAGGCCGCCGAGGACGTGGTCCGCCAGATCCGGGGATTCGGCGTGCGGGCCTTCGCGCACGAGGCGGACGTGTCCGACGAGGGTCAGGTCGTCGGGATGTTCGCCCGGATGCTGGAGGAGTTCGGCACGATCGACATTCTGGTGGCCAACGCGGGTCTGCAACGGGACGCGGCGGTGACGGAGATGACCCTCGCGCAGTGGCACAAGGTCATCGACGTGAACCTCACCGGTCAGTTCCTGTGTGCCCGGGAGGCGGCCAAGGAGTTCCTGCGGCGCGGTGTCGTGCCGGAGGTCTCGCGTTCCGCCGGGAAGATCGTCTGCATGAGTTCCGTGCACCAGCTCATTCCGTGGTCCGGTCACGTGAACTACGCCGCGTCCAAGGGCGGTGTCCTGATGCTCATGCAGACGCTGGCCCAGGAACTGGGCCCGCACGGAATCCGCGTCAACGCGGTCGGCCCGGGCGCCATCAAGACCCCGATCAACCGCAGTGCCTGGGAGACACCCGAGGCAGAGCAGGATCTCCTGCGGCTGATCCCGTACCGCAGGGTCGGTGACCCCGAGGACATCGCCGACGCGGTGACGGTCCTGGCCTCCGACCTCATGGACTACGTGGTCGGCACGACCCTGTTCGTCGACGGCGGGATGACCCTCTTCCCCGGCTTCGCCACCGGAGGCTGACCACACCGTGGAAGACCACCTGACCCCTCCGGTGGCAATCCTCGGCGGCGGCTTCGCCGTGCGGGCCCTGCGCAGCGCCCCGGTCGCCGTGCCCCTGGTCGACCACTGTGCCCGTGGTCCGGCTCGTCGGGCAGGCCGACACGTCAGGAGGGGAAGCAGTGACATCGAGTGAGGTTCTGCTCGGCATCGGGGTGATCGTGGCCCTCGCCGTCGGTTGCCAGCTGGTGGCGAGCCTGCTGCGGGTCCCGGCGATCCTTCTCCTGCTGCCGGCCGGCTTCGCCGCCGGCGCGCTGACCGAGGACGTCAACCCCCAGAAGCTGCTGGGTCCCGCGTTCTCACCCCTGGTCTCGCTGGCCGTGGCGGTGATCCTCTACGACGCCGGACTCGGGCTGAACCTGCGACGCCTCAAGGGCCACACCCGCAAGGTCGTGGTCCGGCTGATCTGGCTCGGGGCGCTCATCACCTGGCTGGCGGCCGCCCTGCTCGCGATCCCCGTCGTCGGCATGTCCAGGGGCGCGGCCGTGATGCTGGGCGCCATTCTCGTCGTCAGCGGCCCGACCGTCGTCGGGCCGGTGCTCAACTACGTGCGGCCGACGGAAAGACTGCAACGCGTGCTTATCTGGGAGGGCTCTCTGATCGATCCGATCGGCGGCATCCTCGGGGCGTTCGTCTTCCACGGCGTCCTGGCCGGCCAACAGCACGGTCCCGGCAGCCAGCTCGGAAAGTTCAGCGCCAGCATCGCGGTCGGCTTGGCCGGCGGAGCCATCGGGGTGGCTCTCCTCTGGCTTCTGCTGCGTCACCTCACCCTCGACGAGGTCCTCTCCACGACGCTGCAACTTGCCTCAGTGGTCTTGGTGGCAGCGGTCTGCGACGCCTTCCGGGACGACACCGGACTCATCGCCGCCGTCGTCATGGGAATGGCCCTGGCCAACCTGCCCGGACTGGACATGCCCGCTCGCCGACCCTTCTTCGAGACGATGGTCTCGCTCATCATCGGTCTGCTGTTCATCTCGATCTCGGCCACCGTCACCCCGCAGTCCCTGCGCCACGTGGCCTTGCCGACCCTCGGCCTCGTCGCCGCCCTCGTGCTGGTGGTCAGACCCCTGGTGGCGCTGCTGTCCACCTTCCGCACCGATGTGCCGTTCCGGGAGCGGTGGTTCATCGGCTGGATGGCCCCACGCGGCATCGTCGCCGCTGCCACCGCCTCCACCTTCTCCGTGTCCCTCGTTCAGGCGGGCATCGGCGGCGCGCAGAAGATCCTCCCCGCCACCTTCGTGGTGATCGTCGCCACCGTCATGGTGTACGGCCTGACGGCGCTCCCTGTGGCCCGGTGGCTCGGCGTCCGCCGTTCGGCCCGGTCACGCCCGCTCCTGGTCGGCGGCGATCCCTGGGTGGTCCAGCTGGGGCTGGCCCTGCGCTCGGCGGGCCTGGACGTGCTGATGTGGGCGGGACTCGACCGCGAGCGCCGAAGCATCACGGACGCCGGCCTCGACCTGGCCCCGGGCCAGCTGCTCGCCGCCGCCAGTGGTGCCGGTGCCGAACTGGAGGGCATCACGGACGTGCTGCTGCTCACCGACGAGGACGACTTCAACGCTCTGGCGTTCATGACCCTCAAGGAGACGGTGGAAGGTCCCGTCCATCGCCTGGCACCGCCCACCCGCAGTCACGGGGTCGTCGCCCCCTACACGGGCAGCGAGGCATTGTTCGGGGAGGGACTCAACCGGCCCGCGCTGGCGCGCCGGTACGCGAACGGCGCGCGCATCGTCACCCACCGGGCCGACGGGGGCGTCCCGGCCGGACACGACGTGCTGTTCGTGGTGCGCCCGGACGGGCAGATCTTCGCGGCCACCGAGACCAGTGTGCCGACGGCCGGGGGCGGCGACATCGCCATCCTGCTGACGCCGACGGCAGATCCGCCGACGTAGGGATCCCGTTCACGGCATTTCGGCCGGATGCCCGCGGGTCACCCAGGTGCATCCGGCCGCTGTGCGTGCCGCGTGGGCCGCCAAGGTCGGTGCGGATCCAGGAATGTGGCTCAGCGGATCCGCTCGGTGATGTGGTCGCCGACACGCAGGGCGTTGGCGATGGCGGTGAGGGACGGGTTCACGGCGCCGATGCTCGGGAAGAAGCTGGTGTCCACGACGTAGAGGTTGTCCAGTTCGTGGGTCTTGCAGTTCACGTCGAGCGCGGAAGTCTGCGGGTCGGTGCCGAACCGGACCGTGCCGGCCTGGTGCGCCGTGGCACCGATCGGCATGCCCTTGTGCAGGTAGAGGCTGTGCGGCAGCAGGTGGTGCGGGTGCATGCCGAGTCTGCCGAGCATGCCCCGCAGCTTGTGCTGGAGCCGGTTCAGCCCTTCGATGTTGTTCTTCTCGTCCAGGGCGAGATGGATGTCGCCGTTGCCGTTCAGGGTGACGCGGTTGTCCGGCTGGGGGAGGTCCTCGCCGCACAGCCAGAAGTCCACGGCGTGGTGGGCGAGCACCTCGAAGGGCATGTCCGGTGAGGAGAGTCCGGCCCAGCGCGGTGCCTCGCCCTTGATCTGGTCGGTGTCCGACTTGCCCAGCATCTGGATGCCGCCGAGCGGGAACTCCCAGTCGTCCGCGCCCAGGTACCAGTCGTTCAGGGCGAGGGTCTTCTGGAACTGCGTGTCGTTCGGCTCCTTCGAAACCGCCATCAGGGCGAGGTTGTTGTGCCGCATGTAGTGGCGGCCGACCGTGTCGGAGCTGTTGGCCAGGCCGTTCGGGTGCCGATCGTTGGCCGAACGCAGCAGCAGCGCGGCGGAGTTCACCGCTCCACAGGCGACCACGACGATGTCGCCGTGAAAGCGTGTCTCGGAGCCGTCCTCCAGCTCGGCGACCACGCCGGTGACCGTGCGTCCTGCGTCGTCGGTCTCCAGCTTGCGGACGTTGGCGCCGGTGACCATTCGGACGTTGTCGTGCTCCAACGCGGGCTCGACGCAGATGACCTGGGCGTCGGCCTTGCCGCGGACGAGACAAGGGAATCCGTCGACCCGGTTGCAGCGGATGCACACACTGCCGTGGGTGGCGCCGCCTTGGTCGTCCTGGGTCAGGTTGACGCCGATGGGCAGGTGGAAGGGGTGCAGGCCGTGCTTCTCCAGGTCATCGCTGAGCTGCTGGATCCGCGGCTCGTGCTGGACGGGCGGATAGGCGTACTGGGCGCTGACCGGCCCCTCGCCCGGATCCTCGCCGTGGTGCCCGTGCACGAGATAGAGGTGCTCGGCCTGCGTGTAGTACGGCTCCAGATCCTCGTAACGGAGCGGCCAGGCCGGGGAGATGCCGCCGTGGTGGCGCAACTCGCCGAAGTCCTCGGGGCGCAGACGGAACAGCGCGGCGCCGTAGAACTTGGTGTTGCCGCCGACGTAGTAGTTGACCTCGGGCGGGAACTGCTCACCGTGTTTGTCGTACCAGAACTCGGGGGCTCGGTACTTGCCCTTGACGAAGACGGCGGTCGACTCCCAGTTGTCGCGCTCGCGGGGAAGGTAACCGCCGCGCTCCAGGATGAGGACGCGTTTGCCGGTGGGAGCGAGGCGGTGGGCGAGGGTGCCGCCGCCTGCTCCGGTGCCGATGATGATGACGTCGTAGTGCTGGTCGTCGGCCATGTCGGCCACCTCGGTGTCGTCGGGGCAAGGTCGCTGCCGGTTGGTGGATCGGGGTCAGAGGACCGCGATGGGGTTCACGGGGGAACCGGTGGCCTGGGGCAGGCGCAGGGGCGCGATGACGCACAGGAACGACCAGCGGCCCTCCTGCTCGCACAACGGCACCAGGTCCTCGAACTGGAGGTAGTCGAGGAGGTGGAGCCCGAGCGCGTGGACGCCCAGCACGTGGACGGGGAAGTCCACGCCGTCGGTGAGGCTCGGGGCGGTGTCGTTGTTGCCGTCGCCGCCGAGGGCGGCCACCCGGCGCTCGGCGAGGAACTCCATCGCGGTCGGGTGCAGTCCGGCGCGGGTGCGCGCGGCGTCCCAGGGTCCGGTCTCCGTCCGCCGGCGGCGATGGCCGACCCGGACGAACAGCAGGTCGCCCTCACCGGCCCGGACGTCCTGGTCCCGCTCGCAGGCCCGCAGGTCGTCGGCGGTGACGTGGTCGCCGGGTTCGAGCCAGGGGACACCCCGCAGCCGCGGGACGTCCAGCAGGACACCCCGGCCGACGATCCCGTCGCGGACCAGGTCGACGGACAGTGCCGTGGCGCCGTCCGGAGTGACGGTGGACGCCGGGACACCCCCGTGCAGGGTGCCGTCGTAGACCACATGACAGAGCGCGTCGAGATGGCTGTCGGCGTCGCCGTGCACGTTCATGCCGAAGTGATCGGTGGCGAAGTGCAGCCCGTGGGCATGCGCCTCGTCCTCGGGCGGCCCGGTCAGCCTGTGGCCGGCGGGGTGCGGGTTGTCGGGGGCGGTTCGGGTTTCGACGGGCGCCGCCATCGTCACCGTCCGGCCGAGGCGGACCTCGCGCGCCGCGGCGACAACGCGCTCCGGGGTGATGGTGGCCAGTGCGCCCCGGGCGTCGCCCGTCCCCAGGTGCGCAAGGCGCCCGTAGAGCTCCTTGAAATCGTCCTGGCTCTGGCGTGGTCGAGGATGCCGCTGGTGGTGTGTGGGCATGAACATCGCTCCTGGGGCGGTCAGCCACGCTGCTGGTCGAGGGCCTCGTCCAGAGTGCTCGCGGCCATGATGAGCGACAGGTGGGTGAACGCCTGCGGGAAGTTGCCGAGTTGCTCACCGCTGGGGCCGACCTCCTCGGCGAAGAGGCCGACGTGGTTGGCGTAGGTGTGCATCTTCTCGAACGTGTACCGGGCGGGCCGCAGCCGGCCGGCCCGGGCGAGTGCGTCGACGTAGAGGAAGGTGCAGAGGCTGAAGGTGCCCTCGGAGCCGCGCAGTCCGTCGGGCGAGGCGGCCGGGTCATACCGGTAGACGAGGCTGTCGGACACCAGGGTGCGGTCCATCGCGTCCAGGGTGGACAGCCAGGACGGATCCTGCGCGGCGACGAATCCGACCCGGGGCATCAGCAGCAGCGAGGCGTCCAGGACGGCGTCACCACCGTAGTGCTGGACGTACGCCTGAGCCTTCTCGCTCCAGCCCTGTTCCATGACCTGAAGCAGGATGGCGTCGCGGGCCTTCGTCCAGCGCTCGGTGTCGGCCGGCCGTCTGAACTCGGCAGCCAGCTGGAGGCCGCGGTCGAACGCGGCCCAGCACATGACCCGGCTGTAGGTGAAGTCCTGGCGGCCCCCGCGGGTCTCCCAGATGCCCTCGTCGGGACGGTCCCAGGAGTCGGCCAGCCAGTCCAGCGTCCGGGAAAGCACCTTCCAGCCGCGGTAGCCGGCCTGGCGGGCGATCGCGCGGCCCTCTGACAGCGCGTAGAGGGCCTCGCCGTAGATGTCGAGCTGCAGTTGGTCGGCGGCCGCGTTCCCCAGGCGTACGGGTGCGGACCCTCGGTACCCTTCCAGATGACCGAGGATCTCTTCACTCAAAATGGGTTGTCCGTCGACTCGGTACATGATCTGCAGGGGCTCACCGTCCTTGCCCGCGGACTCCCGCAGCCGGTCCCCCAGCCAGTGGGTGAAGTCGGTGGCCTCCTCGACGAAACCCAGGTCGAGCAGGGCACGTACGGACAGCGAACCGTCCCGGACCCAGGTGTAGCGGTAGTCCCAGTTCCGTTCGCCACCGACCTGTTCGGGCAGGCCCATGGTGGCCGCGGCGACGGGCGCGCCGGTGGGGGCGTAGGTGAGCAGTTTGAGGGTGATCGCGGAGCGGTTGACCATGTCCGGCCAGCGGCCGCGGTAGTTGGAGCCGTGCACCCACCGCTGCCAGAACTCGGCGGCATCCCACAGCCCTTGGGTGATCCCGTCGACGGTGGGAGGCGGCGGGGCCTGTCCGTCGGCGTCGCAGACGGTCAGGACGGCTGCCGCCGTCTCACCGACGTTCAGCGTCACGGACCCGCGCAGATCGTCGCCGTCGCGTTCGACCGGGAAGGTGCTCTGGAGGTACGCGCAGATGCCCGGCGCCCGGAAGACCGCGCCCTCGGGGCGCACGTCGAGGTCGTGCGTGGCCCGGCCGTAGTCGAAGCGCGGGCGGCACTCCATGTCGAAGCGCACGGTGCCGCGCACCGTGCGCACAGCTCGGATCAAGGTATGCCGGTCGGTCGGGGCGCGGCTGGTGTTCGGCGGCATCCAGTCGATCACCTCGCCCACGCCGTCGGGGGACATGAAGCGGGTGACGAGGACGGCGGTGTCCGGGTAGTACAACTGCTTGCAACTGGCCTCCGGATCCGCCGAGGCGATCCGGAAGTAGCCTCCGCGGTCATGGTCGAGCAGCGCGGCGAAGATGCTGGGAGAGTCGAAGCGGGGCGCTGCGAACCAGTCGACGACGCCCCGCGAGGTCACCAGCGCGGCGGTCTGCAAGTCGCCGATCAGGCCGTGTTCGGCGATGGGCGCATAGCGGTCCATGATGTCCCCAGGTCAGAGCGGTCCTTTGGATTCACTATCGGCCAGGAGCACGGGACGCGCCTGTTGTGGACGGCCGGCCGTTCTCCCATCGGCGAGCGCGGACGGTCGGCAACCCGCGCGCGGCGTTGCCGTGGAGGACCGGTCCGTGTGAGGGATCCTGCACAGGCCGGCAGCGCGCCGTGGCACCGGAGCTCGTGGAGGTTCAGGATTGGACTTGATCCATGTCCGCGCGGTGAGCCCGCCGGACCTCACCGACCAGGTCGTCGATTTCCTTTCCGGCGACCCCTCGGTCCTGAATCTGATCGTGCAACGCGGCGCGGCGCGCACCCCGGACGGCGACGCCATCGTCTGCGACGTGCTGACCGGTGCCGCGAACGACGTCCTGCGCTCCCTGCGCGCCCTGCGCCTGGACAGCCGGGGCTCCATCGTCATCGAGCCGGTGGACATGGCCTTCGTCGGTGGAGGCGCTGCGGCTGCCCAGGAGCTCGGGACACTTACCCACGCGCCCGTCTGGGATCAGGTCGAGGCACGGATCAGGGCCCAGGGGACGTACGCGCCGAGCTTCTACCTGTACCTCGTCATCGCCGGTCTCCTCGGTGCGGTCGGAATCGTCACCAACTCGCAGATCCTGATCGTCGCGGCCATGGTGGTCGGTCCCGAGTACGGGGCGATCGTCAGCATCGCGCTCGGCTTCGACCGGCACAAAGGGCCACGGATCCGCCAGGGGCTGCGCGCCCTGCTGCTGGGCTTTCTGCTGGCCATCGTCACGACTTTCCTCTTCGCTCTACTGATCCGCGTGTGTGACTTCGAGTCAAAAGCCTTCAGCCTGGGCGTGAGGCCTGTCTCCGAACTGATCGATACACCCGGCTTCTTCTCGTTCGCCGTCGCCGGCCTGGCCGGAATCGTGGGCATCGTCTCGCTCACCGAGGCGAAGACAAGTGCACTGCTCGGCGTGTTCATCTCCGTCACGACCATTCCGGCGGCTGCCGACATCGCGGTCTCCGCCGCCTTCGGCAGCGGGAGCGAGGCCTGGGGCTCGTTCGTGCAGTTGGTGGTCAACATCCTCGTGCTGATCGTGGTCGGTACTGTCACGCTCCGCTGCCAGCGGGCGGTCTGGCGACGGGTCGCCCTTCGCCGCGCACACACGAGCAAGCCGTGACGTCCACCGCCGCATCCCCCACGAGATGGACTGGGCCGTCGGAACGACATCAGGTGAATCGCCGGGCGGCCACGGCAGGACGTACTCGCTACGCCGTGGTGCGGTGGTAGGAACAGCGTGAGGCCCTACCGACCGATGTGACGGGACGGCTTCCGACGCTGAGGAGACGATGAGTATGTCGGCCACCCCCGTCGGGTCGCCTGCCGCGACACCGCCCGATCCGTTCGCCTTGGTCCGCACCCGCAAGTACGCGGTCCTGCTCATCATGACGGCCCTTCTCGGCATCCCGATCTCCGCGGTGGCCTTCGGGTTCCTCGCGCTCGTCTCCGAACTTCAATCGCTGACCTACACCGACCTGCCCCGCGGCCTGGGCTTCGACGGAACGCCCTCGTGGTGGCCGATCCCGCTGCTCGCCGCGGCCGGACTGCTGGTGGCGCTGAGCATCCGCTATCTGCCGGGGGAGGGGGGACACAAGCCGGCCGAGGGCCTGGTCGCCAAGGGAGCGCCGACCGCGGCCGAACTTCCCGGGATCGCACTCGCCGCGGTGGCGTCGTTGGGCGCAGGCGTGGTGCTCGGGCCCGAGGCGCCGCTCATCGCGCTCGGCGGCGGCCGGCGGTGTACGCCGCCAGGTCGGTGAAGCGTGACATCCAGCCGAACGCGAGCGCAGTGCTGGGGCCGCGGGGAGTTTCGCGGCCGTCAGTACGTTGCTCGGCTCACCTCTGCTCGGTGCGTTCCTCCTCATGGAGGCGGCGGGCCTCGGAGGCGTGATGATGGGCGTCGTCCTGGTGCCGGGCCTGCTGGCTGCCGGTATCGGCGCACTCATCTTCACCGGACTCGGGTCGTGGACCGGTCTGGGTACGTACTCCCTGGTGCTTCATCAAGTGCCGCATGCCGACCGCCCGGACATCGCTGGGTTTGGTTGGGCGCTTGCGGTCGGGGTGGCCGCTGCCCTTCTCGGGACGGCCATCCGCCGGGCGGCACTGTTCCTGCAGCCACGGGTCGAGCGGCGGCGGGTGGCGGCCACCGCGTCGGCCGGTGCCCTTGTGGGAGTGGCCGCGCTGGTGAATGCCGAAGGAACGGGGAAGGCAGCGTCCGACGTGATGTACTCGGGGCAGAGCGCACTCGGCCCTCTGCTGGCCGGTCAGGCCGGATACACGGCGGCCGCCCTGGTTGTCCTTGTGGTTTGCAAGGCGATCGCCTACAGCCTGTCTCTCAGCAGCTTCCGTGGTGGCCCGGTCTTTCCGTCGATGTTCGTAGGAGCGGCCGTCGGGCTGGCCGTGAGCCACCTCCCGGGGCTGGACGTGACATCCGGCTTTGCAATGGGCGTCGGTGCCATGTGCGTGGCGATGCTGAGACTGCCGATGACCGCGGTCCTGCTGGCCACTCTGCTCCTGGGGACGCAGGGCCTGACCGTCATGCCCCTCGTGATCGTCGCGGTCGTGGTCTCCTACGTCCTGTCGCAGCGCCTGACCCCTGCACCCCCTGCCGCCGGCCGAGAACGCCCAGCGCTACGTCGAGGCCATCGGCGGTACCGAAAGGGTCGTCGAGCTGGCCCGCGAAGCCTTCGAGGCGGGCGACTACCGCTGGGTCGTGGAGCTCGCCGGGCAGGCCGTGTTCGCCGAACCCGGCAACCACATCGCCCGCGGAATCCAGGCCGACGCCTACGAGCAGCTCGGCTACCAGTCCGAAGGCCCGCAGTGGCGCAACCTCTACCTCACCGCGGCGCAGGAACTGCGCAACGGCGTCCCCACCACCGGCGTCCAGAGCACCGGCAGCATCGAGACGGTCATGGCGATGCCGCTCGACCTGTTCCTCGACTTCATCGCGGTGCGCCTGAACGGACCGAAGGCGGCCGACACCGCCCTGACCGTCAACCTCGACCTCACCGACGGCGACCAACCCGGCCCGCACAGCCTTCGGCTCGCCAACGGCGTCCTGCACCACCGCCCCCGCCACACCGACAACGCGGACCTGACTCTGCGCCTGGGCAAGGCGCAGCTCGCCGGCGCCCTGCTCAAGCCGGGAGCCCTCGCGGCCGCCGTCGAAGCCGGCCAGATCACAGCGGACGGCGACCTCGCCGTCTTCGCGACCCTGACCGGCCTGCTCGACGACTTCTCGCCCTACTTCGCCCTCACCAACTCCAACGTCTGACCGAGCGGGCCACCGCGCGTGTCGAGCGTCCGAGCCCGCAGCCGTGCGCGGCCAGGGAGGGCGGCCCCGGACATTTCGCGCCGGCGCGCGTGAACTCGTCGGGCTGACGGTGGCGGTGCATGCCGTGCCGGCGCATCCCTGGTGCCGGGTGCGTCCGGCACCGCGGCATCAGGGTGTGCCGCGGCGGCCCCCTTCCCCGGTAACCCCGGGAGCGCTTCCCGATGCGCAACCCGTCTGGAGTCCGACGCCCCGGTGGCGCCACCCCTGGCGCCGGCGAAGGCCGGTGAGGAAGTCATCGGTTGTCCCAGTCGAGGCGAAGTACGGCGAGGTCGTCGGTGTGACGCCCGGCGTTCAACGCCTGGGTCTGGTCGATGAGGCGGTCGACATGGGCGGCCGGGTCTGCCGGTGGCAGGTCGCGGATCAGATCGAGGAGTCCCTCCACGCCGAGCCGCTCGGCGTTCGCGCCGTTGTGCCCCTCGGTGAGACCGTCGGTGTAGAGGGTCAGCGCGCCGACGGCCGGGAGCGGGACCACCGTGGCGGGCCAGGTCCCGGGGATGGGGGCGATCCCCAGGGCCGTTCCATGCGCTGCCACCAGCTCCCGGGTGCCTCCGGTGGTGGTGAGGAGGGGCTCGTGGTGACCGGCCAGGTAGAGGGTGGCGGTGGCCGCGCTCTGGTCGAAGGTGAGGAGGGTGCAGGTGGCGAACAGGAGTTGAGGGCCACGTTCGGCGATCAGGATGCGTTCCATGAGGCGCAGGAGGTCGGGACCGTGATGCCCGCCGAGGACGAGGGAGCGCCAGGAGATGCGGAGACAGACGCCGAGTGCGGCGGCGTCCGAGCCGTGTCCGCTGACGTCGCCGACCACGGCGTGCAGGAGCCCGTCGTCGCTCTCCACGACGTCGAGGAAGTCCCCTCCGAGCAGAGCCTTCTCGGCGCCGGGCAGATAGCGGGTCGTGACCGTGACCGCGGAGGTGCCGATGATGGGCTGAGGCAGCAGGCCCCGTTGCAGACGGCTGTTCTCCTCGGCGTGCAGGCGGGCCTTCTGCGCCTCGGCCGAGGTGCGTTCGGTCTGGCTGCGGTAGACGGCGTAGCGGACGGTCCGGTGCAGCAGGTCGGCTTCGACCTTGCCCTTGACGAGGTAGTCCTGGGCGCCGGCGGCCATCGCCTCGGCCCCCGCCTGCGTCTCGGACAGGCCGGTGAAGACGATCACGGCGGTGTGCGGGGCCAGTTCGCGGACGACGGCGATGGTCTCGGTCCCCGACATGTCGGGGAGGTGGAGGTCGAGGAGGATGCAGTCGATCGCGCGGGGGTCGAGTTCCGTGCGGGCTTCGGCGAGGGTGGTCCTCGTGGTGAGCTCGTAACGCAGCCCCGTGTCCTTAAGGAGTTCCTCGACCAGCAGGGCATCCGCCGGATCGTCCTCGATGAGCAGGATGCGGTACGCCGGTTCCGGCGAGGGTCTGCCAGGGGTGTCGGTGGCGATCGCGGTCATGGCGCGGGCACGGTCTCGGTGCGGGTCGCCTGCGGCATGGTGGAGGGGCCCATGGCTTTGGGGGGTTCGCCGGCGAGGGTGAAGCTGATGCGGGCGCCGTCTCGGAAGTCGGGGTCGATGAAGATGGTGCCGCCGTGGAATTCGACGATCTTCTTGCACATGGCCAGGCCGATGCCGCTGCCCTTGTACGCGTCCTTGGTGTGGAGCCGCTGGAAGATCACGAAGACCTTCTCGGCGTATTCGGGGGCGATGCCGATGCCGTTGTCGGTGACCGTGAACCGCCAGAGCGCGTCTTCCCGTACAGCAGAGATGTGGATCTCGGGAGCGTGGTCCGGGCGGTGGAACTTGATGGCGTTCCCGATCAGGTTCTGCCAGAGCATCCCCATCTGGGTGGGGTCGGCGACCAGAGGCGGCAGCGGGTCGTGAGTGATCGCGGCACCCGTCTCCTCGATGCTCACGCTGAGGGAGGACAGGGTTCGTTCCAGCACCGCATCGAGGGCGACGCTCTGGAGCTCGTGATGCACGCGGCCGACGCGGGAGAAGTCGAGGAGGTCGTTGATGAGGGTCTGCATACGGTTCGCGCCATCGACCGCGTAGTCGATGTACTGGTCGGCCCGGGCGTCCAACTGGCCACCGTAGCGGCGTTGCAGGAGCTGCGTGAAGCTGGAGACCTTGCGGAGCGGTTCCTGGAGGTCGTGGGAGGCCACGTAGGCGAACTGCTCCAGTTCGGCGTTGGAACGTTGTAGGTCGGCGGCCTGAGCATCTAGGCGCAGGCGTGCCTCCTCGGTGAACGCCAGCTCGCGCACGAGGCGGCGGCGCATGAAGTCGATCTCACCGCTCAGCAGGCGCAGGTCCGCCGGCCCGACGAGAGCGATCGGGTGGTCGAAGTCGCCGTCGGCGACGGAGCGGGCGTCCGCGCCGAGCCGGGCCAGGGGTCCGGTGATGCCGCGCCGCAGTCCCTCGAAGATCAGCACCGTGAGCGTGGCGATGACGATCGCGATCGCGGTGAACAGCCAGTTCCGAAGCACCATCGTGGCGTTGAGCTCGTCCACCGCCCGCGCCCGCTCGGTCCGCAGCCGCTCCTGCTGACCGCTCAGGGCTCTGCGGAGCGCGTCGAAGTCCTTCTTGCCCGCCGCGGCCCGTTCGGCAGTCAGCGGAGAGGGCGTTCCGGCGGGTGCGGCGGCGATCGGACGGGCGATCGCCTTCTGCCAGACATCCGCGGTGTTCCGCACGGTCCTCAGGTCCTTCAGGGCGGCCGCGTCACCGTGGAGCAACTCCGTCAGGCGGGTCGTGTAGGTTGCCTCGTCGGTGAGTCCCTGCCGGTAGGGAGCGAGGAAGTCGGGGACGCCGGTGAGGCCGTATCCGCGAATTCCGGTCTCCTGGTTCAGCAGCGCCGACTCCAGACGAAACGATGTGCTCAAGGCGGGAGACTTCACGTTCACCAGGTTGTCGCTGATCGACTCCGTCTGCTGAAGAACCCACGCTCCCGAAACTGCGAGGAGGGCCAGGACCGTCAGCGCGACGGCCGCCCCGACGCGCAGCCACCGCCGGGTCGTCCAGGTGGATGTCTCCCGTGCGCGCGTTGTCATGTTCCCGCTCATGCCGTGTACCCCTCTACTGTGCTGGCCGCCTGCGACATCCGGGGCAGCGGCCACTCTAAAGGGTGTTCGACAACAACGGTTGTCGCGGGGTTGGTTCGAGACCTAAGGTGCTGCATATGCCTGGCAAGAATTTCGTTTTGCGAACCACTCCCGAGGAGACGGCCGTTGTCGCGGACGCGGCCGTCGGTCAGCTCGCGAGGCGCCTTGCCGTACAGCTGCTCGAAGAAGTGCCGTCCGCGACGGAGGGGGACTCGGCGCGGGCGCTGGCCCTGCTCTACCTGCTGGACCAGCTCCAGCAGGCGGCCGAGCGCCTCCAGCGGGGCGCCGCTGCGACCGCCGCCCGTGCGGGTGCCGGATACCCGCAGATCGGTGCTGCATGCGGCATGAGCCGCCAGGGTGCCCGCCGTCGCTGGCCCGGGCTCTTCAACCACACCGACGAAGCACCCATGGAGCATCCGATGATGACCACCCCCGCTCGGCCCTTCGACGTCCTTCTCGTCGAGGACGACATGGCCGACGCCCTGCTCATCGAGGAAGCCCTCTCCGAGCGCGGGGCCCGCAACCTGGTCCAGGTCACCGACGGAGTCGCCGCACTCGAGCACCTGCGCGCGCCTGCCACCGTGCGCCCCGACCTGATCGTCCTGGACCTGAACATGCCCCGGATGAACGGACGCGACCTCCTTCGCATCCTCAAGAAGGACGAAAGCCTCCAGACCATCCCCGTCGTCGTGCTCACCACGTCCACGGCGCCCGACGACGTCGCCGACGCCTACAGCAGCCACGCGAACGCCTACGTGACCAAGCCGGTCAACCTGGAGGAGTTCGAGCAGGCCGTCCAGAGCATCGACGCCTTCTACCTCGACACCGCCACCCGCCCGCCGCGCACCTGACGGCCGATGCCCGCAGCCCGCTGACCGGGCCCACCGAGCAAGTCTGTGGCGAAGCAGACTTTGACGACTACTCCTGAAGCGTCAGCCACCGGCGCTAGGCTGCTGTGTCGTGCAGGAGACGCGCCTCGACACCGCTCGGATCCGAGCGGCTCGCCGGGTGATCGACCCGATGTTCCGCGACACTCCGCTGTACCGCTGCGAGGCGCTGGAGCCCCATGTCGGATGCGCGGTGAGCATCAAGCTCGAAACAGCGAACCCGGTCCGCAGCTTCAAGGCCCGTGGCACCGAGGTGGTCGCGAGCCGACTCGTCGATGACGGCTCGCGAGCCGTGGTGTGCGCGAGTGCCGGCAACCTAGGCCAAGCGCTCGCCTGGTCCGGTCGCGGCCGGCAGCTCGACGTCACCGTCGTGGCGTCCCGCTTCGCGACGCGGACCAAGCTCGATCGCATCCGCGCACTGGGCGCCCGGCTGGAACTGGTCGACGGCGACCACGAGATGGCGCGTGAGCGGGCCGCGGCCATCGCGCACCGCGAGAGCATCCGGCTGGTCGAGGACAGCCTGGACATCGAGACCTGCGAGGGCGCGGCGACCATCGGCTTGGAACTGGTGGACGCCGCGCCGTCGTTCGACGCTGTCTTGATCGCTCTCGGCGGCGGGGCGCTGGCCACCGGTGTGGGCCATGTGGTGAAGGCCCTGGCGCCCGAGGTCGAGGTGATCTGCGTCCAGCCGCTCGGCGCTCCGGCGCTGACACACTCCTGGCGCCAACGGCGCGTCGTCACCACCGACTCGACCCACACCATCGCCGACGGCGTCGCCGGCCGATTTCCCATCCCGGCCGTCCTGGACGACCTCCTCGTGGTCGCCGACGACGCCGTCCTGGTCCAGGAGGCGTCGATCATCGCCGGTATGCGGATGCTCCTCGACCACGCCGGCCTCGTCGTCGAACCGTCGGCCGCGCTCGGCGTCGCGGCGATCCTCGAAGACCGCGACCGCTTCGCCGGCCGACACGTAGCCACCATCGTCTGCGGCAGCAACGTCGACATGGACGTATATCACCGCTGGGTCCGAGCTCCCCTCCACACGTCTTGACGGTTGCTCTGGCAGTGAGCCCCGAAGCGATCGGCGTTCACCGGTCGCTGGATGTGCGTGTGGGGCATCGGCTCCGCGCAGACATGCTCACCACCGACCGCACCCGCTTCCACTCCGGGCAGTTTCCTGGCCCTGACGATCTGGTTGATCGCCTCCGCCGGATTCGCGTTCTACGTCGCCAACTTCGCCTCGTGCGACAAGACCTACGGCACGATGGCCGGAGTCGTCGTCTTCCTGGTATGGCTGTGGATCAGCAACCTGGCCATCCTCCTAGGTCTGGAATTCGACGCTGAAGCGGTACGCCAGCGGGCCATCGCCGGCGGCATGTCGCCCGAGACCGAGCCCTACACCCAGCCCCGCGACACCCGGAAATGGGACGAGGACGACCTGCGCCGCCTCGACGAAGGCGACGCGTGACAGCCCAGGCACCTGGCGCTCACCGCCACGGCTCATCCGGGGCTGCACGAAGCCCGCGAGGGTGACAACGCGGTATCCCGGCTCGCGGCACATCGTTTCTCCTGAACTCGACGGTTCGGGGTACTCGTAGTCAGCGGACGGCCGGGACCCCTCTGGACACGGTCCGGCCGACGGGAACGAACCGGAGCAGGAGGTGATCGCGTGTCGAGTACGCAACCGTACGGTCCGGGCTCGGGCCGCCTCGCGAACGGCGTGGGACACGAGCCGGTGGGAGACCTGGTGCAGCAGGCCTCGAAGCAGCTGACCGAACTGGTCCGCGGCGAGATGAAGCTGGCCCAGTCCGAGATGACGGCGAAGGGCAAGCGCTACGGCAAGAGCGGCGGCCTGCTCGGCGGCGCCTCGCTGGCCGGCTTCCTGATGCTCCAGGCACTGATGGCCACCGTCATCGCGGCCTTGGCCCTGCTGCTGCCGGTATGGGCCGCGGCCCTCATCGTCACCGCCGCCCTCGGCGTCACCGCCGCTGTCCTGGCGCTCGGCGGCAAAAAGCAGATCGGCAAGGCCGGTGGGCCTACGCCGCGGAGCACGATCGAGAACGTCAAGGCCGACGTGGCCGAGATCAAGAGGAGCACATACCGATGACCCACGCCGACCAGCCGAGCGCCCCCGGCCCCGACCAGCTTCGCGAGCAGATCGAGCAGACCCGCCATGACCTCGGGCAGACCGTCCAGGCCCTCGCGGACAAGCCCGACGTCAAGGCCCGCGCCCAGCACAAGGCCGGCGAGCTGAAGGAACAGGCCGTCCTGAAGGCCGACGAACTCATGGCCCAGGCCGCGAAGGCCACCTCCCAGGTCCAGGACAAGCTGCCCGACTCGGTCAAGGACACAGCCGCCCAGGCAGCGGAGCAGGTCCGCTCGGCGACGGCTCGGGCCGGACGGATGTGGGGGGAGAAGGCACCCGAACCCCTGCGGCAGAAGACGGCCCGGTCCGCGCAGCTGGCGCGGGACCACCGCACCGTACTGCTGGTCGCCGCCGCGGGCATCACCGTGCTGTGGCTGGCAAGCCGCCGCAGGAAAGGCTGAACCGATGAAAGCCTCGAAGATCGCCTACAAGCCCGTCGGACTCGCCCTGGGAGCCATCACCGGCATGATCGCCGGGGCCGCCTTCAAACAGGCATGGAAGGTGCTCGGTCACCACAAAGGCGCACCCGACGCTACCGACGAGGACCGCAACTGGGGCGAAATCCTCCTGGCCGCCACCGTCCAGGGCGCCATCTTCGCCGCAGTCAAAGCCGCCGTCGACCGTGCCGGCGCCACCACCACACGCCAACTGACCGGAACTTGGCCCGGCTGACCAACAGCCGACATTCCGGTCCGCTGCCGCACGTGAGGGGTGCGCCGCGAGGCACCCCTGCCCTCGACTCGGTCTGTCTCGTACGCCACCGCCGGGACCCAGGTGGGCGGCTCGAAGGGCCCGAATCCTGACCGGATCGGGCCCTTCGGCATGTCCGGCCGGCCGCCGGCCCTCGTGTGGCACAAGCACCGTCAAGAGCGGTCCATGGGATGGGCGTTGGCCAATCAAGCGATGTGCCGGCCGGGCCCGGATCGTTGGCGGAAGCCACAACCGCCCTGGCGTCATCTCCCACAGGCATGCACGCCGGGCCTGGTCCCTTGCCGAAGCGCGGACCCGCACCTCCCTGGAAGTCGTACCGCGTAACGGGCCGCACTCGGACGCAGGGGATGATAAGGCGTATTTAGTCCATATAAAAGCGTTTTCATGCTGATGAGCGGGTTACGCGGAAGGAGACCACGAGGGCAGGAGGCCAGGATGATCACCCAAGCGCAGATTGCCGACGTGCTCGACCACCCGGTGTACGACGCCGGCGGCAGCAAGATCGGCGACATCAGGCATCTCTTCCAGGACGACGCCACCGGCGAGCCCGAGTGGGTCAGTGTCAGGACCGGACTCTTCGGCACCGGTGAGTCCTTCGTGCCCCTGCGCGAGGCCACGGTGGTGGAGGACCATCTCGAGGTTCCCTACGCCAAGAGCACCGTCAAGGACGCCCCTCATGTCGACGTCGACGCCGGGGGCTTCCTCACGGTGGACGAGGAGCACCGGCTCTACGAGCACTACGACATCGCGTGGGACGAAGACCCGGGCTGGCAGCAGGTCGCGGACCGGCCTGAGCAGGGCCGACGGTCCCACCGTCGCTCACGGACCGTCGGCGATACCGGCGACGGCGCCTCGTTGCCCTACGGCAACACCACCGCGTCGGGCATCGCCCGCGGAGGCCAGGAGACTCCCGATGTCACCGCCCCGCAGCCCGGCTACACAACACCACCGCATCCGGCACAGCCCGCCGCAGCGACCATCCCCGCGCCAACCCAGCCCACTCCGAGGACGACGCGATGAGGCACTCCGACGAGCGTGAGCGCGCCGGCGTGGAAGGCCGGGCAACAGGGCGGCCGCGACTGCGTTTGTACACGACTTCCGAAGTACGGCGGTAGGGACGTCTTAGCACCCCAGGTGCGAACCAAGCCCCAAGCCCTGCCCAGATTTCACCTTTCGACGGACACCGCACGGGTGTCCCACACCGATCGAGGCGACCACCATGGCAGACAACATCACCAGCGTCGGCGGAGGCAGTCGGCCCGACACGGCCGTCAGCCCGCTCAAGGGCCGTACCGGGGTCGGTGCTCCGGCCGAGACACGGGGGAAGACCACCATCGCGGACGGCGTGGTGGCCAAGATCGCGGGCATGGCCGCGCGGGAGGTACCGGGCATCCACAGCCTGGGAGCGGGGATGGCCCGCGCCTTCGGCGCCGTGCGGGAACGCGTCCCTGGCGGAGGCTCAGGCGCGGCCACGCGCGGGGTGAAGGTCGAGGTCGGTGAGAGCCAGGCCGCCGTCGACCTGGACGTCGTCGTCGAGTACGACGTCTCCATCGTCGACGTCGCCGGCGAGGTACGCACCAACGTGATCAGCGCCGTGGAACGGATGACGGGACTGGAGGTCGTCGAGGTGAACATCGTCGTCGACGACGTTCATCTCCCCGACGAAGAGGATGACGAGGCCCACGCGGACGAGGGCCGCGTGAGGTGACCGACCGCCGTGACCCACGGCCATGCCTGCGCATGGGCGGGTGACCATACGGACGATCACGCTTGCAAGACGGGTGAGTGCATGATGAACGCAGCAACGACAGGTCTCGTGGCAGGCATGGCCCTCGGCTTCGCCGGCTATTTCGGCGGCTTCTGGGCATTCCTGCTGGTTCTGGTGCTGGGTGCGGCGGGGCTGATCGGCGGCCTCGCGGTACAGGGCGACCTCGACCTGCGCCGGCGGCAGCGGTGAGTACCCCATCCAGCGGCGACGGGCCCGGCCCACTCGTACGGGCCGCAGGCCTGCCGCCCCCGGCGGAGCGAGGAGCCACCGTCATCCCGGACAAGGTCGTCGCCCGGATCGCCGCCCAGGCCGCACGTACGGCCCAGGCCCGGCGCGCCGCCCTACCGCCCGACCGGAGCCGAGCGGCGGCGCCCAGCGCCGACGCCGCCGTCCGTACCGGATCGGTGCGTCTGCACCTGGCCATGGACCTGCCCTACCCCACCGACATTCCCCACGTCTGCGAGCGGATTCAGCGCGACGTCGCCGAACGGGTGACACGACTGACCGGTCTGGAGGTGGGAGAGATCATCCTCACCGTCCGGCGGCTGGTAACCACCGTTGGAGACAGCCGGGGACGGGTCCGATAGGCGCTGCGCGGCCCGGGCCTGCCGGGCACGCCACGCCACGTACGAAGGAGGCCGGAATGACACCCGACCCGAGCCCTCCCGTCCCCGGCCCCGGGCACCGCGCCGCCGTACCGCTGACGAAGGAACCCCAGGAGCCCGGCGTGCCCGAACAGGACGCGCCACCACCGACCGTCGCCAAGGAGAGCGGTGGGCGCCGGGCACATCGCCCGTGGTCCGCACGTCGTATTCCGTCCGTGCTGGTCGCCTCGGTCGTTCTCCTGGCTGCGGGTGCGGCGCTGGTCGACGTCGTCGCCGTCCGGACGGGACGTGCCGCGGCGGCCTGGCGACATCACCTGGCCGATGAACTGGCCACCCGCCCCGTGGACGACGTGTGGATGCTCACGGGAGCCGCCGCGGCGGCCGCCATCGGCGTCTGGCTGATCGTCCTGGCCCTCACCCCCGGCCTGCGTCACTGGCTGCCCATGCGCTCTCCCGCGCCCGAGCTGCGCGCCTCTCTGGACCGCGACGGTGCCGCCGCCCTCCTGCGCGATGCCGCCATGCGGGTACCAGGGGTGACCAAGGCCCGCGTCCGGGTGCGGCGGCACCGCGTCAAAGCCCGTGCGGACGTCCGCTTCCGAGACTCACGGAACGTCAAGGACGATCTCGTCGCCGTCCTCGGCGAGGAGCGCGACGGGCTCGCCCTGGCCCGCCCTCCGCGCATCGTCGTACGAGTGCGGCGACGCACCGACTGACGGACGACCCCAACACCCCAGGACCGGAGGCCACCATGACGCCGCGCCCCGCACTCAACCGCAGTCTGCTGGCCCTTGCCGGAGTGGTACTGCTCGGCGGCGGTTCGCTGATTCTCTTCGCCGGGCTCGACGTCTACCGGCGACACGATCTCGTCCCGCCCGCGGGCTGGCCCCTGACCACCCCGCACGACGTCCTTCTCAACTCCGCCGACCGGGCCCGCTGGAGCAGTCAGGGATGGTGGTGGTGGCCCGCGGTCATCGCGCTCCTCGCCCTCGTCGTGTTGCCGGCCCTGTGGTGGCTGCTCGCCCAACTGCGCCGACACCACCCAGGGGTGCTGCCCGTCGGTGGCACACCACCGCAGGAAGGCGTCGAACTGCGCGACCAGGCACTGAGCGCCGCGATCGGCGCCGATACGGGCGCTCTGCCCGGGGTGGAGGAGGCCTCCGTCCGCATCACTGGCGCGCCTGCCCACCCACGCACCCGTGTGACGATCGACCTCACCCCGCAGGGTGACCCCGGTGCTGTCCTCGAAGCCCTGTACGCCGGCCCGCTCCGCACCGCGAGTCGCTCCACCGGCTCCCCTCCCGGGCCCACCGAGGTACGCCTACGGGTCGCGCACCACAAAGCGCACCGCGTCGAATAGCGCGGCGACCGACCACCGTGAGTCGGCGTGCTGGTTGGTCGTACGCAGCTCAGCCGACCACTTCTCCGCGCTGCGGTACCGGCGCCGGCCCGCCGATCGACACAGCCGCCGAGAACCATCTGTAACCGGGTCTCCCCTCACTACAGCTTGCGAAAAAGGGTGTTTGTGAAGATTCCGGGTACTCGGCGCTCATGATCAACGAAGCGAACACCGTACTGGCCCTCTCTTCCATGGGCGCTCTCTGGCTGACGGTGGCGGGTGTCGCCGTGGTCGCCGTTCTGATCGCGGCGTTCGTCGTCGGGGGCCGACGGGTTACCCGGCGCAAGGTCTCCACGCCGGCGCCGAGGACGGCAGAGGCCCGCCGGGCCGTGGCGGACCCCGCACGCCGCGGCGACGGATGGAGCACTCCTGGCGACGACCCCGAACAGGGTCACCCCCATCGCTGACCACGGACCGGTGCGAAGCACACCTGGGCCGGCGACGGAGGCGGTGCACGAAAGGCACCGCCCTTCTGAACTTCCCGGGCTGTGGCCCCTCGTGGCTCATCGATCCCCACGTAGCCGGTCTGTCCCACTCGGCCGGCGCCCTCCACGCTGTGTGTTCAGGAGGTCCGCGTGATCACTACCACCCCCGAGTCGACCGACGGCCCGGGCGCCCCGGAGCGATGCTCGGCACGGCTGTTCGCCGACTTCGTCGAGCGCGAGGCGTCCGGCGTACCGCTGCCAGGTCGGGAGACGCCGCGCCGTTTCGCCGTCCTCACGGCTCTGGGGCGACGGGACCTGTCCCTGGCACGGCTCGCCGAGGGACACCTGGACGCCGCGGCGATCCTGGACGAACTGCATCACCCCGGGCCCGCTGAGGGCGAGCGGTGGGGAGTCTGGGCCGCACGCCCACCAGGACCCGGCGTGCAGGCGACACACATGGGCCAGGAGTGGAGGGTCAGCGGAGTCAAGCCCTACTGCTCCGGCGCCCGCACCTGCACCCACGCCTTGGTGACCGCAGAGGCGGACGACGGGTACCGCATGTTCGCGGTCGCGCTCGACCACCCGGGCGTGCAGCCCGTGCCAGGGACGTGGCCGGCCATCGGTATGGCCGGCAGCGACAGCCTGGACATGTCCTTCGCCGGCGTGCCCGCGCGAGCCGTCGGTCGGGTGGACGGCTATCTGACCCGGCCCGGTTTCCAGCACGGTGGAATCGGCGTGGCGGCCTGCTGGTTCGGCGGTGCCCGGGCCGTCGCCGCGCCGCTGTACGAGCGAGCCGCGACGGGGCGTTCGAACGAGCACATGGCGGCCCACCTCGGAACGGTCGACATGCTGCTGCACACGGCCGACAGCGTGCTCCGCCAGGCGGGCGAGGAGATCGACGCCGACCCTCTCGACCGACACGAGGGAGCGCGGGTGCGCAGCCTGCGAGTGCGGGCGCTCACCGAAAAGGTGTGCACCGAGGTCTTGGACCACGTCGGGCGCGCCACGGGTGCCGGGCCTTTGTGCCGCGACGGACAACACGCCCGCGCCGTGGCGGATTTGACGGTCTACGTGCGACAACACCACGCCGAGGTGAATCTGGCCGAACTCGGCGGCCTGGTGACCGCGGACCCGGCGGAGGCCACCCCGTGAGCGCGCACACCGCCGGCGCCGCGAGACAGGCCGCCGCCGCAGCGATCGACGCGCGGGGCACCGACGAGGCCGAATGGCAGCAGGCGAGACTGCCGGACCGCCTGCCGCATCTGATCCTCCCGCCGGGACCCGTCGTCGTCGTGGCTGCCCACCCGGACGACGAGGTCCTGGGATTCGGCGGTGGCATCGCCGCCCTTCTCGAGGGTGGTGCGGCGGTCCACACGGTGTGCTTGAGCGATGGGGAAGCGTCCCACGGCCCTGCGACGCCAACTGCCCGGGCGCGGTTGGCTGCCCGGCGCCGCGGCGAACTCGCCGCGGCGTTGGGCGAGCTCGGCGATCTGCCTGCCCCCGTGCACGCCGGTTTGCCCGATACGGCCCTCGACGAGCACGAGGACCGTGCTCAAGCCGTGATCGGCGAGGTTCTGGACGTCGTCGGGGCCGCCGTGTGCGTGGCGCCGTGGGAGGGCGACCTCCACAGCGACCATGAAGCCGCCGGTCGAGCCGCTCGGCGCGCCGGCCGTGACCGCTCCATGCCGGTGTGGTCCTACCCGGTGTGGATGTGGCACTGGGCTCGCCCGAACGACCCCCGCGTGCCGTGGCACCGGGCGTCTGTTCTCCCGCTGGCCGAGGCCGTGATCCACCGGAAGAGGGCGGCCGTGGCCCGCTTCGCCAGCCAACTGCAGCCACGTCGCGGCGGCATGGCACCGGTGCTGCCGTCGCAGGAGATCGCCCATCACACCCGCGCTTTCGAGACGGTGATCCGGTGAACACCCCCGCAAGCTACTTCGACGACCAGTACGCCCGCGCCGCCGACCCGTGGCACCTGGGAGAGCGCTGGTACGACCGACGCAAGTACGTCCTGACCGTTGCGGCTCTGCCCCGTCGCCGCTATCGGCGGGTCTTCGAGCCCGGCTGCTCGATCGGCGTGCTGACCGAACTCCTCGCCGCCCGCTGTGACCACCTGCTCTCCACCGACCGTGTCGCCTCGGCGGTCGAGGCCGCGGCTCGGCGCACCACCGGTATGGGCCACGTCATGGTGCGACGGATGAGGGTGCCCGACCAGTGGCCCGAGGGCACCTTCGACCTGGTGGTGCTGTCGGAACTGCTCTACTACTTCGACGCCGGCTCCCGTGCACGGCTGCTCCGCCGGAGCGTGGAGAGTCTGAAGGAGGCCGGTCATCTGGTCGCCGTGCACTGGAACCACCCGGTGGCCGAACACACCTGCACGGGCCGCGACATCGCCCACGACCTCGACGCCCTGCCGGGCCTGAGCCGAGTGGCTCGCTACGACGATCCCGACTTCACCCTCACCGTCCACGAACACACATCAGGGCCGGGCCCGGCGCTCTCCCCGGCACGCGTGGAAGGACTCGCGTGATGCTCTCGGCGTCGGCGGTCGTCGTCCCCGCCCACGACGAGGAGCACCGCATCGCCGCCTGCCTGCACAGTCTGCACGTGGCCGCCGCACGAGCGGCACCGATACCTGTCGTGCTCGTGGTGGCAGCGGATGCCTGCACGGACGCCACGGCGACGGTGGCCACCCGTGGGGGAGCGCACGTGGTGACGACCCGCAACCGCAATGTCGGAGCCGCGCGGGCTGCCGGCATCGAGCGCGCGCTGGAGCTGCTGGCGGATGCCGGCCCGGATGCGTGGTTCGCCATGACGGATGCCGACTCCACCGTGCCCCCGGCCTGGCTTGCCCACCAGGCCGTCTGGGCGCGACGGGAGTACGACGCCGTCCTGGGCACCGTCCGTCTCGCACCCTCCGGGGCCGACGCCCTCCTCGTGGCCCGGCACGACGCCGACTACTTCCGCTCTCGTCGGCCCGGCGCGACATGGAGGGAGTGGGAACACCCGCACGTTCACGGTGCGAACCTGGGCGTGTCCGCAGCGGCCTACCGGCGGGTGGGTGGTTTCGCCTCCCTGCCGGTCGGCGAGGACCGCGACCTTGCGATTCGGCTGTCCGCGGCCGGCCACCGCATCGCCCGGACCGACCAGCACCCCGTGCAGACCGCCGCCCGCCTGCGCGGAAGGGCCCCCGGCGGCCTCGCGGACCTCCTGGCGAGACGCGCAGCCCGGTGACGGCCGGCGCGGCGGGGGCTGCGGTGATTGCGTTCTTCGATCCCGGGAACCCGGAGAGTGAAACCACATGAAATAAGCGCAATTAATCGAAATAAGGAGTTCTGGCTATGGCTTCCCAGGCCACCCCCCGTCACACCGTTCCGGGTCTTACGGTGGAAGACGCCGGCCCGCTCATCGAGGTGCTGCAACAGCGCCTGCACGCCCTCAACGATCTCCACCTGACGCTCAAGCATGTCCACTGGAATGTAGTGGGCCCGCACTTCATCGCTGTGCACGAGATGCTCGATCCGCAGGTAGACCGTGTCCGGGACATGGCTGATGACGCCGCCGAGCGTCTCGCTGCCCTGGGAGGCGTCGCCCACGGCACGCCGGGCGTCCTGGTCGAAGAGCGCTCCTGGAACGACTACAGCGTGGGCCGCGCCGACGCCATCGCCCACCTCGGCGCGCTCAACCTCGTCTACACCGGAGTGATCGAGGACCTGCGCACTGCGATCAAGACAGTGGGGGACATCGACCCGGCCACCGAAGACCTCCTGATCGAGCAACTACGAGACCTGGAACAGTTCCAGTGGTTCGTACGAGCACACCTGGAGACCGCGAGCGGCGCCCTCATCACGGGCGGTGCCACCACCGAAGTGGAAGCCGCCATGCAGTCGATCGACCAGTTGACGTCACCGGCCGACGCGGCGTGAACAGGCCCTGCCAGTGTGCTCGCGTCACAGCTGACGCGAGCACACCCCACGCCGAGTACGGCGGCGGTCGCAGCGGGGCGGTGGACGAAGTTGATCCCCCGCCGGCTGAAGTTTGAAGCCGACAGCTGCCGTTTCGGCACGGCGCGCAGCGCCATCGAGTTGCGTCCCTGGGGCGGACAGACGTTGGTGCTGGTCCATGAGGACCCGCTGCGCGGACCGGGAGGGGCTCTGCACGCGGTGCCCCCCGACTCCCCATCCCGTCCGGCGCGTGGTCGGCCTCGCGACGAGCTACTCACGACACGCTCCTGCCGCTGGACCGGTGATCGGCCCACGCATCCGGGGCGGAGGGAGAGTGCCATGCGCAACCACGTATCCGTGGACGACAGCTGCGTCAGCGCATTTCGGGAGCTGAAGGGGAAGCGTGAAGTCAACACGGTGGTCTACCGGCTGAGCGACGCCTTGGACACCTGCGTCCTCGAACGCCAAGCCAACTTCACGCAGGACGAGCTTCTGTCGGTGCTGACCGCGCACGAGCCCAGACTCGTCGTCCATGACCTGGCCTTCGCATCGGTGGACGGAGCGCGCCGCAACAGGATTCTGATGATCTCCTGGCTGCCGCGGGGAATCACTCCCCAGCGCGAGGCGGCCTATGTCCACGGTCATGCAGCCTTGCTGCGAAGGCTCGACGGGGGTCTTCTGTCCTTGTCGGCCGCGGACTCGGCGGGCCTGGACTACCGTCGCCTGGTTTCCGCGGCTCAGGCAGCAGCGCGGAGCCGAGGCAGGACAGGCAACGCGAGCGGATCTGTCTCCGTGGGACAGACCGGTGCCTCCGTCGATGGCACTTGGTCCGCGTCATGGAGGCGATCCGCGTGAGTCGTCCCCGGCAGCAACGATTCGATCGAGCCTTCGCCCGCCCGCTCGCAACCGCTTACGCCGGTTGCCGCGGCGGGCGGGCGAGGCGACCGCGCCACACACCTTCTGGAGATCTGGCATGACTATTTCCATCACCTCAGATCCGCTCGCCGAGCTGTCCGCGGCCGGAGTGGCGGTCTGGCTGGACGACCTGTCGCGTGAGTTGCTGGCCGGGGGCGAACTGAAGAGGCTGATCGCGGACAAGCACGTCGTGGGGGTCACGACGAATCCCACGATCTTCGCGTCCGCGCTGTCCAAGGGGGACCGCTACAGCGAGCAACTGCGGCGACTGGAACGCGAGGGCGTGAGCGTGGACGACGCCATCCTCACCCTCACCTCGGACGACGTACGGGCAGGCTGCCAGGCATTCGGTTCGGTCCACCTGCGCAGCGGAGGGGTCGACGGACGGGTTTCCATCGAGGTCGACCCCCGGCTGGCGCGGGACACCGACGCCACGATCGACCAGGCACGGACGTTGTGGGAGACCGTGGACCGGCCGAACCTCTTCGTCAAGATCCCGGCCACCAGCGAGGGGCTGACCGCGATCTCCCGTGTCATCGCCCAGGGCATCAGCGTCAACGTCACCCTGATCTTCTCCCTGGAGCGCTATCGCGCGGTCATGGACGCCTACTTGACCGGACTGGAGCAGGCCAAGGCCGCAGGAAGGGACCTGGCGGACATCCACTCCGTCGCCTCGTTCTTCGTCTCTCGTGTCGACACCGAGGTCGACCAGCGCCTCGACGCCATCGGCACCCCCGAGGCCCTGTCGCTCAAGGGCAGGGCCGCGATCGCCAACGCGCGGCTCGCCCACCAGGCGCACGAGCAGATGACCGCGGGGTCTCGCTGGCAGGCACTCGCTGCGACCGGGGCCCGTCCGCAGCGGCCCCTGTGGGCATCCACCGGCGTCAAGAACGCGGCCTACCCCGACACGATGTACGTCAGCGAACTCGTCGTCGCGGGCACCGTGAACACCATGCCCGGCGCCACTTTGGAAGCGTTCGCCGACCACGGCGTTCTTCCTGCCCGCAGCCCGGCCGGCGATGCCTACGCCGCCGCCACAGCTCATTTCGAGGCGCTGAAGCGGGTAGGTGTCGACTTCACGGACGTCACCGACACCCTCGAACGCCAAGGACTCGCCAAGTTCGAGGACAGCTGGGCGGAACTCACCGCCTCGGTGGACCGGGAAATGCGCGCCACCGCCCCCGCCGCCGGCGAGGCGGGAACCTCGAAAGCGTCCCCGAACAAGCCCTGGGGCGGTGCCGACCTTCTGGCGATCTATCTGAACGACCACCTCGCCGGCGCTACCGCCGGCCTGGAACTCTTCCGGCGGGCCACACAGACCCAGCAATACCGGGAACAGGGCACCACGCTGGCGGAACTGGCCCATGAGGTGGAGCAGGACCGTGATTCGCTGACGCAGATCATGGCCGATCTCGCGGTGCCGACCGCCTACGCGAAGGTCGCCCTCGGCTGGCTGGCCGAAAAGGCGGGCCGCGCAAAGCCCAATGGCCATCTCCTGTCCCGCTCTCCGCTCAGCGATGTCCTGGAGCTGGAATCCATGCTGCTGAGTGTGCAGGGCAAGGCGGCCTGTTGGCGCAGTTTGCGAGCCCTGGCGGAGACGGACGGGCGACTCTTCACCGAGCACCTGGACGTCCTCATCGAGCGCGCCGACCGCCAGTCCGCCGTATTGGAGCGACTGCGCCTTGCTGCCGTCGACTCCGTGCTGCGCTCCACTCCGCCCTCCGTGTGACGGCCACGATCCCCCCGTTCCCGTTCCCGTTCCACCTCAGGGCCTTCGGCTCGGGCATCCCGCAACACCGTTGTATCCGATATCTGTCGATTGCGTGAGTCGGATACTCGGTGGGGCGTGCCTCCCCGCGGCCTTGACCCCCGACCGGGGGCTCATGGGAGCGCGGAGGCCCGCGTCGGCTACAGGACGGGCAGACCGTCGACTGTGCGGCCGTCCCTCCCGGTGGCAGCGTCGCGGTGCTGGGTCTGGGGCCGATCGGGGACATGTGCACCCGCATCGCGGCCCATCGCGGCGCCGGGACGGTCATCGGGATCGACCTGGTACCTGACTGGATCGGGTGAAGGCGCGCGGAGTGCACACCCTGAACCTCGACGAGCACGGAGACGGGATCGTGGAAGCCGTCCGTGAACTCACCGCCGGACGCGGGCCCGACTCAACTTGACGGTCCGGCCACAGTCATATGGGCTCGATCTCTGTCAGCGGCGGGGCTGTTGGATGCCGAGCCGACCGGAGAGCAGCCGCTGAGCAGAGGTGAGTGCGCGAGCCGCACCAGTGGTGCTGCGAAGCGCCGCACGAGCCGCGTTGGCACCGCAGGCACCGTGGACTCCGCCGCCCGGATGCGCGGAAGCCGACGCGAGATAGAGGGCTCGCACGGGAGTCTCGGGGCGCCCGGTGCCCGGTACGGGCCGGAAGAGCAATTGCTGGTGGAGGCTGGCCGTGCCCCCGTTGATCGCGCCGTTGTGCAGATTGGCGTCCAGGGCCTGGAGACGGGGAGGTGCCAGGATTCTGCGGGCCCGGATCAGCGAGCGGAAGCCGGGTGCATAGTGCTCCACGTGCCGTTCCACGCGGTCGGCCATGGCCTCTTGGTCCCGCTCGTCCCAAACTCCGCTGATGCCGTCCGGGCCGGCGTCGCCGACGATGGTCTGCGGAACGTGGGTGTAGGCCCAGGCGGACTCCGTTCCCCGCGGTGAGCGCGAGGCGTCCGAGGTCGTCATCTGCCCGAGCAGTGTGAAGGGCCGGTCGGGGACCCTCCCGGAGGCCAGCTGTGCCGCGAAGCGGGTGAGCTCGTCGACGCTGTCGGACAGGTGGACGGTGCCCGCGCCGGCAGCGGCTTCGACGCTCCAGGGGATGTGTCCGCCCAGTGCCCAGTCGATCTTGAAGGTGGCGAAGTCCCACTGGAAGCGGTGCATGCTCTCCACGAGCGCGGAGGGCAGATGTCGCTCGTCCACCAAGCCGCCGTAGAGATTCGGCGCCGACACATCGGCCAGCACACAGTGTCGTACCGGGATGGCTTCCCCCATCGCCGTGCGCACTCCTACGGCGCGGCCTCCTCGGACCACGACCTCCCGCACGGGTTCACCGCAGCGGACGACGCCGCCGTGTCGTTCGAGGCGCCGGACGAGCGCGGCCGAGAGACCTCCCGCGCCTCCGGCGGGGACGGGGAATCCGTAGTGCTGCCCGAGCATGCACAGCAGCCATCCGAACCCGCCGCTGCCAGCGGCCTCAGGGGCGAGATCGGCGTGCAGTGCGTTCCCCGTGAGGAGCAGGCGCCCGGCGTCGCCCCGGAACTCCTCCTCGCCGAGCCGTCGCGCGGGCAACAGGAGGGACCGGGCGAGCGGCAGCCCGACCGGCCCGCGCAGTCGCAGCGCCAGACGGGCAGCCGCCTTGAGCGGGGGGAAGGGGGTGAACAAGGCGTTGAGCATGTCCCCGCTGATGCGATCCCAGGTGCCGCACATACGCGACCATGCGGCTCCGTCCCCCGCGGCGAAGGCGTCCAGCCCTTCCGAAGTCGCTTCCTTCGACCGCTCCAGGACGGCACAGCGTCCGTCGGGGAGGGGATGGGCGAGCACGGACGGTGCGTGGGACCAGCGCAGACCGTCGGCCTGAAGCTCCAGGCTCTGCATGATCGGCGACGCCGCGGCGAGGGGGTAGAAGGCGCTGAACATGTCGTTCACGTAGTCCGGGTGCACTCCGCGGTCGCTGCGAACGGCGCCTCCGGGTTCACTCTGTGCTTCCAGGACCTCGACACTCCAGCCCGAGTCGGCAAGGAGGTTCGCGGCCACGAGGCCGTTCGGGCCTGATCCGATGACGACGGCGTCCAGCATGTTCAGCTCCTACGGCAGGCGTCCCGGACGAGCCCGATGTCCGGGCGTCGCATCGGTCTGCTGCCACCGTTCGCCGCTGATGACCTGTCGATGGCTCTGTGCCGGATCACCACGACAAACTCCTCATATCATCCTGAAACGGTTGACGGCTTCCCGGTACCCCCTTCCCGGATCGCCAAGCGACCGGGGGGAGAGCCGTTGGGATCCGGGGGGATCCGATGTATGCGTCGCCGGGAGTGTGGTCGCTACAGCCCATGCCGCAGGAGACGGGGCCACGCCGGATGAGCCAGGCGCTGCCGAGGCGTGCCGACGGCGGCACAGGGTGGCCGGCACCACGCCGCCAAGCGGGCAGATTCCGATCGTTGTTCAACGAGGCGTCGCGGCAACCCGGGGACACGCGGCGTCGAAGGGACTGTTTGCGGGTGTGGACGCGGGGCAGACGGGGGTGTGTGCTTCGGACCGGAGGCGCGAGCCAAGCGGAGTTGATCCACGCGGCCGCGGCTTCTTCTGCGGTCTGCGTAGCCCTTCTCTGTACGGCATGTCCCATCACCTGCGTTCGGGCCCCGCGTTGCTGTCCTCGCGCACCGCCCGGACGCGCCGTCCAGGAGGGATCCCGCGTGCTTTCCGAGAACTCCGTAGTCCGTCCGCACACCGACGCCAACTCCGAGGCCCAGCCGGCCGACGCCGCTACCGTTGGCGCGGACCGAGGCTTTGACGACTCACCCGAATCCGGCGCTCTGTTCATCCGGCTGGTGGAACTGGAGGACGGGCCCGAGCGGGACGCGGTGCGCGATGAGCTGGTCAGTCTCTGGCTGCCCATGGCGCACCGGATCGCCGGCCGCTTCCGCGACCGAGGTGAAGCCACCGAGGACCTGCGCCAGGTCGCTGCCCTCGGGCTCATCAAGGCCATCGACCGGTTCGACCCGGCCCGCGGCGCCTTCGAGAGCTACGCCGTCCCGACGATCACCGGCGAGGTGAAACGCCACTTCAGGGACCGGATGTGGGCCGTGCGGGTTCCGCGCCGTGTCCAGGAACTACGCAACCGTGTGCGGGTCGCCCGCCGTGAACTGCGCCAGCAGCCCGGCCCGGCCGAGCCGACGATCGCTGAGATCGCCGGCCATGCCCGCCTCACCGAGGACGAGGTGAGTGCCGGGATGGAGGCCATGGAAGGCTTCAGCGCCCTCTCCCTCGATGTGGAAGTAGGCGCGGGCGACGACGGATACAGCCTCGGCGACACCCTGGGCGGCACCGACTCCTCCTTCGACACCGTCGTCGACCGACAGGCGGCCGCCAAAGAGCTCCGCCGGCTCCCCGAACGGGAGCGGACCATCCTCTACATGCGCTTCTTCGAGGACATGACGCAAGGCCGCATCGCCGAAAAGCTCGGCATCTCGCAGATGCACGTCTCCCGCCTCATCTCCAGCAGCTGCGCCCGCGTACGCCAAGGGGCCCTGGCGCGGTGACCGTCGGCCCGGAAGTGAAGGAGGGAGAGCCGATGAGTCAGCTACTGACGCACGGCCACGGCGAGCAGCCCACGGCCCGCACGGAGAATGAGCGGATGCCGCAGGCGGCGCAGCCGCAGCGTGATGGGGCGCGGCAGGCCGTGGTCGAGCAGGCGACGGGCGTGGTCATGGCTCTGGGACGGTTCGACGCCGATCAGGCTGGAACTGTCCTGTCCGAGGTCTCTCATCGCACGGGTATCACGCTGGGCCGAGTCGCCGAACTGCTCACCGCCTGGGTGACCAGCGGCGAACTCAATCTGGGACTTCGCCTAGCCCTGGAAGAGGCGATCCGGGACCACCAGCACCGAGCACGCCCAGTGTCTGCACCCGCACGTGAAACGGAGCTTCGGGACGGAGTGGGCTGTACTGTCCCACAGACTTGAGAACGGCGTGCCGGTCCTCACGGTGGAGGACGCGCCCGGCTTACGCGAGCAGAATCCGGCCGCCTTGATCGGCGACCTGGTCCACGTGCACGATCCCGCGCCTGTGGTCATCGTTCTTGGGACCGTGGTGCCCGATGAACTGATCGAGGCGGACGCGTACCGCAGGTGGCGGTTGGTTCTGGCCGGGAATGAGGCGGGGTTGCGTCTGACGATGGCCGCATTCAGGGCGGTGGCAAATCCGCACCAGCCTGCGAAGGGAAGCAGAGCCCAGGCTCCTGCCCGGTCGACATCTGCCGTACGACGGATGAGAACGATGTTGCTCAGGTCGATCAAGAGTGTGCCGGCAAGACCCGCCTTCGGGCTCTGAGCGCCGAAGAACAGCCAGTTCCACGCGGTGTTGAGAACCAGGTTCGCCCCCAAGGCGGCCGCCAGCGCACGGCGGCGTCTGCCTGTCGCCTGTTGCAGAGCGTGCCCGCCCGCCCAGGCGATCGAGGCGTACAAAGGCGTCCACACAGCGCCGAACGCCCACGGGGGAGGCTGGAAGGCGGGCTTGTCCAGCCGCCGGTACCAGGCGCTGTCCGGGTCCACGGCTGCGGCTCCGGCCACCGCGGCCACGGACACCGCCGTCGCAGTGACCACGTAAGGCACCAGGCTGGGAGAGGGAGCCTGCTTCTCGCTCAGAAGCCTCATATCCTGCTGAGTCCTCGCCCTCATCCAGTTCGGCCCGGAGACTTCGACACTCGATCCGTCAAGGCCGGGGCCCGGCGCCCAACCGCACCCCGATACTCGTTGCTGTCAGCCTTCGGAAGTCTTCTCATCGGCAACACGGGGTGGCTCCGGGGCATTGTCATCATCAGCCGCAATATCGCTCGGTCGCGGCGGGCCGGTGGTCTGAGCGACGGGCGGCGTCGGTCCGATGATCGTCTGCGCTTGGCGAGAACCTGGCCGCGTGCTCGGCTGAGAACCACGCGCGTGGGGTGTCCCGGCGCTCTCTTCTTCTTCGGAATCTGTCATGAGTCTCGGGGTTCCCAGACCTGCCACTTCGTAACGCAAACCAACGCTCGTCATCACGGGGCACCGGCTGTGACGGGGCGAGGTCGATGACTGTCATGAAGTCGTGGCGCACGAGGACGGCGGCAAAGGCATGATCATCGGCAAGGGTCTTCGACGCCCTCCCCAAGATGTATACCGGCCGTTCGGCTGCTGCGCGCCGGCTGACGAAGGCGATCGCCGTCCGAGGCCGCGGAAGTGCGGCGATCACCGGCATCAACGCCGGCCACAGGGGTACTTGCGCGTCACACCACGCCCTGTGCGAGGAAGCGAGAACACCGTGAACGAGCGCCTACCCGAAGGCCCAGGAAACTACAGAGCGCAGAAGCCGATACCGAGGGATCTGCCTGATCAGCAGGCCGGACGCCGACCCCTGGGACGCGGTCACGGTACGAAGTCAGTCGGCGCGCGACGAGGGTTCCGATCCAGGAAACCCTGAACCGGAGATCCCGGGTACGGAGAATTCCGACGCGGACGACGCGGGCCGTGGTCGCGCGAGCGCGCACTCCGGCGGCACACTGCCGGAGCACGCCGTACCCGACGAACCGCCCAGCTGACGCAACGCCTGCCGCAGGCGCTCCGGCGGGTGACGCTGGAAGGGCAGCCCTGGACGGATGACGGCAATCCGTCGTCCGCGCGGCCCAGCGCCGCTTTCGGCCGCGGTTCCCACCCTGTCGGGCCGCGACGAGACGGCGTCCGGATGGAGCCCTTCCCACGTCCCAGAGCGGCGTCCGGGATCACGAGGAGCAGAGCGACATGGTGAAGATCGGGTACCCGATGCTGGGTCTCAGCCGTCGGTGCACCCCCTGATCCCGCTGGCCCTGGCCGCGCCGGTACTGGGGCTGCGTCTGGGATCTTCGCACCCACCTGCGCCCGCGCCGAGGAGTTCGCAGGTCTACCCCAACGGGTAAAATTGACACAGGAGGAGAAGTGGCTTGCTCGGGGTGCATATCGCCTCCGACGGTTCGGCGGAGTTTCCTTCTCCAGGAGTGACCGGCCGGCCCGTATCGGGATGCGGGTGGGAGTCAGGCCCTTCCGCACCGCACCGGCCAAAAGAGGCACGCAATGGATCCATGGCTGATCTGGTTGATCATCGCGGCCATGTTGGCTGCCGCCGAGATCTTCACCGTCACTGCTGCGCTCGGAATGCTGAGTGTGGCCGCCTTGGTCACGGCGGGGTCCGCAGCGGTCGGACTTCCGCTGCCGTTGCAGTTCTTGGTGTTCACCGTCGTGGCTACAGTCAGCGTGCTGTTTGTGCGCCCCATTGCGCTACGCCACGTTCTCCAGCCCCAAGCGGAGAGGTTCGGCGTAGACGCACTGATCGGCAAGGGTGCGCTGGTCGTCTCGGAGGTGACGGGTCTGGGTGGCAGGGTCCGCATCGGTGGTGAGGAGTGGACGGCCCGTGCCTACGACGAGACGTTGGTGATTCCTCCAGGAAAGATGGTCGACGTCATGGAGATCAGCGGCGCCACCGCTATTGTCTACCCCCGGGACTGAGACCATGGAAACAACGGCGTTGTTGATCGGCGGCCTGATCGTGGCGCTGATCGCGGTTTTCACGGTGGTGCGGGCGGTCCGGATCGTGCCCCAGGCGCGCGCTCGCAATGTCGAGCGGCTCGGCCGCTACCACCGGACCCTGAATCCCGGCCTCAGCCTGGTCATTCCATACATCGACCGTGTTCGACCGGTGATCGACCTGCGCGAACAGGTCGTTTCCTTCAAGCCGCAGCCTGTGATCACCGAAGACAATCTGGTCGTCGAGATCGACACCGTTCTGTATTTCCAGGTCACCGACCCACGAGCGGCTTTCTACGAGATCGCGAATTTCCTTCAGGCGGTCGAGCAGCTCACCGTCACCACCTTGCGCAATGTCGTCGGGTCCATGGACCTGGAGAAGACGCTCACCTCACGGGACACCATCAACAGCCAGCTTCGTGGCGTGTTGGACGAGGCCACCGGAAAATGGGGGCTGAGGGTCAACCGGGTGGAGATCAAGGCCATCGACCCTCCGCAGTCCATCAAGGACGCCATGCAGAAGCAGATGCGAGCCGAGCGGGACAAGCGGGCCGCGATTCTCGGGGCCGAGGGGCAGCGCCAATCGCAGATCCTCACCGCCGAAGGCGACAAGCAGGCTGCTGTCCTGCGTGCGGAAGGCAACCGGACCGCCGCGATCCTTCAGGCCGAGGGACAGTCGCGGGCCATCGACGAGGTGTTCCAGGCCGTGCATCGCAACGATCCCGACCCCAAGCTGCTCGCCTACCAGTACCTTCAGACGCTGCCCCAACTCGCGCAGGGCTCGGGCAACAATTTCTGGGTGATCCCCAGCGAGATCACCTCCGCACTCCAGGGCGTGTCCCGCGCCTTCAGTGAGGTGCTGCCCCAGTCGCCGGCCACGCGCGAGAAGCCCTCGGACGACATGATCGCTCAGGCCGCCAACGACAAGGCTCAGGCGGAAGAAGCCGCCGCTGCGGCCCTTGCCGACGCAGCCAAGGCTGAGGGTGCCAACCCCGATGCACCCCTGTCTCACCCGCCTGACTGAAGGCGGGCGGCGTATCGGACAGCGCATCTCGCGCACCGAAAGCCTTCGATCGCCTGACCGTGGGCAATCATCTGGGGGGTCCATGACCCAGCGTTGGTGCCCAGGCCGGAGCCGGGGCCGGCCGTTTGCCTCGTATGGGCGGCACGGCCTGGAGTTCTTACTGACCCATGCTGGAACCGCTACCGTTTCGCCGCGCTGGTTCTGCCACTGAGCGCGGTGTAGAGATCTGTCCAGCTCCGGTCCGTGCTTGTGGGTGGCTTGCCGTCGCAGAAGGTTTTGGCTCCGTTGACCGTGTAGTAGCGCAGCATCTGCAGGACGGCTCGGGTGTCGGCCTTGGTGCCTGCGGTGTATCTGCTGCCAGGCGTCTGATTCTGGTGAACTCGGCATACGGGGGTGGGGTCGTTGGCCTGCGTGTCCAGTCTGCCTTCGGCCGAGGCGCCGCATCCGCCGAGAGCGATGGCGCCGAGCAGGGCGGTGACAGGGGCGATCAGTCGGCGAGCCATGGGACCTCCCGGGTGTTACAGGACGGTTTGCAGGCTGCGCGCCATCATGCCGAGGCCGACGACGAGAACGAGAGCAGCGGTGAACAGCGCGGTGTAGGGGGCGATGCGGCGTACCCGGGTGAGCAGCGGGTGGTCGGTCAGGCGGCTGGCCCGGTCGCCGAGGCGGACCAGGAGCAGTCCGACGGCGGTGAGCGTGGCCGCCATGCCGAGGCCGTAGGCCAGTACGAGGGCGATTCCGAAGACGGTCCGGCCCAGAGCGATCGCACCGAGGAGGACGACGAGCGCGGAAGGGCTCGGGACGAGGCCTCCGGCGACGCCGAGACCGATCAGGCCGCGGGTGGAGAAGGGTGGCGCTTCGCCGTCGCCCGCCGGGTGGGCGTGGTGATGCCCGAACAGGCCGTGGCGGTGCGGCTTGCCGTGGGCGTGGGCGTGGGCGTGGTCGTGGGGGTGGGTGTGATGGCGGGTGTGGCTGTGGTCATGGTGGCGCTCGTGTGGCTGGTGGTCGCCGTGGGTGTGGTCGTGGGCGTGTCCGTGCTCCGGGGCGGTCAGGCTCGCGGAGGCGCCGGGCTCGTTGCTTCCAGAACTGGGGCTTCCGGCGCCGACCAGGGCCGGGGCCAACGGCAAGGAGCGGTCGCCTGCGCTGTCGGCCGCTGACTGGCGCCCTCGGCGTGAGCGCCGTACGCCGTCGGCCAGCAGGACCCCTCCGACCACGGCCACGAGCGCGCCGCTGACGACGCCGAGCCAGTTGAGCACGGCGTCGCCGGCCAGCGAGGAGAACGTGGTGAGGCACAACCCGATCACGAGCACCCCGGCCGTGTGCGTGATGGTCACCGTGGTGCCGACCGTCACGGCGTCGCGGGTCCTGCCGCGCCGCCCGGCCAGATAGGCGGCCATGACGGTTTTGCCATGGCCCGGCAGCAGCGCGTGGCCGGCGCCCAGCACGATCGAGAGCAGCACGGCCAGCAAGCCGACCGTGACCGTGAGGCGCTCGGCGCCGGCCAGCGAGGTCAGCTGCCGGGACAGTGCCTCGAACCGGCCGGTGAGGCCGCCGGAACCCGGTCCGGCCGTCGGGTCCGCGGCGCCGGACGCGCCCTCGCCCGCGACCGCGGTGAAGCGGGCCACGGTGTCCCCCCGCGGAGTGGACAGCAGGTCACGAGGGTAGTCGCGCAGCTCGTCGGTGACCGAGGAGGTCGCCGCGGTGGACTGCCTCAGGTGGGTGCCGACGCCCTTGGCAGTGATCTCGTTCCAGCCGACGCGGGACGCGTCCACGCCACTGGACACCTTCAGTGTCACCGGCCCGCCCGCCAGGTCCAGCGCTGCGTGGAGGCGGCACTCCAGACGGCTGGTGCGCAGCCCCGCCTGGCCCGGCCGGTAGGCGAAGACGGCTGAATCCACCGTCCAAGCCAGGCGCCGCGGCGTGGTGACGGACAGTCGGATGGCCGTGTCGGCGCAGCGTGCCGCGGCCCATGCGGCGCGTTCGGACGCGCTCTGACCGCCGTCGTGGTCGGTGTCGACGGAGGGGGCCGCTTGCAGCGTCGGAATCTCGGCGCTGTCGGTCACTGCGAGCACATCCACCCGGCCGGGGTGGACCGTGAACCCGGTGTAGTGATTGATGGAGAAGTTGCCGAGGGGATGGGCCTGCGCGAGAGCCGCCGCCGCCCCGGACAGGAACAGCGCGACGCCGGCCACCGCTGCCGCGCGCCTACCGAGGTGGCCATGACTCATGGGAGGACGCCTCCGCGCCGGTTGCTGTAGGAGGGACGCCTAACGGCATCCGAAGGCGTCGCCCGCCCTGGTGACCGCACTGATACCCCGCTGCGTCGCGCGGAGGTCGATCGGCCGGCCTGCTCACCCGCCTGGCCCGCCGCCGCCACCGAGACGGCCCATCAAGGGACTTCCGGGTCCGGAGATCGGTGCGGCGCCCCGCCTCCGGGGTGCGGCGGACGGGGGCGCCCGTTCGGCGGTCCGGCGTTGCAGGCCCGAGATGCCCGTGGTGACTTGTTCGTAACTTAAGTCGCATCGCGGATGCATTGCGGTGAGTCCCGCGTCCCTGACGGGCGGGGCCGCGGCGGGTCCGTCCGGGACTTCGAGTGTTCACCGCCGTCAACCCGCCCTCCCGTCCCCGGAGGGGCGGGCCCCACCCGAAACGGATGGCCCATGGATTGCTCCCGCACGCGCCGGAGGTTCCCCGCCCGCTCGGCCGAACGTGCGCTCGCCACCACCGGCGTTCTCGCCCTGGTGTCCGCCGCCGCCCTCACGAGTCTGACGCCAGGCGTCAGTTCGGCCTCCAGTCACCGCGAGGCGCCGCTCATCGCCGGTGACCCGAAGGCGGACAACACCGACGTCTACGCCTTCACCAGCCCGGACAAACCGGACACGGTGACGATGGTGGCGAACTGGATCCCGTTCGAGGAACCCAACGGCGGCCCGAACTTCTACCCGTTCGCCAACGACGCCCACTACAACATCAAGATCGACAGTGACGGTGACGGCAAGGCCGACACCACCTATACGTGGTCGTTCACCGACCACGTCCGTGATGCCGCCCACCAGTTCCTGTACAACACCGGCGTCGTCAACAAACTGGACGACCCGACCCTGAACTTCCGCCAGACCTACGACCTGACGGTCACCGACGCCCGCGGTACCAGGACCCTGCTCAAGGACGCCCCGGCCGCGCCCTCCAACGTCGGCAAGGCCTCGACGCCGAACTACGCCTCGCTGCGCAAGCAGGCCACCTTGCAGCTCCCGGGCGGCGGGCAGACCTACGCCGGGCAGGCGTCCGACCCGTTCTTCGCGGACCTGAGGGTCTTCGACCTCCTCTACGGGGGGAACCTGTCGGAGACGGGGCACAACACGCTCGCGGGCTACAACGTCAACACCATCACCATCCAGGTGCCCAAGAAGGACCTCGCGCTGGGCGGCAACCCGACCCGCAACCCGGTGATCGGCGTATGGTCCACCACCGACCGCCAGGGAGCGGAGGTCAGCTCGTCGGGGAGCAAGGGTGCGCAAGGCACCTCCTCGAACGGCAACGCGGACGCCGTGAACGACGGGAAGGCGCCGGGCAGGGACGGTTCGGGTGCCGGATCCGGATGGCACCAGGTCTCCCGCCTCGGCAACCCACTGGTCAACGAGGTGGTCGTCCCGCTGAAGTACAAGGACGCCTTCAACACGATCAGCCCCGACCAGGACCACACGGTCACCCCGGTCGTCGACGCGGTCAAGGACCCGATCCTGCCCAAGGTCGTCCAGAGCATCTACGGCGTGCCGGCCCCCGCGACCCCACGGAACGACCTCGTGGAGATCTTCCTCTCCGGGATCTGCAAGGCCTGCGGACCGATCAAGGCGGACCTCAACTCCCAGCTCCTGAACGCCGACGTCGACAAGAAGGCGTTCACCCCGAGCGAGGAGCTGCGGCTGAACATGTCCGTGGCGCCCACGGCCAAGCCCAACCGCCTCGGCGTCCTCGGCCAGGACCTGGCCGGGTTCCCCAACGGGCGCCGGCTCACCGACGACGTCCTCGACATCGAGCTCCAGGCCCTGGAAGGTGCCGCGCAGAGCGGCAAGATCGTGCAGGCCCTCGCGGCCGGAGACGGCGTCAACGCCCCGTACAGCACGCCCGGCGCATCGTTCCCCTACGTGGCACTGCCCAGCACCGCCGCGGTCAACCAGGCCGGCTCCCTCAGCCCCGACGGCGGCGTCGGAGCGGGCTTCGGCGGCACGGCCTTCGGCGGCAACTTCCCCGTCGTCGCGGCGACCGCCGTCGGCGGCGGCGTCCTGCTGGCCGGGGCCGGAGTCCTGGCCCTGCGCCGCCGGCGGACAGACCGGACGTGACCGCCCCCACCGCACCCGGCCGCCCGCCCTCCGCACCGGAGGGCGGGCGGCCTCGCGGCATCCGCCGACTCACCGCGGCCGCTGTCGTCGTCGGCCTGAGCCTGACCGCGGCCGGCGCCACCGCGCTCATCACCGAACACACCCGCACACCGGCCCCCATAGACATAGGGGCCCTGCCCGCGGCCGAAGCTCCCGGCACCCGGCCCACCGCCGAGCCGACCACGCAGGCAGCCCGACCCGTGCGGATCCGGATACCCGGCATCGGCGTGGACCGCCCGCTGACCGATCTCCACGTCCAGTCGGACGGCCACCTCGCCGCCCCGGAAGACCCCAGCCAGGTCGGGTGGTGGAGCGACGGCCCACGCCCCGGTGACGCGGGCGCCGCGATCGTGGTCGGACACGTCGATTCTCTGACCGGTCCGGCGGCCTTCTACGGCATAGCGGCACTGCGCCCGGGCGACTCCATATCCATCGACCGGGCCGACCACACCCACGCCGACTTCACCGTCCGGGCACTCCGGCAGTACGCGAAGGACGACTTCCCCGACAGCGAGGTCTACGCGACCACCGGTCCCCCCGAACTGCGATTGATCACCTGCGGCGGCACCTACGACCCGGCGGCGGGCGGCTACCGCGACAACGTGGTCGCCTACGCCACACAGGCCCACCCCGGCCGACCGCACCCGTCCCCATCGTCCCCGAACACCCCATCACGGAGCGGGAATTGACCATGGCCTTCCGCCGACGCCCGAAGCGCCGACGTCTTCTGCTGTCCGCCGCCGTGGCCGGCGTCCTCGGTGTGGCGATGTTCCTCGCCGGAGGGCTGGGCCTGTCTCCCTGGCCCGCGGCGCCCACCGGCACCAGCGCCGCCGCGCCCGTCGAGGCGGGGAGCCTGCGAGCCGGAGGCGACCCGCTCGCCGCGGACATCACCCGGCTCCAGGCCAAGGTGAAAGCGACACCACGGGATGAGGTCGCGCTGGCCACCCTCGGACTCGACTACGTCCAGCAGGCCAAGAGCACCGCCGACCCGGCGTACTACCCCAAGGCCGAAGCGGTCCTCAAGCGCTCGCTGGCCCTCGGCACCGGCGACAACTTCACCGCGATGGGCGGCATGGCCGCACTGGAGGCCGCCCGCCACCACTTCACCCAGGCCCTGGACTGGTCCCGCAAAGCCGTCGCCGTCAACCCGTACAACTCCTCCCTGTACGGAACCCTCGCCGACGCCTACACCCAGCTCGGCCGCTACTCCGAGGCGGCCGACGCCGTCCAGCGGATGGTCGACCTCCGCCCCGGATCACCGTCCCTCTCCCGGGCCTCCTACGTCGCCGAACTGAGCGGCCACATCGCCACCGCCCGAACCGAAATGCGCCGGGCCCTCAATGACGCCGCCGGCCCCGCCGACGCGGCCTTCGCGCACTATTACCTCGGCGAACTCGCCTTCAACAACGGCGACCCGGCCACCGAACTGAGGGAAGCCGAAGCGGGCCTGGCCACCGCCGACGGCTACACCCCCCTGCTCCAGGCCAGGGCGCGGGCCGAAGCCGCCCTCGGACACACCGATGCGGCACTCGCCGACCTCACCCGTGCCGTACAACGGCTTCCCCAGCCCGAATACGTCCTGCAACTCGGCGAGCTCTACCAGTCCCTCGGCCGAGACCAGGAAGCCGCCCAGCAGTACCAGGTCTTCCGCGCCGAGCAGAAGCTCTTCACCGTCAACGGAGTCGCCCCCGACTCCGACGCGGCCCTGTTCGAAGCCGACCACGGTGACCCCGAAAGGGCACTGGACATTGCCCGGCAAGGCCTGAAAACCCGGCCGTTCATGGACACCCACGACGCCCTGGCCTGGGCACTGCACGTCAACGGGCATGACCGTGAGGCCCTCACCGAATCCGACCAAGCACTCGCCCAGGGCACGCGCAACGCCCTCTTCCGCTACCACCGGGCAGTCATCGAGCAAGCCCTCGGCGACCAGAACGCCGCTCGCGACGACTTCACCAAGGCGCTGGCCATCAACCCCCACTTCAGCCCCCTCCTCGCCCCCAAGGCCCGAAGCGCTCTGGCCACCCTGTCCGACCAGCGGTGAAAGTGCGGCGCTCGGGGCCCGGCTGTGCTTCGAAGACGAAGCCGGTTTCTCGATGACGCCGCCCACCTCCCGAACCCGGGCCAGGCGCGGACACACACCTGTCATCCGGGTGCGCGGACGCTCCCAGCGCCGCATCTCCCCGCCACCTGTTCTGGCTGCAGAAATGAAGCCTGCCGCGATACCGACAAAGGGAGGGGACTCGTTGTCATGTTTTACGTATGTTTGATGGGATACTCGGCCCTTTGTGGTGTCCGTGGTGTTTGCCGCCCTCGGACGAGCCACACACAGCCCCGAAGCGAGAGGTCCCGCCATGGCGAAGTCAGCGAAGCAGCCCCCACAGGGACCGCAGTCACGTGCATCCGAGGGAGAGCGCGAGTTGCGCTGGGGCCCGTCCGTGAACGACGAGTCACAGCAGTCGAATCCCAGCCCCCACCGCTCCTTCCACCCCGACAAGTACGCCCCGGAGCCCGACAGGCCCCGCAAGGTGCCTACCAAGAAGGAGAAAGAAGCATCCGGAGAGGGCACGCCTACAGACAGCCTGACCGCACGTGCCGAGGGCCAGGGCAAGTCGAGAGGTATGCACGACACCGGGCGCCGCGGACAGTCCCGCCGCCCCAGCGGTGAAAAGGACGCCTCCGCCTACACCGGCGTCCACCCCGACGACTCACCTCCCGGAGACGGAAGCCGCTGAGGAACCACCTAACGAACCGTCCCCCATCAACCAGCAGGTCAGAGCTGTGTCCGTTCAAGGGCGACGACCTCCACCATGAGCTGACCGGAGGGGTTGCCGCCGAGCGGGCCACTGTCGACGCCCTGGACGGGATCAGCACCCTCACTTTCTATGCCACCGAGGTCGCGCTCCCGGTGAAGGGCACTCGGAAGAACCCTGCGATCGGCAGTGCCCGCGCCGACGTTGTGGGGACCGCCCCCGGCGACGGGGTGCCGCTGCTGTCATCGAGGCCGACCGCTGCGTAGTTCGACAAGTACGCCCGGTTCTTCCAGCGGAAGGAGAATGACACCGTCGGCATCGAGAGGTACGGGCTGGTCACCGCGGTTGCCCTGGCCTTCCTGGCGCGGACCCTGGTCGGACTTTTCCAGAGCGACTCCGAGACCACAACCACCGCCGCACGGGCGCTGCTTACCACTACCCTCGGCCTGGCCGTCGCGGGCGTCGCGCCCCTGGTCGCCGCATGCTTCCAGGCCGTCGGGCGCCCGGGCCCCGCGTACCTGCTGTCCATCGGTACGGTTGTGTTGGTCAAGATGCCCCTGATCGCCGTTCTGGGCCGCTTTGGCACCACTGACGTCTTTCCGTGTTCGCCGTTGCTGACGCTCGCCGCCGCGAGACGTACTGCAAAGCGACTGCGGACATGCATGGCACAACCTGCCATCGGCACCGCGCAGCGGCCATTCCGGCTCTCGCTGGGCTGGTCGTGATTCTGCTCATTTCCTCCATCAAGCTCGCCCGCCAAGAGTGTTCCTTTCTGGTCCTTCCTTTGGCACAACGGCACGAGACCAAGACGTCCATGAACGCAGGTGAACGACCCTGCATGCAGTCCATCGCCCAATCAACACAGTTGGGATGCCTGTGCCCTGCGGTCATGGCCTCGTCGTGAACAGCCCTGGCCTGGGCTGGCGTTCATCTTGAGGCCCGGAAGTTATCCGCGGCCCAGGAGTATGGAGTTGAAGTCACGGTTCCGCCAATGCCGTGCGAACGGGCGGTCAATGATGCATGCCGGTACAGGGCCGAGGGGGGCGGGCGGTTTCCCGAGGGGCTCACGTCGTCCATAGTGAGTCCTGCGTCCGTCCCGGGCCGGCGGGGCGGAGGGGGAGAGCCGTGGTCCGCTACGTTCACCATCAATTGGCGACGATCGTTGAGGTGGCGGTCGCCATAGCCGTGACTGCCCCTGTGGTCTTCGGCGTGCGCGGGCTGCCGGAGGCAGAAAGCAGCGAGGCGCTGATTCTTGTGTGCATCTTGGGGGCCAGCGCGCTCAACGGCCTGCCGGCGGTTTCGGTCCGGTCGCACTGGCTGGGCGGCGAGAGGCGCGATTTCGAGAGCGCCTTCCCCATGACCGACCCCGCCGCGACAATCTCCACCCCGCATGAGTCCATGCGCCGCGGTTTCGCCCCGCCCTTCGTCGTCTACGTCGCGCTGGGGTCCCTGGTTTTCGGCATGTTCTGGGATCCCCGGGCCGTTATCTGGGGGCTCTACCTCGTACCGGAGCGGATCGTCAAGGGCGTGTACATGGTCTTCTGGGAGCGGCGCCACGGCGTACTCCTCTGGTACGGCAGGGTCGAGAAACAATCTCTGGGCAAGGGCCAGTTCCTCTATTCCTCGCCGCGGATCGCGACGCCGGGGTGAGTTTGCTCTGCTCTGCCGACCGCTGAACCTGCCGGTCAGAGGACCTGACCGACGAGGCAATGTCGATCGGAGAAACCTCGGCCAGTACGGGGGCGCCGCTGCGTTGATCAAATCGTTGCGCCACCGGATACAACCGCGTACAGCCCTCCCCTGTCCCACAGTTGGCCGCTGAGGAAGATCCGCTGGCCGGTGGGCCCAGGGCCCTTTCGAGGTGCGTGGGAGAGGACGGGTTCGTAGATGAGGAAGGCGAGGATGAGACAGAAGTCGATGTGGAGTGCGGTGGTGGCCTGTGGAGCGGCGGTCGTGCTCACAGGGGTGGCGGCGCTGCCGGCCGGGGCGGCGGAGGGCGGGGTCTCCTTCACCCGGGTCGCGGTGAACGGCGGGAAGCCGATCGTCATCGGGGTCACCGAAGAGGTCGAAGTGCCGGCGTCCTTCCGGATGACGACCAGGCTCAGATACGACTTCGGGCCGACGGTGCTTCCCTACCGGGGGCACCTCGAAACGGGGGACAGGCTGTACAGCTCCGTCATCACCAGCGACTGCAAGGTCGTTGACAAGGCGAACGGAGTCTGCGACTTCAAGGAATGGCTGTACATCGACCCGCGGCACATCGACTTCGGGAACGAGGACGCCGGCACCTGGAAGACCGCCGCGCGGGTCTTTCTCGCCGGTGACGCCTACGACACCGACGACACGAACCTGCCGTTGCAGGTCAAGCGGGCTACACGCGTCACGGTCAACGCCTCGCCTGAACCGGTCGCGGCAGGGAAGACGATCACTGTGACCGGGCGGGTCACACGGGCGAACTGGGACACCCACACGTACCAGGGGTACGCGGGCCGCACAGTGAGCCTCCAGTTCAAAGCGTCGGGCGCCTCCTCGTACACGACGGTCAAGAAGGCGACTGCGAGCAGCACGGGGGCGCTCAAGACCACAGTGAAGGCCACCGGTCCGGGAACGTGGCGTTGGACGTACTACGGGAACTCCACCTCAGGCGCGAAGTCGTCGACCGGGGACTACGTCGCCGTGCGGTAGCCGACGCGCCCGGGCCGCTTCCCCTCGGAGAAGCGTCATGACGGTGCGCGGCCGCGCAGAAGCGCGTCGCCTGGTGACCCTGGCCAGGCAACGCGCTTCCTCGCGCGGTTCTTCGGGCGTCGGCGCACCAGCTTTACGTGGCTCCACCGGTACGACAGGGCAGTTCAGGCGGTGGTCCGGCCGGCCGTTCCAGCGTGGCGCGTTCGGTCGGTGCGGCACCTGAGTGCGGCGTAGAGCCGGCCACCATCCGTGCGATCTGCTGATCGGTCAGACCGTGGCCCTTGTAGCGGGCCGCGGGCGTGACCGTCCAGAATCCTCCGTTCTCGGTGATCGATGCGCTCATCGTCGCCCCGTCGTCGGACCAGGCGGAGACGGGCTGTTCGCCGAAGGCCGGAACGCCGGCGTCGTTGAAGAGCACGCGAGACACTCGGTTGTCGATCCGCTCGGCGGGCTGACCGACGGGGATGTCCGAGTAGCTGCGACCTACCATGACCACGGCACGTAGATTTTGGTCGCGCAGGCGTCATCCACGACAGACAAAGCCCGCGCGCGAGGGTGGATGCAGCCTCCGGGAGTCCCGCCCCGCCCCGACCGGTACGGTTCGCGCCGTGGACAGGAATGGGTGGGAGCGGGAGCATCAGGTCGCCTACGGTTGCGGTGCGTGGGAGCGTGCCCGTCACCAGGCACGCTTGCTGGTCACCTGGTACGACGAGCGCGATGGCGGCCTGGGACCCGGGGTGTCCCCGCGGTTCCCAGCGGACCCCGGCGTGCGGGTGAAGTGGCCTTGGGGGAGTAGCAGGCACAACACGCTCGGTCTGTTGTTCTGGAGGGCGGCCTACGACGCGGGGATTCTGGTCGACCAGGTCGTTCTGGCCGACGCCCTGAGCTACTGCGCCCAGGGAGCCGAGCCGTTGGACGCGGGGCCCGTGCCCGATGCGGCCCGTAGGACCGGGATCGGCGTCGGCAGCGCGGCATCGGTGGCCGGGATCAGGCACGTACTGCGGTCCCATATCGAGGCGGACCTCCCGCGGCCGCGTCCCGCCGAGGTGCGGCTGACGCTCGGATACCGCGTGCGGGAGTCGCGGGCGACGCCGGACTGGGACCTCGGCGACTGGCCGGCCGCTCTCGCGCAGGTCCGCCAGGCCATGGGGCTGGCGGACGAGATGCGGGAGTCGGAGACTTGGCGACCCACCGATCAGGAACGGTCCGTCGTCGGACGCCTCGGGCAAGACCTGGAACGATCGCTCGCTACGCCCGCCGTTTCCGGTCACCCGGAACCGAGTTGGCTGGAGCGGGCGTCGCGGCTGGCCGTGGTGACCACCGCGTTGTCCGGCGCGGTGGGCAGACTGCTCGGCGCCCGGCCGGAGGATGCGAGGGGGGACGGTGCGCGGCAGGACGAGGGCCCCCTGGTGAAGGTCCTCGGTTCTGCGGCCGACGCGTGCGCCCGACTTGAGGCGAGCACCGAGGAGACCGGACGCCTGTGGGAGGCGAGGGAGCCGCACGAGTCCTCGGACCGGGCCTCCTGGGAGTTGTCCCACGTACCGGTCGCCATGGTGGAACAGATGGAGGAGACGGAACACCTGGTGCGGGCGCTGGCCGCCTTCCTGTGGGTCCTTGCCATCCACTGACCCAGGACGCCAGGAGAAGAGCTCCGCCGCTGCGGGGAACGGCAAGAGCTGACTCAGCGCTGCGCCGGCCGTATGGGGAGGAGTCGGGAAGCTGCTGAAGCTGAACCCGCGAAGTCGGCGGCGGTGCTCTTGTGACCGTCGCCGACATCACGGGGAGGCTGTCGGGTCGGTGTCAGTGGGCCGGTTCGAAGTGGTGGGTGCCGGGGCGGGCGGCGTTCAGGTGGGCGGTGAGGAAGAGGGCGGCGCGGTCGAGTGCGGCGTCCGCCTCGTCGAGGCGGCCGTAGTGGTGCTGGAAGACGTGGGGGAGGCCGGGGCCGACTTCGAGCGTGACCTCGACGTCGTCGGCGCCCGCGCGGCCGGCCAGTCGGACTGCGTCGTCGAGGAGCACCTCGTTCGCCCCGACCTGCACGAGGAGCGGCGGCAGTCCGCTGAGGTCGGCGAACACCGGGCTGGCCCCGGACTGCGCACGGTCGCCCGCACCGACGTAGAGATCGGCGCAGGCGCGCACGTCGGCCGCGTCGAAAATGGGATCAGCGCTCTCCTTGGAACGGATGCTTTCCCCGGCCAGGGTGAGGTCGACCCAGGGGGAGAAGAGGGCGACGGCGGCCGGTTGAGGCAGCCCGGCCTCCCGGGCGGCGAGCAGCGTGGCGATGCTCAGGCCGCCTCCGGCGGAGTCACCGGCCAGGACGAGGTCCCGTGGGTCGGTGCCCGACTCCAGCAGCTCGCGGTAGGCCGCGAGCCCGTCGTCGAGGGCGGCGGGGAACTGGTGCTCGGGTGCCAGTCGGTAGTCCACCGACGTCGCGCGCAGCCCGGCGCGGCGGGCCAGTTCACCGACCAGCCCCGCGTGGGTGTCCGGTGAGCCGACGACGTAGCCCCCGCCGTGCAGGTAGAGCAGCCGGCCGCGGCCGGAGGCTCCGGCGGGCTCCAGTTCCAAGGCAGGCCGCCCGCCCAGGACGGTCCTGCGGGTGACCACGTCCTCCGGCGCAGGGCGGGTGAGGGCCGCCGCGAAACCGCTGCGCTGCTCCTCGGGAGTGGGCGGCTCCTCGCTGCGAGGGGCGGAACGGAGTAGGGCGTCCAGGGCGTCGCGCTGCTGTCGGGACATGTGGGGCCTCCATGGGTCGGGGTGCGAGGATGGATTCCTGGGAATCCACCTGCCCGCCTCAACCGGATTCCAAGGAAGATGATTCCCTGGAATCTACTGAAAGGCCAATGTGAGCCACATCACCCCGATCTTCATCGACCTGGTCCGCGTCGAGACCCGGCTCTACAACGCGGTGAGCGCCCGGCTGCGCGCCGAACAAGGGCTGGGGCTGGGACAGTTCGAGTTCCTGGAGATCATCGACCGCGTGCCCGGGTGCCGTGTTCTGGACATCGTCGGCGAACTGGCGATCACCGTGGGGGCGGTCAGCAAGGCGGTCGACCGATTGGTGGCCGCGGGCTGGTGCCTGCGGGTCGCACACCCCCAGGACCGCCGCTCGTCCGTCCTGCGCCTCACATCCGAGGGTCAGGAGCGGTTGTCCGCTTCCCGCCCCATCGTCGAGAGCGAGCTCACCTCACTGACCGCGACGGTTCCCCCCGACGACCTGGCCCGCATCGGCGCAACCCTGGCCGGCCTTCGCGCCACCCTCGAGGCGGGCACCCACGGCCGACCGGAATGACGGGAGACGCCCCGCGAAGGACAGCCTGCCTCCCCGAGTCGAGTGACACCGCTTGGCCCCGCAAGGCCCCACGTCCGGCTCGCGGGACGACACTGTGGCCACGCGCGAGTCCGTGGCGCCGCATCGACGGCCGGTGCTCGGCGCAGACAGGCACCCCCGCGGACCGTTCGCACACGGTGACGATGGTTCGGGCATGACAGAGGGCGGTCTGGAGCGGGCCGCGACACGGGAAACCAGGGCGGGATGGATCGACCGCGCCGCGGGACGGGGATGGTCATGACGTCAGGTCTGGGGGTCCTGGCGATCGCCTTGGCCACGGCGTGGACCGCGACGGCTCAACATGCCGACATCACCGGGGCCGGCCACCGAAGTGCTCCGGTGGCCGGTGCCTTCACAACAACCGACCTGTCCAGACCCGAAGGCGCGGATGCCAACACGCCCGACGCGACCGAGACGACCGGCACGCTCGATGCGACCGACACCGCCGGCGACACCGGCCTCACCTTCACGGTCGTCCCGCCTGCCCGCCCTTCCCTGGCCATTGCCAAGCGGCACCGCGACACCTTCACCCAGGGCGGGGACGGCGTCTACACCATCACCACGGCCACCATCACCGCGGCCGGCCCGATCGACGGCACGAAGGTCACCGTCCATGACCTCCTCCCTGTGGGGCTCAGGGCCGAAAGGATCGAAGGCCGGGGGTGGCGCTGCATCCGGACGACCCTCACCTGCACCCGTAGCGACGTCCTGCCCGCGGGGCACAGCTACCGGCCATCACCTTGAAGGTCGACGTCTCCTGCAACGCCCGCCCGCGAGTCACCAATGTCGCCCTCGTCACCGGAGGCGGCGACCCCACTCGCCACACGGCAACCGACCCCACCAGAGTCGACCGGCACTCCCACCACGGCCGCCCGGACCCCTGCGTCCCCCATCACGGCTGACACCGGGTGGACCGAGGGTGGCACCGTCCGACCGACCAACACGGGCCGGCCTTGCGAGACACGAGTCAGTCGACAGCGGTGCATTTTGGGTGAAGTGACCTCTGGGGCCGCGTGTGTCAGATCTCGCGGCCACGAGAGAATCGTCTGGTGACTGTCTCCATCGACCGTCGTCGGTCCCTTGAGGAGCTTGAACGTGATCGCTGGCCGGCGCCCGCCCCTGACGCCACCCGTCTCATCGCGACGGCGCATGCCCTGCGGAGCAGGCCGGTCGGGACTCTGACCGTTGAAGACCTGCGTCTGCTGATCCGGCAGGACATCGGGCTGGCGGTGCTTCTTCCGCTCGCGGTGGAGGTGCTTCGAGACAGCTCGCTGGCAGAAGGTGACATGTACGAGGGGGACCTGCTGTGCGCAGTTCTGACCAGGTCCTCGGCTGTCTGGAGTACGTATCCGGACCTAGCAAGGCAACTGACCTTCATCGTCAGTGACCTCTCGGACCTCTCGCCAGATCTGCGCAGCGAGGTCGAGCGGTTCGTAGGTGCCGTCCAGAACTCCTGACGCGTTGCAGGTGCCTGGCGTGGCGGCCCGGTAGCGCCCATCCGGGCCTGCCCGTGGCGGGCGACTACCACCAGGGGGCACCGGCGGTGCCGAGATTGCCGGAAGGAAAGGGCTGAACCGGGCGCACGCCAGAGCCCGTCCGACGCCGGGGCAGCGAACAGGTTGGTGTGGGGGGCCGAAGGAACCGGGTAACGTCGTCGTCATGTTCTTCCAGGCGCCGATTTACGAGTGAGAGCGTGATGGCCCCTGCTGACGCCTTTCGACGTCGCCCGCATGACCCTCACCGATGAATCCGTAGATCACTTCACATCATTACCGGGAGAACCCGTGACCGTGAGCAAGAACATCAACAACCCCGTGGGCATGGGCGGTGGCCAGCGCAAGAGGCTGTCCCGCGCCGAACGGCAGAACCACGGTCCGCACCGCAACTTCGACCGCCAGAGTGCGGCCGACCAGAAGGCGGAGCTGGTGCGCAAGATGCGCGAGAAGGTGGGCGCGCCTGAGGACGCCGAGCAGGCGGGCGACGACACCGCGCGGAGCTGACGCACCGCCGTCGTAGGGCGAGAACGGGACGGGGTCCGGGCCGCGGGACGTGGTCTGGGCCCTGGTGTCGTAGGGGGTTCTTCCGTCGTACGGTGCCTGGCCGGTCCGGCTCTGGCCGGTCCGGCTCTGGCCGGTCCGGCTCCGCTTTTTTCGGCCGGCTGCCCGCGTTTTCGTTGACCGCCCAGGTCGGCCGACAGCGACGTATGGCTGTGGCCGGAGTGTTCAGAGCGGGTTTTGTTCGTCTCTGCCTTGCCAGGTGGTGATGCAGGCTTCGTTGCCGTCGGCGTCGGCCAGTACCCAGAACGCTGGTGCTCGGGTGGCGGACACCAGTCGGCCGTCGGCGGCCAACGCGGCGTCGATGCGGCGGGGTGCCTCGTCGTGGGGGACGCAGATGTCGAGGTGGATGCGGTTGCGTTCCGGGCGTGCCTGGTCCATCTGCTGGAACCAGATGGCCGGGCCTTCTCCGACCGGGTCGATCAGCGGATCCGTGGGACCGTCGGCTCCCGCCTCGTCGGCGTACCCCAGCACCGCCTTCCAGAACGGCCGGATCGCCACAGCGTCGAGGGTGTCGATCGCGATCTCCAGGAGTTGGACCGACCGTGGTGCTTCCGCGTTGATCTCGGGCTGCGTCCGCGACCCGGCCTCCCGCACGACACCGGAGATCCGTTGCGCCAGAGCGATGTCGTGAGTGGTCACTGCGGCATGGCCCAGCGACTGAAGCGTGAGTACCACCCGCCCGGGTCGCAGATCAGCGCGAAGGTGCTGATCTGCGGAGTCGCCGCACGCGGCCACCGCGCCGGCGGCCATCTCGGCTCCCTCGGCCAGTGACCGGACCGGGACCGATGTTCGTAGCGTGCCCAGCAGGTAGCGCCATCCCAGGTCGCTCACCGCGTCCGAGGCTTCCCTCCGGCTCACCGTCTGCTCCATGACGCCATCCTCGCAGCCCGATCGTCCGCGTAGTGCCGGTCGACCACCGGGATCACGCTCCAAGAGGTCGTAGCAAAGCCGTGGAACGTATCGGTCGGCGATGGGGCAGGCCGCGGGGCCGAGGAAGGCCTCGTGCGGGTCGTCGCGTCGTTCCCAGCGCGGCGAATATCATCACGGAGCGTCACAGGATCATGGTGGCGTATCCCGGCTTCACGGAAGTCTTGCCAGGGGCAACGCCGGGACCCAGGGGGTACGGGTGACACCGAAGACCCCTCGTGCCCGCGAGGGCGCCACGGTCGGTGGCGCGAGGGTCGGCCCGATCAGCGGCATGACGACCGCCAGCATCTCCGCCTCGCTCGCGGTCCCGTCCACGACCAGATCGGCCGCTGCCCGGGAGGGCGCGACGTGGGCTGTGTGGCGGTCCCTGCCGGTCTGTAGATAGTTGCGCAGGGACAGTCGGGGGTCCTGGCGCTGCATCTCGATCTTCCGGAGGATCTTGCGGGCCAGGCGTATGTCGTCGGGGGTGTCGACGTACACCCGCCACGCGGCCCGTCGGACCACGGACGGCAGTGACAGCGCGAACAGGCCCTCGACCACCACCAGCAGCACGCCGGGGCGCAGCAGCGCCGCGTCGATGGCGTGCGTCACCGCTGTCTCGTCGATCGACTCCGGATGGTTCCAGTCGAGGACGGGGTGCCCGTCGGCGCTGACCGTCCACGCACCCCTCAGGGGGTCGTGGGCGGGCACGTAGTAGTCGTCCAGGTGGACCAGTGCCACGCTCTCGGGGTACTCCAGCGACAGGGCTTCGGCAAGGGTGGACTTGCCGGATGCGGTGCCGCCTGCGACCGCCATTACACCCGTCATACCGGGCGCTCCTCAGGTGCTCAAAGGGGATATACGAAGCGGCCGGACAAGCCGGGTGCAGGGAATGTACGGCGGGGTGATCGCTCATGGCAAGCAGGGAAACGAGGTCCGGTTCAGCGGAGCCCGGGGCCGCGATCTCCGGCCGACCTGCGCACCGGTCTCGGTGATGCCGCGGCCCTTCAGCGTGACGTAACGGCCCCTGGGCGCGGGCGGGACGTCGACGCCGGGGAAACGAGTGGTCATGCACCTGAAGCGACGGCTGCTGCCCAGGATCGGGCTCCGGCTCGTCTTCTGTGGAGCAGTGACGCTGCGTGCTGTCGAGACCCTAGTCACCCGACCCTGGGGCTTCGGACGCGTCCCACCCGTCTCGGGGACACTGCGGGCGAATTCCGCCCCACGCCCTCAGCTGCGGGCTCGTCGCGAGAGGATGGGGTGGTGATCCGCCACGACCCCGAGATACAGGCTCTGTACCGCCGCTATTGCCTTCCGGAGCGCCGCTACCTGAAGCTTGGCGGAGCGGTACTTCGCATGTCGCGCGAGGAGTACGAGCCGTTCGTTCATGCTCTGGCGCGTGATGCGGCGGCTGTCACCGACGCCGAGCTCACCGTCCTCTTCGAGGGCAGTTGGCGCGAGCGGCGCACCGCGGCGTGGTTCGCCGCCGTCTCGCGCCGTGACCACTTCCGGGCGCGTCTTGGAGCACTGCTGCTGGAGAGCGAGGTCTGCTGCGCGGGTGGGGCCTACTGCGTGGCGTTGGCGAGTTTCGGCACCGCTCGGGACGCGGACCTGCTCGCCGCTTACCTGGATCGCTATCTGCGTCGGCCCGATCTCGCCTACGACCAGCCGACGGCCATGGGCGCCCTGGCGTACACCGACTCCGTCCTGCACAGCGACCGGGCCGGTCCCTTCCTCCAGGAGGGCGGCCTGTGGCGGCGGTGGTTCCAGGACGCGCCCCACACGCACGGCGATGACGGCGTCTCCACCTACCTGGGCGGCATTCGCCTCGCCTGCGCCGTCATCGACGAATGCGCCGACGTCTGACCCCCTTGGTCTTGTCCGCGCCGAGGACTCTGGCTCGTCGCCCTTGACGCGGTGACCCTCCGGTATGCCAGGAGGACGCGCTCGCGGAGAAGTTGGACGCCTGCCCGCCCGAACATCTGGCGCCTGAGCATCCTGGAAGTCCGCCGGGCGCAAGGTCTTCGGCCTCGCCACCGCAGGTGTCCGTCCCACTTGACCTCTTGCGCGTCAGTCCGGCAGCCAATGCAGCTCGTGCGCCAGGGATTTGGCGACGGCACGGATGCGGCGGTGTAGTGGCGACTGCTCGCGGGGGAGGACCAGGTGGATCGTCAGGCTGGGCGCACCTCGCAGCGGTCGCCAGGTGAGACCGGCCGGTTGTGCCGTGGCCGCGGCTTCTCCGGCCGGGGCGAGGGTGACCCCGTCGCGCAGGTCGCCCTGAGACATGTCGAAAGAGACTGCGGGCGTGTGGAATCGGGGGTGTGGTCGGGTGTCTCGGAACAGTGCGGACAGCTGATCGTGGATCACGGGGTTGGCCGCACGGTCCGGGAGTCGCAGCGGATACGCGGCCGCGTCGGCGATCTCGATCTCCCGGTGTTCGGCCAGCGGATGGGCCTGCGCCAGCTGGACCCCGATGCGAGCACGCCGCAGCAGGAACCGGCGCACGTCACGGCCCGGTTGTTCACCGCGGGTGATCCCGGCATCTATGCGGCCGTCGGCGACCGCGGGGGAGATCTCCGGTGTCGCCATCGGGACCGCGCCGACCTCAAGTCCGCTGTTGTCGCGAATCAGCCGGTCCACCAGGGCCGGTGCCGTCTCGGCCCCGGCGCTGAGGCTGTATCCGATGCGCAGCGTGCCCAGTTCACCGGCGGCCGCGCTCCGGGCGGTGTCCCACGCCCGGTCCAGCGCCGCCAGCGCGGGCGGCGCGGACTCCGCCAAAGCCGCACCGGCCGTGGTCAATACGACGCTACGCGTGTTGCGGACCAGCAGGGCCGTACCGAGTTCCGCTTCCAATCGGCGTATCCGGGCGCTGAGTGCGGGCTGTGCGATACCGATCCGTGCGGCGGCGCGGGTGAAGTTCAACTCCTGCGCCAGCACCAGGAAGTACCGCAGGCTCACCGTATCCGGCGCCACGGGCCCTCCCTGCGGATTGATAACGATCCGTTCTGAGACTATCCCGTATCGGTCTTTCCCTCGATCGCGCATCCAGCTCTAATCTGCGCGTATGACGATTCAACTGACCGCAGTACCCGTCGCCGGGATCGATCGATCGATGTGTCCATGCGAAGTCGGACGTGTCCGGTCCAACACCGGAGGTTTCCATGGCTAAGGGCTACTGGGTCAGTGTCTACCCCGCCATTTCCGATCCTGAGAGGCTGACCGCCTACGACAAGCTGGCCCGTCCGGCTGTCCAGGCTGGGGGCGGGCGCCTCCTGTCCCGTGGCGGTCGAGTCGTCGCCCACGAGGCCGGAATCACGCAACGCGTCGTTCTGATCGAGTTCGACAGCTTTGAACGGGCCGTCGCGGCATACGAGAGCGAGGCATACCAGAAGGCGCTGGTGGCCCTCCCCGACGGCGTCGAGCGCGACTTCCGCATCATCGAAGGCACCGACTGACCGGCGGGCCGGTCATCGTTGAGTGTCCGTCACCTGGCGGCGAAGCGCGCCGCCGTGCGGAAGCGCTCTATGGGCCGACCGAAGCGGGCAGTTGGTGCATAGTTGGTGTCAGGCCCCCGCGCGGCCCGCGATGCGATCGCTGACCCTGCACAGCGGTCGTTCCGGGGGGAGGCCTGACTCGATCGGCTAGCCGCGGTGGCCCCGGCCCAGGGTGTCCTCCAGCCAGTCGAAGACCACCTCGCAGTGCTGTTGCGGCGCCATCGGCGAGCAGTGCAGTTGGGCGCCGGTGGCCGCCCGCATCAGGCGGAACTCCTTGCGGGTACGCAGCAGTTCGAAGAACGCGTGCGGTTGGCCCGGGTAGAAGGTCTCGTCGTCGTAGTCGAGGACCAGGGTGGGGCACTTGATGCGGCCCACGATCCGGGTGATGTCGAGTGCCATGATCCGCTGGGCCGGTGTCCAGAAGTCGGTGAAGAGACGGCCCTGCCGGGCGGCGAGCATCGCCGGGATCGAGAAGGGCTCGATGCGCTTCTTGAGGACGAACTGCTCGGACGGCGTCAGCCCGGGGGCGATCTCCTCGTTCCAGATCCGATTGGTCTCGGCCTTGTCCGGCGTCACGATGTCCCGGAGCTCCGCCGGGAAGCCCAGCCACGGGGAGAGGCAGCCCGGCAGCGCGGCCAGAGCCGCGATCCGGTGCTCGAAGGCCGCGGCGCGTGGTGCGAGGTCACCGCCCATGGACAGGCCGGTCAGCGCGATCCGGCGGGCGTCGACGTCCCTGCGGCGTTCCAGCCAGTCCACGAGCGGCGAGACCACCTGCTCCCAGCGTGGGCTGAAGACGAGTTGGTCGACGAAGAGCAACTGGCCCTGGCCCGGGCCGTCGTAGACGAGCGCGTTCCAGCCGCGGGCGAGCGCGGCGGAGACCCCGTAGGTCCACATGTCGACGTTCGGGCCGTCGCTCCCGTTCGTGAGGATGACGGTCGGCCGGGGCCTGCCCGAGTCGTCGGGGCGGAAGAACCAGACAGGAATCGAGGTCCGGCCCTGGTACGGGACCTGGTCGGTGATCGCCGCCGGCGTGCACAGCCGAGCGAAGGTGTCCCAGGACCGGCGCCCCGCCAGATAGGCCTTCTTCTCGTCGCCCGGGGTCTTCGAGCCGAGCACGAAGAACAGCGCCTGCCCGTAGTACTGGGCGGCGCGCAGCGAGTGAGCGCGGTGTGTCTGCTCGTGGGGCGAGGCGGTGGCCGTCAGCCGGTCGCCCCAGCGGCGGAACTCCGCGGTATAGGTCTGCTCGCTCGGCCCGGCGGCGTTGATGGCGTTGACGGCGGTCAGCACCTCCCCGACCTCGGCCGCGCCGAACCCGGCACCCCCGAGCGCGAGCAGCGCGTTGAAGTTGAGCCCCGGGTCCGCGAACAGCTGCATGGCACCGGGCGTCGGCGACGCGTCGCCTGCGGGAGCCGGGGCCGGACGATGGGCGTCGCGCGCTGTCGTGGACACCGGTGCCGAGCTCGCCGGTGCGGCTGACGCCGCGGACAGCGCGACGGTGCCCGCCCCTGCCGCGAGCCCGGCGAGCGCGCCCCGTCGGGTGAGCGTCTGCGCATGGTCTGTGTACGCGTTCGTCATGAGATCGAACGTAGGAGCAGGTCTTGCCGCCGACCGGGCCGCCGCTCCCGACGGTACTTCGAACGGACCCCTGGGAGCGCCGGAACGGCTTCCCGCGCCGCGAGGGAGAAGAGGGGCAATCTGGGTTTTTCCGGATGCTTGCTCCTAGGGTGGGGAGTTGTGGACCGCCATCAGCGAGCGAGGGACGACGAGGGGAGCGCGGCGCGGCTCCTGGCGCTGTCGGACGGTGTTTTCGCGATCGCGATGACGCTGCTGACCCTGGACATCACGCTGCCTGCGGGGCTGGACCCCGCCGGGTTCGAGCTCGCGCTGGGGGATGTGACGCCCAATCTGTTCGCTTACGCCATCAGCTTTCTGGTCATCGCGGCGTTCTGGCGGGGTCACCACGAGATGTTCCGCCTCACGCGGGAAGTGGACGGGACGGTCATCCGGCTCGGGCTGCTGAGCCTGGGGCTGGTCGCCCTGATGCCGTTCCCCACCACCCTGCTGGCCGGGTACGGGGATCGGCCGCAGTCGGTGGCCGCCTACTCCGGCGCCGTCGCGGCCGTGGGAGCCTCTCAACTCGCGCTGGCGGTCGTGTTGTGGAAACGCCCGTGGCTCAGCAGCGAGGCGCTGCCCGACTCCGTCGCCCGCAACGATGTGGTCGATCTGGCGTCGACGGTGGTGGTCTTCGCCATCGCGGTGCCGCTTGCCTTCGTGTCCCCGACGAGCGCGAAGTGGTGGTGGATGGTGCTGATCCCCCTCAAGGTCGCGACGGGGAGACGCGGCAGGCGCCTGCGCGCGGCCGGCCGACGTTGAGCCGGAGCAGCCGACCTTGGCGCTTGGCAGCCGGACAGGGCATGGCGTTCGTGGCTGTCGGTTCGCCTCGTGCGGTCGGTGCGGGAGTTCCGGCGGGGCGGTGCCGATGGGTTCGCGTACGACGTCGTCGGCGCGTTCGTCGTACGGGTCTGGTTCGCTCGCGGACGATGCGTACCCTGTCGGACCATGTGCTATCACGCGTTCAACGGCGCCTTCCGGCACTACGTGTGCGTCGCGTGCCGGCTCGCCTTCAAGGGCAGCGCGTGGCCGATCCGGAAGCGTATCTGTCCTGGCTGCCGTGAACAGCTCGTCTTCGCCGGCTACGACTTCGCCGCGCCCCGGCGACGCGACACGAAGGCATGGTCCGTCGTTGCGACCGTGCTCGCGGAGGGGCTGACCTACGATCACCGCCCTGGCTGCGGATGCTCGCGGCTCCCCTCCTTCCGGCCTCGGAGCCGAGCGCAGGTGCGTGTCCGGCGACACGCGGCCGAGCGGCTTGGTCTGCCCCTGTCGGTGACCCTCGCTCGCCGCGACGCCTTCACCTCGGAGAGCCGCGACGAACAACCCCCCTCGCCGTCGGCCGTGAAGCGCGACACGGCCTGAGCGTCACGTCGACGCGACATGACGGCGCCTGCCACCGATGCCCCGGATGTGGTCGAGAGACCAGGTCCGACGCACACGATCCGGGAGGCCTTCCCCGCGAGTCGTGGGCGTACCGCAGAATGCGGAACTTCCGGACTGCGGGCAGTCACCGCGCGAGGCTGGCCCACTCCACGTCGACGCCGTCTCGTGGCAGACATGCGCAGGGCCGTGTGTGGGGGCCGGTGGCCGCCGTTCGGATCATCCAAGGCGACCGTTCAGGTGACTGCCGGCCGCCTGATGAGCCAGGCAGCCGTCGCAGGGGTACGACGTCTCGACGGAGCACGAACCCGGAACGCCGTGAGGAGCTTGGCGATGTACGCAGCAGTCCGGCGGTACGAAGGGGTGACCGATTCGGCCGAGGCGGCACGTCTCGTGAACGAGGGGTTCGTGGCACTCATGCGCCAGGTCTCCGGCTTCGTGGCCTACTACTGGATCGATGCCGGGGATGGAGTGATGGTCTCGACGAGCGTCTTCCAGGACCAGGCCGGTGCCGAGGAATCGATCTCGAGGGCCGCGGATTTCGTGCGGGACAACCTTGCGGCACTGCTCCCCAACCCTCCCCAGGTCATGGCCGGCGAGGTGGTGGCTTCCGCGGGACGGTGAACGCGGCTTGACATGAGTCGTCCAGCCGCGTTGGCAGCACCGACCGGATCGCGTCCCACCTCCGCACGTGGAAACCCTGACCAGCGCATACCTCGCGGGCCCACCGGTCTGCACGTACAGCGCCAATATCGGCGGACGCAGTCGTGGACTGGAAGGTCGACCTGCGCGTCAGCTGCCGCGAAGACCGACCGCCAGTGTCAGTTCGAGGACCCGGTGCGGCGATGCGAGATCCGGAAACAGCTCGCGCAGCTGCGTCATCCGGTACCGGACCGTCTGGGGATGGACGAACAACGCCGCCGCCACCTCGTCCCGCCTGCCCTGGTGCAGCAGCCACTCCCGCAATGTCTCCTCCAGCCGCCGTGCGGTCGTGACGGGCAAGGCCCGCAGCGGTGCGAGGGCCCGGGCACGCAGGTCCGCGAACGCGTCCACGTCGGCGCTCAGCACCAGCTCGGGCAGGTGGTCCTCGGTGTCGCGAATATCGGAGGAGAGGGAGCGCGCGCGTACGGCTCGTGCGTACGAGGCGGACGCACGGGTCCATGGCCGGGCCGGGCCTACCACGGCGGTGCGGCCGGTCAGCTGCCGCAGGAGATGTGACCGGTCGGCATCGGGGACGAGCAGCACACCGGTGGCGTCCGGCAGATCGTCGAGGACGAGGGTGCTCGGGTCGAGCGCGCGGTAGGCGGGCCGGGCCTGGGCGGCGGGCAGCAGGACCGCGGTCAGTGAAACCGGAGGCTGCCACCCGGCCCGTTGGACAGAGGTCAGCAGCACGTCCGGGCTCGCGCCGGCGAGGAGGTCGCGGGCCAGGTGTTCCAGGTGCCGCTCGTGATCCCTGCCCCGGGCGGCCAGTTCGTCGGCGTGGCCCGCGGCGCTCGCGGCGGAGAGCTCGTCGATGTAGGCGAAGGTCAGCTCGGCGAACTTGGCGACCTCGGCGGCGGGCAGACCCGCAGGTACGGCACCCGCCGCCAGGCATCGCCAGGCGACGCGGGCGCCGACACGGTAGGCGCTGAGCAGGGCGTCCATCGAACGGCCGTCGCGCACCTCGCCGCGGCCCAGCTCGTAGGCCGCGTCACCCCCGTCGCCGCCTGCCGCCTCCCCGCTCGCGAGGTCCAGGTAGTGCCCGAGGGCGGTGCGGACGGCTCGGCGGATGGTGCCGCCCATGCTGCCCGAAAGGGCGTTGGCGTAGGAAGGGACCTCGTCGATGATCGCCTGGACGACCTCGTCGGCGGTGGTCTTCAGCGCGGCCCGAAGTACGGTGACCGTCGTCTCGTCCAGGGCCAGCTCGCTGGCCCTCCGGGTTACATGGCTCACGTTCTTATTCCCTGCGAACAATTCCGTCGATCAGATTCACGTCCTACGGTCAGGACTTTACGCCCTGAGACGCAGCAAGCTGGGGCCATGACGAGTACAGCCCTCCGCAGCAGGGCGTGGAAGCTGCTGGAGATGGTCACGACGCCGCTGCTGCCGTCGGACTACCTCGACCTGGTCAGCCCGCTGCGCGCGGGCGCCGACCTGCGGGGGCGCATCGAGGCCGTGCACCCCGAGACGGGTGACGCCGCGACCATCGTGATCAGGCCGGGACGGGGCTGGCGCGGCCACACAGCCGGTCAGTACGTGCGGATCGGGGTCGACGTCGACGGCGTGCGCCTGTGGCGTGCCTACTCCATCACCTCGCCGACGAACCGTCACGACGGCCGCGTCACGATCACCGTGAAGGCGATCCCGGACGGCAAGGTCAGCAACCACCTGGTCCGCGGGGCGAGACCGGGCACGCTGGTCCAGCTCGACCATCCGACCGGTGACTTCGTACTGCCGCAGGCCAGGCCCGCCAAGGTGCTCTACCTGACGGCCGGCAGCGGCATCACGCCCGTGATGGGCATGCTGCGCGACAGCGAGCTGGATGACGTCGTCATGGTCCACTGTGCGCCGCGGCCGCAGGACGTCATCTTCCGCGACGAACTCCACGGCCTGGCCGCGGACAAGAAGCTGCGGCTCACCGAGGTGCACACCGACACCGACGGCATGCTCGACATCACCCGTCTCGGCGAACTCGTGCCCGACTGGACCGAGCGCGAGACCTGGGCCTGCGGGCCCGCGGGCCTGCTCGACGCCGCCGAGAAGCACTGGAGCGAGCACGGCGTACCCGAGCGCCTGCACACCGAACGCTTCCGCCCCGGCATGGTCGTGGCCGGCGACGGCGGCGAGGTCACGTTCAGCGTCACCGGCAAGAGCGTCGACGCGGACGGCGCCACGCCGTTGCTGGACATCGGCGAGGCGGCCGGCGTCCTCATGCCCTCCGGGTGCCGCATGGGCATCTGCTTCGGCTGCGTCACCCCGCTCAAGGCGGGCGCCGTCCGCGACCTGCGCACCGGCGAGATCACCGAGGCCGAGCCGGGCGTCCTCATCCAGACCTGCGTGTCCGCCGCGGCGGGCCCCTGCGACATCGAACGGTAGGAGCACCTTGACCGCCATCGACCCCACCGCCCACCTGACCGCGGAGCAGATCGAGGAGCTCGGCCGCGAACTGGACGCGATCCGCGACGAGGTGATCGCCGCCCGCGGCGAGAAGGACGCCGCCTACATCCGCAAGGTCATCTCGGCGCAGCGCAAGCTCGAACTGGTCAGCAGGGGAGTGCTGCTGTTCTCGCTCTTCCCGCCTGCGTGGGTGCTCGGGACCGCCGGTCTGTCCGTGGCCAAGATCATGGACAACATGGAGATCGGCCACAACATCCTGCACGGCCAGTGGGACTGGATGCGGGACCCGAAGATCCACTCCACCACCTGGGAGTGGGATCACGTCTCGCCGTCCGAGCAGTGGAAGCACTCGCACAACGAGCTGCACCACACGTACACCAACGTGATCGGCAAGGACAACGACCTCGGCTACGGCATCATGCGCGTCGACGAGGACCAGAAGTGGCACCCCTTCCACCTCGGCCAGCCACTGTGGAACTTCCTCAACGCCTGCTTCTTCGAGTACGGCATCGCGGCGTACGACCTGGAGCTCGGCAAGAACCTGCACAAGCGCCGCCGCAAGAGCCCGGAGTTCCGCGAGCGGGCCAGGGCCGTGGGCCGCAAGATCCGCAAGCAGGTGCTCAAGGACTACGTGATCCACCCGCTGCTGTCGGGCCCCTCGTTCCTCCCCACGCTCGCCGCCACGTTCACCGCGAACCTGGTCCGCAACATCTGGACCCACTCGGTGATCATGTGCGGGCACTTCCCCGAGGGCGTGCAGGTCTTCGAGCGCCGGTCGATCAGGGGTGAGACGCGCGGCCAGTGGTACCTGCGCCAGATGATGGGCTCGGCGAACATCAGCGGCAGCAAGGCCATGCACTTCATGACCGGCAACCTGTCGCACCAGATCGAGCACCATCTCTTCCCGGACCTGCCGAGCAACCGGTACGCCGAGGTCGCGGTGAAGGTGCGCGCGCTCTTCGAGAAGTACGAGCTGGAGTACGTCACCGGGCCGCTGCCCAAGCAGGTGTTCTCCGCGTGGCACAAGGTCTTCCGGCTCTCGCTGCCGAACAACAAGCCCAAGGTCAAGACGCCGGACCGCGAGCGGGAACTCGTCGCGGCCTGATTCCCGGTACGGGTTCAGAGCTCCAACAGGCGGCACTGCCGGGCTCGGTGGGCTCCGACGCGGACGATGTTCGTGCTGGTTTGCCACGACCGGGCTCGGTGACCCTCCACCGGCTGTGATGTCGGTGGAGGCTGGGATGCTGGCAGCATGATCCCGTGGAACCTGCTCGACCTGGACCGTGCCTTGCGAGCGAGCTGGGCCGCCGATACCTGCTCGCCCGACGATCAGCCCGAGTGGCAGTCGGGCAATCCGGCTTGGGGGCATTGCGACATCACTGCCCTGATCGTCCATGACGTCTTCGGTGGCGACCTTATGCGCGGAGAGGTGCACCTCGACGGGAACCAGCGCGGCTTCCACTGGTGGAACCGGCTGTCCACCGGCGTGGAACTCGACCTGACGCGTGAGCAGTTCCAGCGGGGCCAACGCGTCATCGCGGCCTGTGTCGTGGAACGCCCGCCGGGGCCGCTGCGCCGCTGGGAGGAGTACCTGCTGCTGCGCGAGCGCGTCGTCGCGCACCTCGGGAGTCTTCCGGAGCCGGCGATCTGAACGGCCTCGATCAGCTCGGCCGGCTCAGCGGCAGCACGCTCTGGCCGCACGGTGGCCGTCGTTCACCACGATGTCGCCTCAGCTACAGCTGTTGTCCTGACAGCGATTCGCTTTGCTCCGCTTTCGCGGTGATTTGCCTGAGGCAGAGGAAGGGCGGGGCACGCACCGCGTGACACATCGAGTTCATACAACCTTTGCCCGCGCTCGGCGATCTGAGTGGGCGATCGGATTACCGGTCCGCCTCAATGTAAGTCCGCCGAAGGAGCACCCGTGCCGAGACCTCTGCCCCGTAAGGCCCTCCGGGCCAGTGCCACCGCCTTCGCGACGGGCCTGCTGGCCCTGGGCACGCCCTCCCTCGGCCAGGCCGCGGAGACCGCGCAGACACTGGAGTTCACGGTCTCCGAGGGTGGCAACCCGCTACAGGTGGAGCCGTATCAAGGTCACACCGCCATCGCCTACCTGCACGCTCGCAACACCGGGTCGCAGCAGTTGACGGACTTCACGGTGACAGTCGACGCCACGGCCGTCAAAGGCCAGATGAGCCTGGAGCCCCCTGCCGACTGCGTCGAGAAGCAGCAGTTCCTGTACGTGTGCGACGGCGAGAAGCTGAACTACGGCAAACCACTTCAGCCAGGCGACGTCATGCATGGCCTTACCCTGCGATTCCAGGCCCTCTCGACCGCGCGTCCCGGTTTCACGGGCGACGTCCGGATCTCCGCCGAAGCCGGTGACACAACGCTCGGCGGGACGACGCTCAAGGCGGAGGTGCCGGACATGGGCCCGCTCCTCGACCGGAGCACCCTCAGCGGCATCAGCCTGAAGACCGGCGAGACAGTGCGTCCCGAACTCGGCTTCACGAACTTCAGTTCCCGGCCCTTGAACGGCGTCTACATCGCCATGCGCGTCGGCCAGGGGCTGTCGTTCGGCAAGGAGTTCAGCAACTGCGAGTACGGCCGCATAGGGCACGCCGGCGCCGGCGTTGGGGCTCGCTGCTACGTCGAGACCCCGGTCACAGCGGGTGGCTCCTACGACCTCGACGACTTCTCGGCGAAGGTCGGCAGCACCGCGAGGGTCGAATGGTGGTCCGTGGCCGTGTACGGCACGACCGACGGATACGACTACAAGAACCTGAATCTGACCGACGTCCACCGTGGCACCGGGCGGGCGTTGGAAGTCACTCCCCGGGCCGACGGCCCCCAGCCGTTCAAGCTGAACTACGGGACCGGCTGGGTCTACACGAACAACCCCTTCGACCTCGAAGCGCTGGGGACCACCGTCCACGGCACGGCCGGCCAGGTGGTCGAGGCGAAGCTGGGCGTCCGGAACAACGGGCCCGCCTCCATCGAGCAGTACGACCGCGGCGAAGGCCCCATGGACGGCCCCTCCTCCGAGGCCCACGTGACGATCCCACCCGGCACGACGGCGGTGAAGGTCCCGCACCTCTGCAGCTCGGACGACGACCAGAACCCCTCGGACAACGACAGGCACTGGGGCAAGCCTGGCGGCAGGCATTACACCTGTTACCAGGACCCGGACGACTCGTACTTCGACGCCGGACAGCTCACGCCGTTCGTGTTCGACCTCCGCATCGACAAGCCGGCCGACCTCGCACCCGGTTCCATCAAGGTGACGCTGCCGAACCAGGACAGCAACACCAAGGACAACACCGCGGCGATCACGGTCACCGCCGGGGGCTCCCAGGGCCACGGCTCAGGCTCCTCCTCCGGCTCCGGTTCCTCCTCTGGGAGCGGCTCCGGATCCGGCGGCACCTCCGGCTCCGCCTCGGCCGGCTCCGGCACCTCGGCTTCGGGCGGTACGGGGCAGGGCTCGATGGCCGACACGGGCACCGGCGCGCTGCCCTGGTACGCGGCCGCGGCGGCCGCGGTCGCCCTGATGACGGGCGGCACCGTGTCCGTCGTCGCACGGCGCCGCAGAAACTGAGAACGTGGACTGGCCGGTCGCCCGCGCCGCTGCGATCGCCTGGCACGCGGTGAAGGCGGCAGAGCCGCTCACGGGCGTGTCGCTGGAATCCGAGCCGCACGCGGGTACCGGCATCACTCCGCTGAACCTCACCTGACCAGCGCCGCCTCGGACGAAGGGGGCCGCTTCCCGCGGGAAACGGCCCCCTGCTCACGCTGCCTGACCCTGGACTTGTGTAGGAGCGTCAGGTGGCGATGGTGGTCACCGGGTCCAGGCCGTAGGTGTGGGCGTAGCCGTTCTCGGTACCCACGAGCAGGTCGACGACGTCGAAGTAGCGGTCCCAGAAGGGGGTTTCGCGCAGCGCGTCGATCAGCAGCCGGTAGGCGGCGTGGTCGTCCGCCTCCCAGACCCAGACGTCGGTGACCCGCGCCGAGTAGAACTCCGTGTCGTAGAAGCGGGAGCGGACACCGCGGGTGCGGGCCTCGATCACCGGGACGACCTGGGTGGTGAAGGCCTGGACGCGTTCGGCCACGGTCATAGCCAGCCACTCGGGCGTGGTCTTCACCAGCATGAACGCGGTGACCGGCGGCTCGGTTCGGTCAACGGACATCGGCTGCCTCCGGTGTGGCGAGAACGGCGGGCTTGAGCGTCTGCGCACACCACTGCGCGAATCCGGTGGCCGGGCTCGCCTGCGGCGAGCGGTCGATGCCGGAGTCCAGGCCCTGGTCCTTGGCGCGCTTCATGTCGACCATGCCCTCGACGAACGCCTCGCTGAGGCCGTAGCCGAGCAGGGTGGACCGCAGCTCCTCGAGCGGCTGGCGCCGGTAGCGGACCGGACGGCCCAGCTCCTGGGTCATGATGCGGGCCAGGTCGTCGGGCGACAGGTCCTGTGGGCCGAGTACCGGAACGCTGTCGACGCCGCTCCAGGAGCGGTCCAGCAGCAGGCCGGCCGCCGTCGCGGCGATGTCGGCGACGGCCACCAGCGGGGCCGGACGGTCCGCAGCGACCGTGTCGGTGAAGACGCCGTCGTCGCGGATCGAGTCGGCCTCCTCCAGCAGGTTCTCGAAGAACGATGGGTTGGCCAGGGCCCGGTAGGCCACGCCGGAGTCGGCGATCAGATCGTCCATGGCCAGGGAGGCGGTGACCAGCCCGGCCCGGGCGGCGTGCGGGGTGCCGCGGCCGAGCGCCGAGACGCCGACGACATGGCCGACGCCATGAGCGGCGAACGCCCGCACGGCCGGGCGGGTGAAGCCGCTGTACGCCTCGTCGGGCGTGACCGAGGCATCCGGCGGCACCAGCCAGAAGACGGCGTCGGCCCCGGTGAAGGCGCGCTCGACGGTCGCGGCGTCGCCGTGCGAGCCCGTGACCACCTCGACCCGCTCACGTACGGCCTCGGGAAGCCGGGCAGGATCGCGGACCACGACGCGCAGTTCCTCTCCGTGTGCGGGTGCGGCCTCGACCAGCAGGGACAGCAGCCGCCGGCCGATGTTCCCGGTGGGTGCGGTAATGACGATCATGAAAACCTCGGTGTCTGTGTCGGATCTGTGCGGCCCCTTCATCGTGCGGACGCCAACCGCATTGCCACAATGGGAACTTCAGCATCCAATCATTGCCCGAAACGGAATAATGCCGGTGAGCAGCCCAGTCCCGAATCTCGACGCCAACCTTGCCGTCGCCCTCGACGCCCTGCTGAGCGAGCAGAGCGTCACCCGTGCCGCCGCGCGGCTGCGGACCTCCCCCGCGGCGATGAGCCGCACTCTGGCCCGGCTGCGCCGAGTGCTCCAGGATCCGCTGCTGGTGCGGGCCGGACAGGCGATGGTGCCCACACCCCGCGCCGAGGAACTGCGGGACGAGGCCGCCGCGGTGGTGCGCCGGCTGGAGGCCTTGCTCACCCCGAGCGGCGGGATCGACCCCGCGGCGCTGAAGCGCACCTTCACCGTCCAGGCCGCGGACCTGGTCGGCGCGGCACTGGCGCCGGGACTGCTCGGGCTGGCCCGGCGCCGGGCACCGGGTGTCTCGCTGCGGGTGCTGGCCGAGGAGTGGGAGGCGGGCCCCGCACTGCGCGAGGGCCGGATCGATCTGGAGATCGGAGCCATCGACCACGTCGACCCGGAGACCCGGGTCGAAGAGCTGGTCACGCTGCGGATGGCGGCCGCCGTCAGGGCCGGGCACCCGCTCGCCGAAGGAACCTTGACGGCTGCCCGGCTGGCCGCGGCCGAGCACGTGGTGGTCAGCCGCCGGGGACGCTTCACCGGCCCGCTGGACGCGGCCTTGGCCGAGCGAGGGCTCAGCCGACAGGTGAGTGCCGTCCTGCCCGGACATCTGGCAGCGATGACTCTGGCCGCGGTCGGTGACATGGTCTGCATGGTGCCGACCGCGCTGCCGGGCGAGCCCCCATCACCACTCAGCGACGCGGCACACGCGCTGGGACTGCGCCTGCTGGAAATCCCGCTGCCGTTGCCACCATTGACGATCGGCATGGCCTGGCACCCGCGCCACACCGCCGACGGGGCCCACCAGTGGCTGCGTGGCGCCGTGCGCCGGGTGCTCCGCCCAGCCCGGCAGTAGTAGCCATGGCGAGGTTCCGTGCACATCCGGGCGGAACGGATCCCTTGTCGAGATTGACTGCTAGGGTCGCAGCCTAATACTCCAGCAGCGTTTTGCTATTCCTGCTGGTCAGGGGCCTGATTTTGAGTGTAGTGGGGTGATGTTCCATCGGGTGCGGGTTCGGTGGATGGGT